>JADGHX010000012.1 GCA_019683695.1 Steroidobacteraceae bacterium
CGCCATCGACCAACCGCACATCCCCTTCGCCAAACCTCATCTGAATTCATTGAGGCGACTGCGCCCATCGGGCCCCGTCGCCTCCGGCGACGTCGCCACTGCGGTTGAAGAATGAAGATGAAAGAAACGAAGAGAGGAAGCCGAACATCGGGGCGGGATGAGCCCGCGCGGCAAGCGGTGCGCGTGGAATCTATGCGGGGCGTTCCCGCGGAAACCTAGGCTTGAAACGTGCACCTTTCACCTAGGCGGCACACGCCCGTCTCTGCGCAGGCGGCAGCGCGCGCCTCTTCACTCGGGAGGCGAACGAGGCTGCTGCGCCCGATCCCGCGCAACCCCATCGACCAACCGCACCTCCCCTTCGCCAAACCTCATCTGCATTCATTGAGGCACTGCGCCGATCGGACCCCGTCGCCTCCGGCGACCTCGCCATTGCGTTGAAGAACGAAAAGAAGAACAACGGAAGAATGGAAGAGAGATAAGGATCGGAATGTCGCGGAGAGGCCGCACGGCACGCCCTGCGCGCGCGATCTGCGCCGCTCGTTCCCGCGGGAACAAGCGCGTGAAGCCTGCATTTCTGCGGGCCGGCGCACGCCCGGGTCGCGTGTCCGGTTGACGGCGCAGCGAGAGCAATTTGCCCGATGTGAGGCGCGGGCTCGCACCTTGTGCCCACCGGGGCGCGCATCTTGTGTAGATGTCCACGCAGGGCGCGACTGAACACCGCCGGTCACGCCCTGCGCGTCTTGCAACTCAGCTGCCGGAGCTCGGCTTGCGCAGCCGCGGACCGGGGCCCGGGTGCACCACCGGGTTGTCACCGCCGGCGGCGGCCCATTCGGCGACCTGCTCGTTGTAGATCTTGCGCTTGCTGAAGAGCCACTCGCCGTTCACCTTGACCAGCTCGTCTTCGTAGTGGCCGAAGGAATTGAGCTGCGCCTTGCGCTCGGGATTGTCGTTGCCCATGTGGTGCCAGTAGGCAACGCTGGTCGCCTTGTCGCCGTTCACCTTGATGACGATGTTGGTGATGCTGTGGCGGCCGGCCGCGGGACGTAGGCCGGAAGTGTCCTTCGCCCGGCGTTCCTCGTCGCGCTTGCGTATGTTGGCGACCATCTCAGCAATCGCCTTGCGGCCCTTGATCTGACCGGCGCCGTAGTCGAGCACACCGTCTTCGGTGAACGTGGCGGCGTACGCCTGCGGATCTCGAAAGTCGAGCGCGAAGAGATACCGCGCTTGCAGATCCTCAATCAACGCGCGATCGACTGCGTAATTTGCGTCCGCATTCGCATTGGAGGCAACGCAGAGAACAAACGCTGCGATACCCGCCTGCGTAAACCCCAAGAGTTTCGATTTCATATGTGGAACTCCCCCTATGATTCTCATGCTGCGGCAGTGGCCGCTCAAAGCACTATAGCCTTGCCGCTCCCGACTGGCCGTACGGCTCGCCGGCAACATTCACCCATCGGGCGCTCAGGGAGCCAGGAACGCGCAGCATTCGTCATGTACCTCCGCGCGCCGCGCTCGCGATAGACTGAGGCTTCCAGGGAACCCATGAGCATCGCAATGGCAGACGGCTTGCGCCGGCATCGCATCACCGTCGATGAGTACTACCGCATGGCTGCGGTGGGCCTGCTCGCGCCGGATGCGCGAGTGGAGCTGATCAAGGGAGTGATCGTCGACATGCCGCCGATGGGCGCCCGGCACGCTGCAGTCGTGACCCGGCTGCACAAACTTCTGGAGCGTGCGGCCGGCGATCTTGCGCTCGTGCGGTGCCAGTTGCCGCTGCGGCTCGATGCGTTCTCCGAGCCTCAACCGGATATCGCTCTGCTACGGCCGCGAGAAGACTTCTACGAGCAGCGGCATCCGACCGCGGCGGACGCGCTGCTCGTGGTTGAAGTGAGCGAGACCCGTCTGCGGTACGACACTCGTGCGAAAGCGGCCCTCTATGCACGGCATGGTGTCCCGGAGCTGTGGATCATCGACTCAGGGCGAAGACAGCTGCACATTCTTCGCAATCCCGCGGAAGGCGCTTACAGCAGCCACATCATCCCGGCCGAGGGCCTCTCGAGCCTCACACTCACGGCGCTTCCGAGTGTTTCCGTAGACCTGTCCTGGCTCGCGGCATGAAGCCACAGCAACGGCTCAACGCGCGCTCGATGCCAACCCCGCAGCGTCCATCTGCAGCGTCGATGTCGGTATGACCGCGACGGGGGCCGTCGCAAACGGCGTCACTTGCGTTTCACTGCCTACACCCCGGTCACAACCGGAATCCGGGCCTGCTGCGTCGGCCGGGTCCTCTCCCGGTCCGGTCGGCGCGCCCCAGAAGTTGTTGCGCGCATCCACGCGTTCGCCGGACTGATTGATGAGCCCGCAGCCGGAGTCCCCGCCCAGATTGCCGAAGATATTGTTCCGTCGCACCAGCACCTGCTCGCCGCGGGCGCTCGCCACGAGATGGAAGCCTGCCCCACCATTTCCGGTCGCCGCGTTGTTACGGAAGCGCACGGTGCCCTGCCCGTCCGTAGTCCCGGCCACGCGGAAGCCCGGGCCGAAGTTGCCGATCGCGACATTGTCTTCGGCCTGCAGGTTGCCATCCGTGATGTTGAAGCCGGCAGCCGTTGGAAAGATGGGCTCGCCGGTGACGGGATCCGGCGCCGGGTTGCGCAGATCCTCGCCGTTGCCGCTGGCGACGTTTCCGATCAGGCGCACGTTCCGCCCCGAAGTGATCGTGAAGCCTTCCCAGGAATTGTCCCGTGCGACGTTGCCGACCAGGACGGCTCTCACGTCATTCTGCAAACTGATGCCGAAGTGGTTATCGAGCGCGACGTTGCCGGTGAGCCGCACCTCGCTGCCTCTTGAGATCACAATGCCGAAGTTCGCGGAGATCTCCAGGTCCCGTCGATCGGGCGGCAGCAGCTGTTGCGCGATGTTTCCGCCCACTCTCACACCGGCTCGCCCGCGTACTCCAAGCTGGACGAAGGAGGGGCTGATGAGCGTGAATCCGTGCCCCGGGGTTCCGAAGGTCACCCCATCCGCTTCGATCGCGACCAGCGTGTCGAGTCCCGGCACTGCCTCGGCGCCCAGGTTCGTACGCGTTTCGATACGGGTGGCGCTCGCACCGAACGCCGACAGAGCGCGCACGCTCTTGTCGATGCAAACCGCGCAGTTGCGCTCTGTCGGATCCACTGCTTCGTCCCCCGGATCCGAGAAATCGTTGTCGCGGTTCAGATCGCCATAGAAACCGGGCCCGACGAGTATCGTCGCGCCGGTTTCCGCATTGGCTATGGCGCGGCTGATGGACCGGCACGGCTGCGACGCGCTCCCACACGAGGCGGAATCGACACCATAGTTGGTGACATGCAGAACACTTCCGGTCGAGTCACCGGTGGACGAGGCAAGCGCGAGAAGAGAAGCCGTGGCCACGGTCGCGGACGCATACATGACACATCACTCCCCTGACGTGTGCGTGTTTCGCCCCCGACAGATCGAATCGTAGAGGTGAGGTGCTCAGTTTGAGATGCAGCCGGTGCGGATGCGGTGGCACCGCGTGGCCGCACCGGCCGGGTTGAGTTGCTCGCTCAGCGAACCTGATGGCGCTCGTGCCACCACTTCTGCACGGACGTTTCCGTGAGCATCGCCCACAGAGCGAGTGCCGTTACGATGATCCCCACCACGACAGCATTCGTCATCGGTGTGGACTGATCGCTGAAGGCCAACACCCACGGCGACACGATGAGCGCCACGCCAAGGAGGATGTTCACGACCTCCTCCCACGCGCGATGCATGTACACCGCAAACGCCGCGAACACCACGATCGCCACGCCAAGAACCCACATGGCTTGCGCCGCAGTCCTGTTCGTGTTGGCGAAACCGAGGGCCCATGGCGAGACGAACGTCCACAGGCCAAGGATCAGATTGACCCAGTCCTGCCAGCGTCTCTCTACCATACACACCTCCCGGGTCTCAGGACCCAATTCCAGATGTGACGCCGTATTGTGGTCCTTCGCTGATGCGGAGCAAGAGGGCCGCGTGCAAATCGCCCGAGGCGTCGTGGCGGTCCGCGGGCTCACCGCACCGCTCGAGCCCGCGCTCGACAGCGCTGTCGAGCGAGCTCCCTGATCAGCAGCCCGGAAGCGGTCGCTTCCGGGTTCGCACCCTCGCGCTCAGCCGCCTGCACCCGCCGGTGCCGCCGCACTTCTCACGATTTCGAGAAGACGCTCACCGTAACGATCCAGCTTCGTGGCCCCGATACCCGACACGCCACGCAGGTCGTCGAGCGTTCGCGGCAGCACCCTCGACACTTCGAGCAATGTGCTGTCGTGGAAAACCGTATACGCAGGGACGCCATGCTCGCGCGCCACATTGCGGCGCCACTCACGCAGGGCTTGAAACACCGGTTCACTGTGGGGCGCGGTAGTACCGCCGTTCGCCACGCCAGCGAGTGCCTCTGGGGAGCGATTGGCCGTGCGCCGCCCTTTTCGCTCCCGCGCCGCTCGCTCCGGCAAACGGCGTAACCGCAGCGAACGTCGGCCGGTCAACACGTCTCGGCTTGCGGCGGTGAGCCGCAGCACGTTGAAGCTCTCATGGTCCACGCGCAGCAGCTTCAGCATGACGAGCTGCCGGATGACCGACCGCCACTGTGCCGCGCTGATGTCTGCACCGATGCCAAAGGTGCTCACCTCGTCATGCCCGTACTGCAGAACCTTGGCTGTTCGTTGCCCGCGCAGCACGTCGATGATGTGTTGCGCGCCGAAAGCGATGCCACTCGGTCGTTCGCAGCGGTAAATGCACGACATGAGCTTCTGCGCGGCTTCGGTGGCGTCCCACTCCTCCGGCGGCGAGAGGCAGTTGTCACAGTTGCCGCACGGGCTGCTCGCCTCGCCGAAGTACGCCAGCAGCTGCACGCGCCGGCACTCGATCGTTTCGCACAAGCCGAGAAGCGCATCCAGCTTCGCAGTTGAGATGCGCTTGTATTCCTCTCCCGCCGTGGACTGGTCGATCAGGCGGCGCTGCTGAACCACATCCGCAAGGCCGTAAACCATCCACGCATCCGCCGGCAGCCCGTCGCGACCGGCACGGCCGGTCTCCTGGTAGTAGCTCTCGATGCTCTTCGGGAGGTCCAGATGCGCAACAAACCGCACATCCGGCTTGTTGATCCCCATGCCGAACGCGATGGTGGCCACCATGACCACGCCGTCGTCCCGGATGAACCGGCTCTGGTGTTCCTCGCGCGTGCCGTGTTCCTTGTCCGCGTGGTATGCCAGCGCGTCTATGCCGTTCTGCCGAAGGAACTCGGCGGTCTCGTCCACTGAATTGCGAGTGAAGCAGTAGACGATGCCTGAATCTCCCGCGTGCTCCTCACGGATGAACTGCAGCAGCTGCCGGCGCGCATTGTCCTTTTCACTGATGCGATAGCGGATGTTGGGCCGATCGAAACTCGAGATGAACACCCGTGGGCTCGCAAGCGCCAGACGCGCGACGATTTCCTTGCGCGTGAGCTCATCCGCCGTGGCGGTGAGCGCGATGCGTGGGACATTCGGGTAGCGTTCGGCCAGCACGGCGAGCCGCAGATATTCCGGGCGGAAGTCGTGGCCCCACTGCGAGACGCAGTGCGCCTCGTCTATTGCAAAGAGTGCGAGCTCTGCCGCATCCAGCAACGCGAGGCACCTCTCCGTCATGAGCCGCTCGGGTGCGACGTACAAGATATCCAGCTCCCCAGCGCGCACCTGTCGCTCGATGGCCTGAGCATCCGCCCACGAGTTCGTCGAGTTCAGATACGCGGCCCGAACGCCCGCTTCGCGCAGGGCCGCCACCTGGTCCTGCATAAGCGCGATGAGAGGAGACACAACGACGCCCACACCGCGCCGGACGAGCGACGGAATCTGATAGCAGAGGGATTTGCCCCCTCCGGTCGGCATGAGCACGAGGGCGTCACCGCCCGTGGCCACATGCGTGATGATCTCAGCCTGCTGCCCCCGGAAGCTCGAGTACCCGAAGACCTCGCGGAGGATGCGCGCGGCGTGTGCGGTGACATCGGTCATGGGAGCGCCATTGTTCGGACAATCCCGCCGCGCGCAAGCCGCATTTCCTCCGGGTGCGGCTCCGAAGGGAACTTTTCCGCCCCGTGGCGGCAATGTACGGCATGAGTCTCGCCGACCAGTGAACCAGGACGCCGTTCATGACCGCTCTCACCGCCGATGACGCGAGTCTCGTCACCCGTTTGCGCCATGGGGACGCCGCCGCGGCGCGCGAGCTGTACGAGCGGCACGGCGCCACCCTCCTGCGCTTCGGCATGGCGATGAGCAACTCCCGCCAGACGTCGGAGGACGTGGTCCACGACACGTTCGTCGAGCTGTTGCGCCACCCGGAGCGGTTCGATCCCGAGCGCGGCTCGGTGCTCGCCTTTCTCATCGGGATCGCCCGGCATCGCATGGCTCGCATCGCACGCGTCTCGGTCCGCGACGCGGAGGTCGACCCCGTCGCGGCGCTGGAGGATGAAAACCTCCTGGCGCTGGAGGACGCCGCGGACGCCCTGGATCGCGCGAAAGGCATCGAGCGCGTGCGCGCGGCCATTGCGGACCTGCCTCGCGTCCATCGGGAGGTGGTCGCGTTGTGCGACCTGGAAGAGCTGCCATACGCCACCGTTGCGGACATTCTCGGCTGCCCCATCGGCACGGTGCGCTCGAGACTGAGCCGCGCCCGCGCCCTCCTCGCCCGGCGGCTCGAGACGTACGAGGACATCGATGACGAGGACAGGTGTGCCCCACGCGGCGAGACCGACGTTGACGGCGACGCGTTGACACTGTCCTGCAGAGGATCGATCACATGAGCGATTCACAGGATCTCGCGACCATTCGCGAGCTGGACAAGTACGCACACGCGCTGCATCAGATGCGGCCCTCAAGTGATCTGGACGCGCGCATCGACGCAGCCATTGCAGAGTGGGCCGGCACGAGGAAGACGCGGCATGTTCTGCGACGGCCCATCTTCTGGGCGGCGAGCGCGGCGTCGCTTCTGGTGATTGCAGTAGGCGTCTTCCTGCTTGTATCGCGGCACGACACCGGCATGGAGGACTTCAACGCACTCGCCGTGCCTCCCACGTTGCTGCCGGAAACAAACGTGCCTGCCGTCAGCGCCGGACAGGTATCCCTGTGGCCTGCGGAGTCAGCGATTTTTCGCGTGAAAGCGAGCTTTGCGCCCATGGGCACATCAGGCGCGCAAGCTCAGGAAGGCGAACGCCAGTACTGGGTAGACGTGCGTATCGCCAATGACGGAACGATGCGGATCGTGCAGGTCGTGCCCGCAGATCGCGGCCGTGCCGTGCCGATGCCCTGACCCTTTCATCCGAGGTCCTTCCGATGTCTCGCAAATCGAACGCTCTTCGGCCCCTGGGACTGACGGCCGCCGGATTCGCATGGGGATTTTTGTCATGTGCCGCGTCGGCGCAGGTCGCGCCACCCGGTGATTTCATGCTCGTGGCGAACGGGGCGCCCGGTTGCCCGCCCGGCGTCGGCGCGGGGCAGGTCGCACTCGTTACCGAGCCGGGGGCAGACGTCATCAAGAACGCACCGTACTCCGGTGTCGGCACCACAGAAGTAGTCACGACGCTTGCGGACGGGAACCGCATCGTGCGCACGAACACGATGAAGTACTACAGGGACAGCCAGGGGCGCACCCGAACGGAATACTCGCTGGCCGCGATCGGCCCCTTCACGCCGGACGAGGCGCAGACCGTCGTCACGATCACGGATCCCGTTGCCGGCCGTCAGTATGTGCTGCATTCGGCGCTGAAGCGCGCGGACGTGTTCAAGCTGCCTGAGCGTTCCGCCCGGCGCGCCGCCCCACAATCAGATGCACCGAAGGCGGAAAACAACGCTCGCTTCGGCAGCACGCTCAAGCAGGACGTCGTCGTCTCCGGACCCGAGGACACTATCGCGTTTTCCGGAAACGCCTTCAGCGGCGGGGTGGGCAGCGGATTCGGGGCACCTGCCCCCTCTACACGCATGCGCGCCGGAAGGGCGACGAGGGGCTTCAGCAGTAGTCAGACTTTGCCGGCACCACCCGCGGGCGAAACACACGCCGTGGCACCCCCTGTCGTGGTGATGTCCGCCGTGGCCCCTGCGGGCAGCGCCGGCCTGATCATGCGCTACGCGGCGCCGCCGCCCTCCGCGGAGTCAGGCTGCAAACCTCACGCGAAGCCACTGCCCGCTCCCGTGTCGTTGGGTGAGCGGATCATCGAAGGCCTGAGGGTCACCGGCAGCCAGCTCGAGTACACCATCGATGCGGGCGCCATCGGGAACGAACAGCCGATCACGATGCGCTCGGAGCAGTGGTTCAGCCCGGAGCTCGGCGTGGTGGTGGCCAGCACCCAACACGATCCGATGATGGGCGATACGACATATCGTCTCGAGCAGATCAGCCGCGGAGAGCCCGACCCCTCCCTGTTCACGGTGCCTGCGGACTACACGAAACGTGAGATGCCCACGTCCGGAAACGTGATCTTCCAGCGTGGGGTGCCCGCAGGCGCGCGGTGAGGGGCCGCGAGCTTAACCGGCTCAGCGCTCGTAGGTGACCGCGCTGGTCACCGCGTTCCACATGGCCGCGCCCACGGGGCGCTGGGATTCCTCGAACACGTGCCCGGCCAGGCCTGCACATCGTGCGGTGAGAACGATGCCTCGCACGGCCTTGGCCGGCACGCCCGCTTCCCCGAGCGCCACGGCAATCGCCGCACTCACGTTCGTCACGAGATTGCGCCCGATGCTCTTGTGCACTGCCTGCTCCAGCGCGGCGAGCGCGCGCACGTAGTTGCCCTTCGCGCCAGCGGCTTTCACGATCTCCAGGAGCCGCGTGACGCGCGGGTCCACCTGACGATGCACCGTGTGCCCGAAACCCGGTATGGGACGCTCACGCTTGCGATACGAGGCCACGGTATCCCGGGCCAGGCGTGCACGCTTGAGCCGCGAGGCCGCGGCAATGGGCTCGAGCACCAGCGCGCACTCGCTGGCCGTGCCCGCAAAGCGATCCCCCACCCCGAGCAGCCCGGCCGCGATCGCCCCCTGAACCGATTCCGGCGCGCCGTAATACGTGAGGCGCGTGGCAATGGCAGAGGGCACGAGCCCGTGCTCCATGATGGTGACGAGCACGGCATCCAGTATCCGCACCTGCATGCGTGACGGAGACTGACCGGTGAGCTGCAGCAGCATCATCTCGGTGAAGCTCACCTTGCCCATCAGGTCCTTCACCAGATCCTTGCCGCGGATGGTGATCTGATCGGCGTCGTAGCCCGCGATCCGGGTGGTCTTGCTCTGCGGCGGTTTGTTCGTTTTTTGTGCCATGCGCGGATGATCGCACCCGCGATCACGCGGCGAAAGCCGCACGGCGGCGTGTCCGCCGCCGCGTGCTACCAGCCGGATAGGTAAGCGGGTCGATGCTACTGATGAATGAGGCGCGCGCAGAGATCGAGCAGCGGCCCGGGCAGGATTCCCAGCACGAGCACGGCGACCGCGTTCAGGCCCAGCGCGAAGCGCACGCCCGTCTGCCGCTCCGTATCGGGCACATCCGCAGGCGCGTCGAAGTACATGAGCTTCACAACGCGCAGGTAATAGAACGCCCCGACCACCGACACCGCAGCCGCGATGACGACGAGCCACGGATGATTCGTCGCCCACAGCTCCTGAATGATGCGCAGCTTCGCCCAGAAGCCGACGAACGGCGGCACGCCCGCCGTAGAGAACATCAGCATCATCATCATGAAGGCGAGCATCGGATCGCGCGCGTGAAGGCCCTTGTAGTGATCCAGCTCGTCCGCCTCGAAGCCCTTGCGGCTCGCCAGCACCACGACGCCGAAGGAGCCCAGGGTCGTGAGCACGTAGACGATGGTGTAGTACAGCGCGGCGCTGTATCCGGCCGGCGTGCCTGCGACAAAGCCGAGCACGATGAAGCCGACGTTCGCGATGGTGGAATACGCGAGCAGCCGCTTGATGTTCGTCTGCGCAAGAGCGACGAGGTTACCGACGATGAGCGTCAGCACGGCCAGCGCGGCAAGCATCCGGGACCAGTCCTGAACCAGCCCCTGCAGCCCTTCCGCCAGCAGACGGAACGCCAGCGCGAAATACGCAAGCTTCGGGGCCGTGCTGATGAACAGCGTCACGGCCGTGGGCGCACCGTGGTAGACGTCCGGTAGCCACATGTGGAACGGCACGGCGCCCATCTTGAACGCCACCGCCACCACGATGAACACGAGCCCGAGGATCACGCCCAGGCTCGGCTCGCCACGCAGGTGATCCGCGAGCACGTCGATGGAGAGCGTTCCGGTGAGCCCGTAGATCATCGACATGCCGTACAGCAACGCGCCGGAGGCAATGGCGCCCAGCACGAAGTACTTCATGGCGGATTCCGCCGCGATGCCGGATTCGCGATCGAACGCGACCATCGCGTACACGGAGAGCGCCAGCAGCTCCACGCCCACGTACACCGTGAGCAGACTGTTGGCCGAGGCGAGCACGAACACACCCAGCAACGCGGTGAGCGCCAGCACGAAGTACTCGCCGCGGAGCAAACCGCGATCGTTCAGATAAGTGCGCGAATACAAGAGCGCAAACGCTACGAACAGGAAGCCGAACAGCTTCAGCACCCAGGCCAGCTCGTCCGCGACATACAGTCCGTTGAAGAGTGTCGTGCGCACGCCCACGTGCGAATACATCGCCGTGAGCCCCGCCCCGACGGCCAGGGTCAACAGGGTGAAGGTGGCCGTCAGGCCGCGCCGCGTCTGACCGGCGAACACGTCCACCATCAGCACCACGCACACCATGACGGTGAGGTAGATCTCCGGCAGGGCCGGTGCGACGCTCGCAAGACTGAAGTCGGTTTCGGGCATGTTCAAAGCTCTACAGCGGCACCTTCGACGCCACGGCCTGATCCACGAGGTGATGGATGGAGGCCTGCATCATCTCGAGTAGCGGAGCGGGCCACACACCCAGCAGCAGCACGGCCAGCGCCAGCACGCCGAGAATGAGAAATTCGCGAATGTTCAGGTCCTGAAGCCTGGCGACACCGTCGTTCGCCACGGGGCCGAAGATGACGCGTTTCACCAGCCACAGCGTGTACGCCGCACCCAGGATCAGCGTCACCGCCGCCAGCACGGAGTACCAGAAGTTCGCCTTGAAGCTGGCGATGATCACGAGGAACTCGCCAACGAACCCGGACGTGCCGGGCAGACCCGTGTTCGCGAGCGCAAAGAGCACGGCAAAGGCGGCAAACTTCGGCATCGTGTTGATGACGCCGCCGTAAGCCGCGATCTCGCGACTGTGCAGACGGTCGTACAAGACGCCCACGCACAAGAACAGCGCCCCGGAGATCAGGCCGTGGGACACCATCTGGACCATGGCGCCGTCCACGCCCATCGCCGCGCCCTTGAGGCTTCCGGTGTTCTGCACGATGTCGAACATGATGAAGGCGCCCAGCGTGACGAAGCCCATGTGCGCGATGGAGGAGTACGCAATGAGCTTCTTCATGTCCGTCTGCACGAGCGCGACGAAGCCGATGTAGATCACCGCGACGAGCGACAGGAAGATCATCAGCATGTCCAGGTCGCGGCTCGCATCCGGCGCAATGGGCAGGCTGAAGCGCAGAAAGCCGTATCCGCCCATCTTCAGCATGATGGCCGCAAGGATCACCGAGCCGCCCGTGGGCGCTTCCACGTGCGCATCCGGCAACCAGGTGTGCACCGGCCACATCGGCACCTTCACGGCGAACGCGAGCAGGAACGCGATGAAGATCCAGCGCTGCTCATTCAGCGTGAGCGGCAGCGCCTGGAAGCTGGCGATCGAGTAGTCGCCCGCCTTCAGATACATGTAGATCAGCGCCACCAGCATGAACACGGAGCCGAGGAACGTGTACAGGAAGAACTTGATGGTGGCGTACACGCGCCGCGGGCCGCCCCAGATTCCGATGATGAGGAACATCGGAATCAGCATCGCTTCCCAGAAGAAGTAGAACAGCAGCGCATCCATCGCGCTGAACACGCCGATCATCAGCCCTTCCATGATCAGGAAGGCGGCGTAGTACTGCGACGGGCGCGTCTCGATGACGCTCCACGCGGCAATGATCACCGGCACCGTCATGAACGCGGTGAGCAGCACGAGTGGCGCGGAAATGCCATCCACCCCCAGGTGGTAGTACGCCTCGAACCCCGGAATCCACCGCAGTTTCTCGACGAACTGGAATTCCGCCGTGCCGCCCTGGAACCCCGTCATCAGCGGCAGGCACAGCACGAGCGTGATGAGTGAGCCGATGAGCGCCACCCACCTGCCGGTGACGATGCGCCGGTCGCCCAGCAGCAGCACGATCACGCCTGCCGCGATAGGCAGCCACACCAGAGCCGAAAGCAACCCGAAACCTTGCATGAACGACCGCCCCGCCCCTTTTACATCAGCGCCACAGGAACCAGCCCAGGAGCACCGCGAGACCGATGATCATCCAGAAGGCGTAGGAGTAGAGATATCCGCTCTGCACGTGCCGCAGGAGCGAGCCCAGCCGACCCATGGCGGCGGCCGTGCCGTTCACCATTGCGCCGTCGATGATCGCAGCGTCGCCGCCGCGCCAGAGGCTTCGACCGAGCAGGCGCGTTGCGCCCGCGACGATGTTCTCGTTGATCCAGTCGAAGAAGTACTTGTTGACGAGAATCGTGCGCAGCCACCCGAAGGTGCGCGCCGTGGTATTCGCAAGCGAGGGCTTCTTCAGGAAGAAGAGCCACGCCGTGGCGGCTCCCGCGAGAGCCAGCCAGAACGGCAATGACAAGAACCCGTGCAGCGCGAACCCGATGGCGCCGTGGAACTCGTGTGCGAGCTCGCCGAGGACGTCGTTGCGCTCGAGCACGAAGATGGCGTCGCCAAAGAAATCCCCGAACACCACGCTGCTGACCGTGAGCCCGCCAATCAGCAGCGACGGAATCGCCAGCGCGATCAGCGGCACGGTGACGACAGCCGGGCTTTCGTGAGGCGCGCTCCGGTCGTGCTCCTCATGAGCATGCGCGCCTGCCCCATGTCCGCCAGACGAGTGAACCGCATGCGCAGGCGCGTGACTCACCTCGGCTGCATGCGCCGAGGTGTGCGCGCTGCCGTGCCCGTGGGCGCCCGCCGTGGCGAATGCCGGCGCGTGTGCCAGCGCGCCGCCGGGGCCCGGGTCTCCCGCTGTTCCCTGTTCTTCCGCATGACCATGGCCGTGCGCGTGCCGGAAGCGCTCCGGACCATGGAAGGTCATGAACAGCATCCGGAACGTGTACAGGGACGTGACGAACACGCCGAGCAGCACGCACCAGTACGCGTACGTGGCTGCCGCCCGATGCGACTCACCCACGGCTTCAATGATGACGTCCTTCGAATAGAAGCCCGACAGGAACGGCGTGCCGACGAGCGCGAGCGCACCGATCCAGCAGGTGATTGCGGTGATGGGCATGTACTTCGCGAGACCGCCCATCTTGCGCATGTCCTGCTCGTGGTGCATGCCGATGATGACCGAGCCCGCGGCAAGGAACAGCAGCGCCTTGAAGAACGCGTGCGTCATCAGGTGGAAGATCGCCGCGCTGTAGGCCGACACGCCCAGCGCCACCGTCATGTACCCGAGCTGCGAGAGCGTGGAATACGCCACGACGCGCTTGATGTCGTTGTTCACCACGCCGAGGAGGCCCATGAAGAAGGCCGTCGTGGCGCCGATGACGAGCACGAACGTGAGCGCGGTCTCCGAGTGCTCGAAGAGCGGGGACATGCGGGCGACCATGAAGATGCCCGCGGTCACCATCGTCGCCGCGTGAATGAGCGCGGAGATGGGGGTCGGGCCTTCCATTGAATCCGGCAGCCACACGTGCAGCGGCACCTGCGCGGACTTGCCCATGGCGCCGATGAAGAGGCCGACGCAGATCACCGTGAGCGCCGCCACCGAGGTCGTGTGGCTGAGCACGATGTTCTGCGAGACGAGCTGCGGCGCGGCCGCGAACGCTTCCTTGTAGTCGAGCGAGTTCGTGAAATACACGATCGCGGCGATACCGACGATGAAGCCGAAGTCGCCCACGCGGTTCACGATGAACGCCTTCATGTTCGCGAAGATGGCGCTCGGCCGCGTGTACCAGAAGCCGATCAGCAGGTACGAGACGACGCCCACCGCCTCCCAGCCGAAGAACAGCTGCATGAAGTTGTTCGACATCACCAGCATCAGCATGGAGAACGTGAACAACGAGATGTAGCTGAAGAAGCGCTGGTAGCCCGGGTCGTCGTGCATGTACCCGATGGTGTACACGTGCACGCACAGCGACACGAACGTGACCACCACCATCATCAGCGCGGTGAGGCGGTCGACGAGGAAGCCCACCTGGATGTTGATGCCGTCGGACACGAGCCAGGTGTACACCGGCGCATCGAACGTGGGCGCGCCGTCGAAGTAGATCTGCTTCAGCACGTAGAGCGACAGCGCGCAGGAAATGGCGACGCCCGCGATCGTCACGGTATGCGCGCCGGCGCGGCCCACCTGCCTGCCGAACACGCCAGCGATGATCGCCGCGATCAGGGGCAGGAGCGGAATGGCAAGGAGCACGTTCGGGTTCATGCGCGCTGCTTCAGCCTTTCAGGGTATTCAGGTCTTCGACGTTGATGCTGCGGCGTTCACGGAAGAGCACCACCAGGATGGCCAGTCCGATCGCGGACTCCGCCGCGGCCACCGTGAGCACGAAGAACACGAACACCTGGCCGCTGATGTCTCCCAGGTAGCGCGAGAACGCCACGAAGTTGAAGTTCGCCGCAAGCAGCAGCAGCTCCACGCACATGAGCAGCAGGATGACGTTCTTCCGGTTCAGGAAGACGCCCGCCACCGCAATGGCGAACAGGACGGCAGATAGTGCGAGCAGATGGCCGAGCGTGATCATGCGCCCTTCTCCGGATCCATTTTCACGATGCGGATGCGGTCCTGCGGACGCACCGCGACTTGCTTGGCCACGTCCTGCACCTTGTGGCCGGGGCGCTTGCGCATCGTGAGCGCGATGGCGGCGACGATGGCCACCAGCAGCAGCACGGCCGCGAGCTCGAAGGGATAGGCATACTGGGTGAAGAGCGCGGCACCGAGCTCGGTGGTGTTGCTGTAGTCCGCCGGCAACGGCTCGGCGCCCTTCGTGACATCCACGCCGAGCGAACGGGCCATGACCACCCCGACGATCTCAGCGATGACCACGCCGGCCGTGAGCCAGCCCAGCCACGCGTATCGCGTGAACCCGCTGCGCAACTCCTCCGTATTGATGTCCAGCATCATGACGACGAACAGGAACAGCACCATCACGGCGCCGACGTACACGAGCACCAGCACGACGGCCAGGAACTCCGCTTCGATGAGCAGCCAGATGGCGGCGCTCGTCACGAAGCACAGCACCAGCGAAAGCGCCGAATGCACCGGGTTGCGCGTGAGGATGACGCCCAGGGCCGAGCCAACCAGCACGGCGGCAAACGCCCAGAAAAGAATCTGCACGAGCATCGCTTACCTCTCCCCGCCCGAATCTGTGCCGGCCGCGCGCACGCGGGCCGCCCTCCCCTTCGTGTTGCTCATTCCGCCCGTCACCGATACGGCGCATCCGCGGCCTTGTCGGCCGCAATCATGGCTTCGTAGCGCTCACCCACGGCGAGGAGCTTGTCCTTGCTCATGATGTTCTCACCGCGATTTTCCATGTGGTATTCGTGGATGCGCGTGAGGACGATGGCATCCACCGGGCAGGCTTCCTCGCAGAAGCCGCAGTAGATGCACTTGAACAGATCGATGTCGTAGCGCGTGGTGCGGCGGGTGCCATTCGGCGCCACGTCCGAATCGATGGTGATGCACACGGCGGGGCACACGGCCTCGCAGAGCTTGCAGGCGATGCAGCGCTCCTCGCCGTTCGGATACCGGCGCAGCGCGTGCAGGCCGCGGAAACGCGGCGATTGCGGAGTCTTCTCCTCCGGATAGTTCACGGTGTACTTGCGGGTGAAGAACGTCCGCAACGTGACGCCCATGCCCTTCAGCAGCTCGGGCAGGAGAAAGACCTTGAGGAAGTTGGCGGCCATTGAAATGAAGCTCGCTTAACCGGCCGCGGCCCAGGGCCCGACCTTGAAATACACCATCACGCCCTCCACGGCGATCCACACGAGCGTCACGGGAATCAGCGCCTTCCAGCCGAGGCGCATGATCTGGTCGTAGCGGTAGCGCGGAAAGGTGGCGCGGAACCAGAGAAAGAAGAACAGGAACACGAAGATCTTGACCCCGAGCCAGAAGAAGCTCGGCGCCATGAGCCAATCGGTCACCGGATTGCCGGCCGGGAGGTACCCCTCGAACGGGCTCAGCCAGCCGCCGAGGAAGAACACGGACGCGAGCGCCGAGATGAGGATCATGTTCGCGTACTCGGCGAGGAAGAAGAGCGCGAACCCGATGCCCGAGTACTCGACGTGGAAGCCTGCCACGATCTCGGATTCGCCTTCGGCCACATCGAACGGCGCGCGGTTCGTCTCCGCCACGCCCGATATGAAGTACACGACGAGCAGCGGGAAGAGCCAGAACCAGTACCACGACAGCGGCCCGCCGGACTGCGCGCGCACGATGTCCCCCAGGTTGAGGCTGCCCGCGGCCATGAGCACGCCCACGAGCGCAAACCCCATGGCGATCTCATACGCCACGATCTGGGCGGCCGAGCGCATCGCGCCGAGGAACGCATACTTCGAGTTCGACGCCCACCCGGCGACGATGACGCCGTACACGCTCACGGACGTGAGCGCGAGCACGAAGAGCAACCCCGCGTTCACGTCCGCGACGACGAGCTCCGGCGACAACGGCACCACGGCCCACGTCATGAAGGCCGGAATGAGCGCAATGGCCGGCGCGATGCGGAACAGAAACCGGTTCGCGTTGGCCGGGCGGATGATCTCCTTCATGAGGAGCTTCACCACGTCGGCGAACGGCTGACCGAGGCCCGGGAACAGGCCGAAGATGGCCACGCGGTTGGGCCCCTTCCGGAGCTGCATCCAGCCGATCACCTTGCGCTCCCACAACGTGAGCAGCGCCACGCAGATGATGAGCGAGACCGTGATGATGACAATCCACACGGTCGAGCGTGCGTAACTCGGAAGCGAATACCAGGCTGTTGAGAAGGTTTCGAGCACGGTTGTGTCTTCTCAGTAGTGCGCCGGCGGCGTGCGGCCCTCGCGCGTCTTCTGCAAGGCAGGCGCGCGGCGGACGAGTGCATCCGCCTGATACATGTTCAGTTCGACGATCGGCGCCGCGGCCGGCGCGCCATTGACCCGGTGCGATCCCGCGTACGGCGCGACTTGCGCGTCGGCGCAGGCGCGGCGCAGCTCGTCACGCACCTCCTCAGAGGACAGGTACTCGAAGCCGTCGAGGTTCAGCACGTTGCCGAGCACGCGCAGCACCTTCCACCCCGGCCTCGCCTCGCCCACCGGCTGAGCGGCGCCGGCATAGCTCTGCCAGCGACCTTCGAGGTTCACGAACGTGCCGGAGGTCTCCGCAAACGTGCCGATCGGCAGCATCACGTGCGCGACTTCGCGCAGCGTCTCGCTCTCGAACGGCGTCATCGCAACCACGAACTTCGCCGCGGCGAGCGTGCGGGTGACTTCACTGTCGAGCGCATCCACCCACGGCTCCACGCCGCCGAACAGCACGTACGCGCCGAGCGGCTTCTTCAGCATCTCCGCAGCCGTGAGGCCCGGCTGGGCAATCGGACGCCCACCCGCTTCGCGATGAGGCACGGCGCCTGCGAGGTACGCACCCGCGGCATTTCCACCTTCCGCGAGCACGCCGAATGTTCCGCCGATGGCTTGCGCAATCGCGGCGCCGAGCGCACGCAAATCCGCAAACGCCGGGTGACGCAGCGCCAGCGCACCCAGCAGCACGGCGCGCTTCTCGCCGGAGAGCAGCTGCATCGCGACGGCGCGGTGAGTCTCCTCCACCTTGGCGTTGCGAACGGCGTCGGCGAGATGCACAGGCACCTGCTCCGCGCCACCGCCCGTCACGGCGGACAGAATGGCGGCGAGATCGTTCACCTGCGAGGCCGGCGCGGATTCCAGGTACGCGGCGATCGGGAACAGGAATTCGAAGCGCGCCGGATTGACGAACGAAATCTTTGCGCCCCGCTGCGCCGCCTTGCGAATGCGGTGCGCGAGGATCGGCGCTTCCCGACGCGGATTGCAGCCGACGAGGAGCAGCGCATCGAGCCTCTCCACCTGCGCGATCGGCAAACCGAGCGAGGGATGCAGCGGATCGGCCGCCTGATCGCGGAAATCCCGCTGACGCAGCCGATGATCGATGTTCTGCGAGCCCAGCGCACGCGTCAGGCGACCGAGCAGATACAGCTCTTCCACCGTGCTCGAGGTGCTTGCCAGCACGCCGAGGCTCGAGGCCTGCTCGCGCAGATTCTTCGCGACGTGATTGAGCGCGGTTTCCCAGTCCACCGCCTTCCATTCGGCGCCTTCGCGCACCATGGGGGACTTCAGCCGGTCCGGACTGTAGATGCCCTCGTAGCTGAAGCGATCGCGGTCGGCGATCCACGTCTCGTTGATCTCTTCGTTCTCACGCGGCACCACGCGCATGAGCTTGCCGCGCAGCACGTGGCCGAACAGGTTCGTGCCGATGCCGTCGTGCGGCGAGACGAGCGGATGGGAGGTCATTTCCCATGCGCGCGCCGTGAAGCGATACGGCTTCGAAACGAGCGCGCCCACGGGGCAGAGGTCGATGACGTTGCCCGACAGCTCGTGTTGCACGGTGTGCTCCACGGCCGTGCGGACGCGCATGTTCTCGCCGCGACCGATCATGCCGAGCTCCTGATACCCGGCGATCTGCTCGGTGAACCGGATGCAGCGCGTGCAGTGAATGCAGCGAGTCATATCCGTGGCGATGAGCGGGCCGAGGTTCTCGTCCGGCACCACACGCTTGCGCTCGGTGAACCGCGAGATGTCCCGGCCGAAGCCGACCGCCAGATCCTGCAGCTCGCACTCGCCGCCCTGGTCGCAGATCGGGCAATCGAGCGGATGATTGATGAGCAGGAACTCCATGGTCGCCCGCTGTGCGCCGATCGCGCGCGGGGACTTCGTGAAGATCTTCATGCCCTCCGCCACGGGGGTGGCGCAGGCGGGCAGCGGCTTCGGCGCCTTCTCCACGTCCACGAGGCACATGCGGCAATTCGCCGCCACGGCGAGCTTCTCGTGGTAGCAGAACCGCGGGACGTACGCGCCTTCGCGATCCGTGGCGCGAATGATCATCTCGCCCTTGTGCGCCTTGCAGGGCACACCGTTGATTTCAATGTTGACGAGATCGTCGCTCACGCTGCCTGGGCTCCGAGGTTTTCGACGATGCTGCGGCCACCGTGATCGATCATGTATTCGAACTCATGGCGGTAGTGCTTCAGGAAGCTCTGCACGGGCCACGCGGCCGCATCGCCGAGCGCACAGATCGTGTGGCCCTCGATGCGGTTCGCCACGTCCAGAAGCAGATTCAGGTCGTCGCGGCGCGCCTGTCCGGCGAGCACGCGCTTCAGCAGCCGATTCATCCAGCCGGTGCCTTCACGGCACGGCGTGCACTGGCCGCAGGATTCGGACATGTAGAAGCGGGACAGCCGCTCGAGCACGCGCACCATGCAGGTGGTCTCGTCCATGACGATGACCGCTGCGGAACCGATGGCCGAGCCGGCGGCGCGCATGGAGTCGTAGTCCATGTTCGTCTTCATCATGATGTCGCCCGGCACCACGGGCACGGACGAGCCGCCGGGGATCACCGCCTTCAGCTTGCGCCCGTTGCGCATGCCGCCGGCGATCTCGAGCAGATCCTTGAACGGAATGCCGAGCGGCAGCTCGTAGTTCCCCGGCTTCGCGACATGACCGGAGACGGAGAAGATCACCGTGCCCCCGGAATTCGGCGGCCCGAGACCTGCGAACCACTGCGGCCCCTTGCGCAGGATGGTGGGCGCGGAGGCAAAGCTCTGCGTGTTGTTGATGGTGGTGGGCGCGCCGTACAAACCGAACGCTGCCGGGAACGGCGGCTTGAAGCGCGGCTTGCCGGGCTTGCCTTCCAGCGAATCCAGCAGCGCGGTTTCCTCGCCGCAGATGTAGGCGCCCGCGCCCACAAACGTGTAGATGTCCATGTCGATGCCGCTGCCCTTGACGTTCTTGCCAAGGAGACCCGCGGCATACGCTTCCTTCAGCGCGGCCTCGAAGCGCGGCACCGGCTCGCCCAGGAACTCGCCGCGGATGTAGTTGTACGCGACGGTTGCGTTCGTGGCGTAGCCCGCGATGGCGAGCCCTTCGATGAGCGCGTGCGGGTTGTACCGCAGGATGTCGCGGTCGTGGCAGGTGCCGGGCTCGCTCTCGTCCGAATTGCACACGAGGTACTTCTGCACCGGCGAGTTGCGCGGCATGAAGCTCCACTTCGTGCCGGTGGGGAAGCCCGCACCGCCGCGCCCGCGCAGACCCGAGGCCTTGATGGCATCGATGATCTGCTCGCGCGGCGGCTTCTCCGCGAGGATCTTCTCCCACACGTCGTAGCCGCCGATCTTCCGGTAGGTGGCGAGCTCCCACGAGCGCTCGAGCTTCAGCGGCTCGAACACCACCAGATTCATCTTGTCCGCGTAGTCGCTGGCAGCCATGGGCGTCACTTCAGCTCGTCGAGAACCTTGTCGATGATCTCGGGCGTGAGGTTCTCGTAGTACACGTGATCCACCATCATCATCGGTGCGCCCGTGCAGGCGGCGAGACACTCCTCCTCCTTCTTGAGGAAGATGCGCCCGTCCGGCGTGCTCTGGCCCGTCTTGATGCCGAGTTTCTTTTCGATGTACGCCACCACCTCGTCGGAGCCACAGAGCATGCACGAGATGTTCGTGCACACGCTCACGTGATGCCGGCCGCACGGATGCAGCTCGAACATCGAATAGAAGCTCGCCACCTCGTACACCTGCACGGGGGGCAGGTTGAGGTATTCGGCGACGGCCTCGATCAGATCCGGCGTGAGATAGCCATTGTTCTGCTCCTGCGCAGCGCGCAGGGCCGAGATGCAGGCGGAACGTTGCCTGCCGGGCGGAAACTTCGCCACCCAGTGATCGATCTCGCGGCGCGTGGCTTCAGAGAGCAACTTCGCCTTCGATACGGGAGCCAGTTTGTCGGTGCTCAACGGTCCACTTCCCCGAACACGATGTCCTGCGTGCCGATGACAGCGACCACGTCCGCCAGCATGTGCCCGCGAACCATCTCATCCAGCGACGCGAGATGCGCAAAGCCGGGCGCCCGGCACTTCACGCGATACGGCTTGTTGGCGCCATCCGAGATCAGGTAGACGCCGAACTCGCCCTTCGGCGCCTCGACCGCGGCATAGGTCTCCCCGGCGGGCACGCAGTACCCTTCGGTGAAGAACTTGAAGTGATGGATGAGCGATTCCATGTCGCCCTTCATCTGCTCGCGGCGCGGCGGCCGCACCTTGCGGTCATCGATCATCACCGGGCCGGGATTGGCTTTCAGCCAATCCACGCACTGGCGCACGATGCGGTTCGACTGGCGCATCTCCTCCACGCGCACCAGATAGCGGTCGTAGCAGTCCCCGTTCACGCCGACGGGGATGTCGAAATCCACCTGGTCGTACACCTCGTAGGGCTGCTTCTTGCGCAAGTCCCACGCGACGCCGGATCCGCGCAGCATGGGGCCGGAGAACCCGAGCTGCAGCGCGCGCTCCGGCGAGACGACGCCGATGTTCACCGTGCGCTGCTTCCAGATGCGGTTGTCGGTGAGCAGCGTCTCGTAGTCGTCGATGGATTTCGGGAAGCGCTCGGTGAAGGCCTGGATGAAATCCAGCATCGTGCCCGAGCGCGCCTCGTTCAGCTTGTCCACCTCGGCCTTCGAGCGCCATTTCGAGGGCTGGTACTTCGGCATCGAGTCCGGCAGATCCCGATGCACGCCGCCGGGCCGGTAGTACGTGGCATGCATGCGCGTGCCGGACACGGCTTCGTACACGTCCATGAGCTCCTCGCGCTCCTTGAAGCACAGGAGGAACACGGTCATGGCGCCGATGTCGAGGCCGTGCGCACCGAGCCACATGAGGTGATTCAGGATGCGCGTGATCTCGTCGAACATCACGCGGATGTACTGCGCGCGCAGCGGCGGCTCGATGCCGAGCAGCCGCTCGATGGCCATGACGTACGCGTGCTCGTTGCACATCATGGACACGTAGTCGAGCCGGTCCATGTAGCCGATGGACTGGTTGTACGGCTTGGTCTCCGCGAGCTTCTCCGTGGCCCGGTGCAGCAGCCCGATGTGGGGATCGGCCTTCTGGATCACCTCGCCATCGAGCTCCAGCACCAGGCGCAGCACACCGTGCGCCGCCGGGTGCTGCGGGCCGAAGTTCATCGTGTAGTTGCGGATTTCGACGGGTTCGTTCATCGCGGGATATTCGGGTCGCGAAGGGCCGGCTCGTAACGATGATCCTCGCGGATCACCTTCGGCACGAGCACGCGCGGGACGATGTTCACGGGCTCATAGACCACGCGCTTCTTCTCGGGGTCGTAGCGCACTTCCACGTTGCCGGAGAGCGGGAAGTCCTTGCGGAACGGATGCCCCACGAAGCCGTAGTCCGTGAGAATGCGGCGCAGGTCGGGGTGGCCGCGGAACAGGATGCCGTACAGATCGAACGCCTCGCGCTCGAACCAGTTGGCCGACGCCCACACGTCGACCACGGAATCGATCACGGGCTCGCCCGTTTCGTCCGTCTCGCAAAGACCGATGAGACGCACGCGCCAGTTGTGCGTGATCGAGAGCAACTGATAGGCGACCACGAAGCGCGGACGCTTGGCGACCACCGCCTCGATGGCCGCCTGCTCCTGCATCGCGCCGAGCTCGGGACGCTCGCCCCGACCGCCCTCGCCTGCCTCATTGTCTTCCTGTACCGGCAGGATGCGTGCCACGCGGCCGCGGCTGAAGCCCGAGCGCGTGGCCGAATGCGTCTGCCACTCGTCGCGGCCGTAGACCAGATAGTCCACGCCGGCGATATCCATGAGCATCTCGAACTTGAGATCCGGCGCATCGCGCAGTGTGACACACACGTCGTGGAGCTGCGCGGCATCCACCTCGTACGCCAGCTCGTGACGCAGGGACGGCACGCGCCGCACGCGCCCGGCGAGCTGCGCGTCCACCTTCGCCGCAAGGCGCTCCATCCTGGCGGCCAGCGCTTCAACGTTTCTCATGCGCGCTCAACTTTCGACACGGAACGACTACCCACTTGCATCGGCTTTCAGCGCGCGATCGTGCTCGTGCGCTCGATCTTCTTCTGCAGCTGAATGATGCCGTACACGAGCGCTTCGGCCGTCGGCGGACAGCCCGGCACGTACACGTCGACGGGAACGATGCGATCGCAACCGCGAACCACGGCGTAGGAATAATGGTAGTAGCCGCCGCCATTCGCGCACGACCCCATCGAGATGACCCACCGAGGCTCGGCCATCTGGTCGTACACCTTGCGCAGCGCCGGCGCCATCTTGTTCACCAGCGTGCCGGCGACAATCATGACGTCCGACTGCCGCGGGCTCGGGCGGAACACCACGCCAAAGCGGTCGAGGTCATAGCGGGACGCGCCCGCGTGCATCATCTCCACGGCACAGCACGCCAGCCCGAACGTCATGGGCCACAGCGAACCCGTGCGCGCCCAGTTGATGAGGTTGTCGACCTGGGTGGTGAGAAAGCCGCGTTCGGCGAAGCCTTCCGGCCCTTGCGCCTCTAGTCCCACTCCAACGCCCCTTTCTTCCACTCGTAGATGAATCCGACCACGAGAATGAGGAGGAAAAGGCCCATTGCAAGCAGGCCGAACACGCCGATCCGGTCGAGCGCTACCGCCCACGGAAACAGGAACGCGATCTCGAGATCGAACACGATGAACAGGATGGCCACGAGGTAGTACCGCACGTCGAACTTCATGCGGGTGTCTTCGTAGGCCTCGAAGCCGCACTCGTACGGCGAGATCTTTTCACGGTCCCCCGGGAACCGGGTGAAGACGCGGCCGAGACCGGTGCCGAGCAGGAGCAGGACTGCCGCCAGCCCCGTAGCCACGACGAGGAAGATGAGGACGGGCAGATAATTCGCCAGCATGTTCAACCCACATTAAAAGGGGACAGTTCGCATCCGACGCGCGCTGCCCCCTGTGCGGAGCCCGGCCGTGCGCATTCCCCCTGCGCACCACCCCCGGGCTCTCGGTGGGCGCGCATTCTACAAGACACGAGACAATAAGTGGTGCCGACGGGGAGATTCGAACTCCCACACCTTGCGGCGCTAGCCCCTCAAGCTAGTGTGTCTACCAATTCCACCACGTCGGCAACAAAACGTTGAATTCGCTCCGGGCTCAGGGCTGCGGCGCCGGCGTACCCCCTGCAGGTACATTGGCCGGTGCCGGCACATCCGCCGGCGCGGGCGTCGGCGACTGCGCGCCGCCTGGCGCTGGCGTGCCCGGCGCGGGTGCAGGCACGGCTGGCGTGCTCGCGTTACCCGTTGAGCCTGCGGGGGCCGGCGTTTCCGCGCCCGCCGCCGCCTGGTCCAGAATCGTCTTCGGCTGCTGCGCGGCCTGCTGATTGCCCATGTACGCCAGCGCGAGGCTGTTCAACATGAACACCGCGGCCAGGATCGCCGTGAACCGCGACAGCGCCGTGCGCGCACCCCGCGCACCGAAGACGGTGCCCGAAGCGCCTGCGCCGAAGCCCGCCCCCGCATCGGCACCCTTGCCCCGCTGCAACAGCACGAGGCCGACGATGCCGACCGAGACGAACACCTGAACTGCCATCAGGACCATGCGAAGCATGTTCAAACCTTCTTCGGGCACGGCTGCACCACCGGCGCCCGGCCCTCAAACACTGCACGTGCGTTCATCGCCCGCACTGACACTCGCATTCCGTCACTGGGTCCCGGCCGCGGCCAGGATCGCGAGGAACTCGTCCGCCTTCAGCGAGGCACCGCCGATGAGCCCCCCGTCCACGTCGGGCATGGCGAACAGCTCCGCCGCGTTGCCGGCCTTGACACTGCCGCCGTAGAGGATGCGTGTTTCGGCCGCAATCTTATCACTGCGCGCGCCCAGCCGCGCGCGAATGAACGCATGAACTTGCTGAGCCTGCTCCGGCGTGGCGTTCCGCCCCGTGCCGATGGCCCACACGGGCTCGTACGCGATGACCGCATTCGCGAACGCATCCACCCCCGACAGCGCCAGCACTGCATCGAGCTGGCGCGCGATGACTTCCTCGGTGCGATCGGCTTCACGGTCGGCGAGCTGCTCACCCACACAGAGGATCGGAACCAGCGACTTCGACTGTGCCGCCGCGAATTTGCGAGCCACCAGCTGGTCGCTTTCGCGATAGATCAGCCGACGCTCGGAATGGCCGACGATGACGTACTCGCAGCCCACGTCCTTCAGCATCGCGGCCGAGACCTCGCCCGTGAAGGCGCCCTGCGCTTCGGCGCACACGTCCTGCGCGCCGAGCTCGATGGAGGAGCCGCGCAGCAGGCGGGCACATTCCTGCAGGTAGACGAACGGCGGACACACGATGCACGCGGCCACGGCCTTCGCCGGAAACTGCGCCGTGAGCTCTTCGATCAGGCGGCCGTTTTCGGCACGTGATCCGTGCAGCTTCCAGTTTCCGGCAACGATGGGGCGGCGCATGGGCCCGTCCTCGACAAGTGTTCACGGGGGCGCACCCGGGGGTGCGGCCAAGGGCGCGCGATGATAGACAGGGCCCCTCGCCTGCGCAACCCACGGATCGCAGAAAAGATTTTTTCCCTGCGGCGCAGATTTGCCCGGCGCACGCGCGGCACGTCCGGCGCTGCGGAGCGTCGCGCTGTCGGGTGCTCCATGCGCGCCCGCGCGGAAGAGGCCCTTCAGGGTCGTGCTGGCGCGATGGGCCGTGCCGGCAAGCGGAGGCGCGTGCAAAAGAGTTCTCGGCCGCCTGCTCGGGTGCGATTCGAAAATCGCTGGGGCCGGTGATGTGGGCGCGTGCTGGCGCGATGGGCCGTGCCGGCAAGCGGAGACGCGTGCAAGAGAGTTCTCGGCCGCCTGCTCGGGCGCGTTTCGAAGATCGCCGCAGACGGCGATTTTCGGCGGTCCCGGCCTCCCCGCTACGCCGCGCCACATGCGCGCGTACCAAGAATTCGTGCAGAGGTGCGCGGAGCTTGACGCGGGGAACGTGGCGCCCGAGACGGCCGCCGACGGCCCCATGTTGCACGCACCTTCGCTCGATGATGGGTCTGTGCAGCGCGAGCGCGTGTTGAGTCACGCCTTCGCTTGCTGATGCGGGTGTGCGGCGGGCGCGCTTCTGATCTTCGGGTGCATGCCTCTGCTCGTTGACCGCCCGTGCGGCGCGCGTGGGTCGAGTGCACGCGTCTGCTCGCTGATGAGCGCCTCAGTTTGCCAATGCGCAAGTCGTCGCAGCCTGGGGCGACGCGCGTCGGCTTTGGTGGTGACTGCGCGCTGATCGGCGCGCGTGGATGCGTGCGGTCGGAGCCGGTGGAGATGGTGTTGGGCGCTCGGTGTGCGCGCAGCTGTGAAAGAAAGGGCCGGCGACGTGAGGCGCCGGCCGCGAGGGCTGACGGGGAAACTACTCCCAGCCGCTCGGCGAGTTGTACGGCGCCATGAAACCGATGGCCTCGATCTCATGGATCTGGCCGCCCCAGATCTTGTAGACGTGCAGCGCCGGCAGGTCGAAGGGGTTGAAGTTCATCGTCGACACCTCGCGCGAGGGGTCGTTCAGAATCCGGTATTCCTTCTGCTTCATGTCATGCCGGAAGTGCGAGAAGCCGACCGCAAGCCCGGTGAGCTCGTCCGCGATCGTCACGCGACGATTGTCGATGGTCGTGATGTAGGCCATCGCCTGTGAATCGAGCTGGCTCTTGCAATCGTGCATCCCGACGAGGCTCGGCGGCCGCTGCGGGCCGCCGGGGATGCCCGCTCCCCCCACCGCTCCGCCATTCGGCGCAGTGCGCATGCCGTTCTCGCGCCGCTCGCAATCGGGCGCGAAGGGCGCGAGCGAGCCGTTGTTCAGATCGAGCGCGTCATAGTAGGACTTCGCGATGTGCAGGAGCCGCCCGCGCGAGTCGCGGTACTCATACGGCACTTCCATCAGCATCGCCGGGCGCACCTTCTGCAGGTTCGGGAGGCTCTGTTCGCGAGGCACGGCGATCAGGTGCTCGGCTTCGGTGATCTTGCCGTTCACCACCTTCAGCCTGAAGCCGACCTCTGCCGGCTTGCCATCGGACTGCATCATGAGAATGCCGCCCACCTGCTGCGACACCGTGTCCGGCACCACGATCTTGAACTCCGTCGGGCCGCCCGTGGTGGTCTTCCACAACCCCTCGCCCGGCGCGATGCGCTTCGCGTTCTCGACCGTCTTGATATCGGAGGCCAGCGGCACCTTGCGCGGGTCGTGCGCGACCAGCGCCGCGAAGTAGTCGTCCGCCAGCTTGATGAGCGCGGCGCGGTCGAGCGACTTCTCGCCGCTCGCCGACGCCACACCCGACAGGGCCACCAGCACCGCGGCACCGAGCCATGCGGTCCGTTTGCGATTCATGCGAATTGCTCCCCTCGTGAGTGTGGATATTCGATGTTCTCCACCGGCCGAGGATACAGGTCATGCGCTCGCATGCGAGCCAAGCGCACCCTGCGTCCGCCACACAGCGCAAGCGTGCGTATCCGTGCCGCTACCCAGGCGCAACACTCGCCGCGCGAATGCAAACACGATGACCGCACACACCGCCGTGTGCCCGCCGCGCAGCGAACACACCCCGGGGTGAATTGGCCTGCGACGCGTCACTTGCGCGAGAGTCAAGCGCAATAACAGCAGCACCAAGCCAGAACGCAGGGGGACTCAGGCGTGCTTGAAAACCGTGCAGGTGCTGCGCGGTGCGCCTCGCTTTCTGCGCTTGCGTGCTGCGCCGAGTAGCGGAGGTCTCATGAGCTGATCGACCCACGACAGTTCACCGCCGAGCCGCGGCAACGGCCGGGCGACCCGGCGCGAACCTCAAACCCGTGAGCAGACGCCAGCGCATGAGGAGACATGCGTGCTCTCGCGGGCTGCAAGCCATTCACCCAGTGCCAACACTCAATCAGGAGGGGGGCTATGAAGATTGCAGCAGGTTCTCATCAGCACCGTACGCAGCTCATTCGGGCGGCGGTCGGGCTGGCGCTCGCAACGTGCGCCACGAGCCCGACGCTCGCGCAGGAGAGCCCGGAACGGAACGCACAGGACGAGGCGCTCAACGAGGTGGTGATCACGGGATCGCGCATCGTGCGTCGGGATTACGAGTCGCAGAGTCCGATCGTCACCGTCGGGACCGAAACGCTCGAAAGCCGCTCCAGCACGGGCATCGAAGCGGCCCTCAATCAGCTCCCGCAGTTCACGGTCGCCGCCAACGCGCAGGCGAACAGCCAGGCGTCGACGCCCTTCCCCTCCCCCACGGCCACACCCGGTGCGGCCACCATCAACCTCCGCAATCTCGGCACCAACCGCAACCTGGTGCTCGTGGACGGCCGTCGCGTGCAGCCGATCAACGGCAGTCTGGCGGTGGACCTCAACACGATTCCGAGCGCAGTGATCCAGAACGTCGAGGTCATCTCGGGTGGCGCAGCGGCGGTCTATGGCGCTGACGCCATCTCCGGCGTGGTGAACCTGATCACCCGGAAGAACTTCCAGGGTGCGCAGTTTGACGCCTCGTACGGCGTGACCCAGGAAGGCGACGGTCAGGAGTACCAGCTGAGCGCCGTGTTCGGCACGAACTACGCCAACGACCAGGGCAACGTGATGTTCGGGGCCAGCTATTCCGATCGCGGCCAGATCCGCGGCAAGGATCGCGCGTGGGTGCGGGCCGGGTGGCTCGATCCCGGTACCCAGAGCGGCGGCACCGTGCCGGGCGGCTCGGGTCTCAGTGCGTGGAACTGCGGGCTCACGTGCCCGAGATCCGTGTTCCCCTTGAGCGCCGGGAGCATCTACGTCATCGATCAGAACGGCAAGGTGTTCGATCCCGCCGATCCGTTGAACCCTGCGCATCCCTATACGGGGCCGATGGGCTACGACGCGGGCTACAAGATCAATCCGAACGGCGACCTCGCCTTCTTCGACAAGGACAACAGCAACATTTCCGTGCCGCTCGAGCGCTACTCACTCTTCGCCTCGACACGCTACAACTTCAACGACCACGTGCAGATGTTCACCGAGGCGCGCTTCACGGAGAACTTCAGCATCGCCTACGGCGCCCACGTGGGCCTGTTCAACATCTGGGCGATCCAGGTGCCCTACAACGCCGACTATGACGACCCGGCCTCGCCCACGTTCGGCCAGGGACCGGCAGGCTTTGCGCATCATCCGGTGCCTGCAGAGCTGGCGGCGCTGCTGAACAGCCGCAACATTCCCGATCCCCGGCACACGCCCTGGCAGTACGAGGGTGGCGTCGATTGGTTGCCGGCCTACAGCACCGAGACCACGAACAATGTGTACCAGCTGATCGGCGGCTTCCGCGGCAATGTCCCGTTCAAGGACTGGACCTGGGAGGTCTACGGCTCGCACGGCAAGACCTCGCAGAACGCGCATCTGCCGGAGAGCTTCCTGGCCCACGATCGCGTGAAGACGCTGTTCGAGGCCGACTACTACGGCAGGAACTGGCAGAACCCGAACACACTGGCCGTCGCGGGCAGCTGCACCAGCGGCCTGCCGATCTTCAATCCGGATGGCTCTGTGAACAACACGCCCTCCGTCTCGCAGGATTGTGCCGACTTCGTCACCCTGCGCATGAACAACATCACCTCGATCGCACAGGATGTGATCGAGGCAAACGTGCAAGGCAGTCTCTTCAACATCTGGGGCGGCCCGCTGCAGTTCGCGGCCGGCACGACGTATCGCGCCGAGCAGTACCAGTTCACGCCGGACGCTGCCTACAACGCGAACCAGAACAACGCAAACGTCGTCAACAACATCGCGCTCCCGCTCGGCGTGCGAGGCACCACGTCCGTGAAGGAAGTGTATGTTGAGTTTGCGATCCCGCTGCTCGCGGACCTGCCGCTCGTCAAGAAGCTCGAGCTCAATCCGGGCTATCGTTTCTCCGACTACAACACCAGTGGCACGGTCTCGACCTGGAAGGCCACGGCGGACTGGCGGGTGACGGACTGGGTGGGTTTCCGCGGGGGATTCCAGCGCGCGAACCGCGCTCCGAATGTCGTCGAGCTCTTCTCGCCCACCGGGGCCACCTCCATCGACTTCAACGCCGTGGATGCCTGCGGCAACTGGACGGGCGTGACACCCAGCTGGGGCAATAGCCCGGAGAATCCGAACCGCCTGAACCTGCAGATCCTGTGTCAGTACCTGATGATGCGCGACGGTGCGCCAGCGAGTCTGTACGTGCCCGGGGAGGACAGCGCCAACAATTACGCCTTCAATGTGTTCGGGCAGACCAATGCGTTCCCGTTCTCGCTCGCCGTGCAGGGCGGCAACCCGAACCTCGAATCGGAAAAGGCCGACACCTACACCATCGGTGTGGTGATCCGCTCGCCGTTCGAGGCCGAGGCGCTGCGGCGGCTCACGTTCTCGGTCGACTACTACAACATCGACATCGAGGGCGCGATCGACATTCCGAGCCATCTCACGGTGTATCAGCAGTGTCTGGATGCCCAGTACAACAGCCTCATCGGTGATGCACCGGGCTCTCACACCGGCGAGGAACTGGCCGCAAACAATCCGTACTGTCAGCTGATCGATCGCGAGTACCTGCCGGCTCAGGGCTCCGTGTATGGAGCGGATCGGAAGTTCAAGGCGCAGTACGTGAACCTCGGTGGCATCCGCACCAAGGGTGTCGATGTGCAGCTCGACTGGGCCAGCCCCCTCTCCGGAATCGGCTTGTCATTCCTTCCCGGCACGCTGAGCGCCAACCTCCAGTACACCCACCTCAACAGCTGGGCCGAGTCGCCGTTCCCGGGCGCCGCGTTCGTCGAGAACAAGGGCACCGGCGTCAACTTCGAATACCGCGTGTTCGCAACACTCGGCTACAGCAACGGGCCGTACTCCATGGGATTGCGCTGGCAGTACTGGCCGGGGCTCGATCCGGCACCCGGCGCCGCAGCCAATGCGTTGGGCGTGCGCTCGCACACTCAGGCGGATCTGTTTGCCCGCTGGGCGTTCGGCCGCTATGAGCTGCGCGGAGGCGTGGACAACCTCTTCAATGCGGACCCGGAAGTCGTCGGCGCGACCTTCACGCCCGACAATCCGAGCGCGAACAACAACGCCCTGGGCAGCAGCTTCTCGTATCACGACACCTTCGGTCGCCGGTTCTTCGTCGGGCTGAAGGCGATGTTCTGAAGCACACGGCGCAAGGAACGCCGAAAGCAGGGATGCGGGCGTGCTTGCTGTGACCCTGCCAGGCGTGGTGGATGCACCAGCCACCACGCCTGGCTGACGCATCGGCCGGGCATGTGCCTGCCGCCTGTGAGAGCAGACAGGGTGACTGCCTGACTAATCAGACGTGGAGGCCGTCGACGGAGTGATCTTCGGCGCAAGATGCGGCGGCCGCTTTACACCGCCGCGGCCTTGACCACTTCGGCCAGCTCGCCGGCGAGCTTCTTCGTGAGCCCTTCGTCGCGGCCTTCCACCATCACGCGAATGACGGGCTCGGTGCCGGAGGCGCGAAGCACGACCCTGCCCTCTTCTCCGAGCCGATTCTCGATGCGAGAGACCGCGTCCTGCACGGCAGGCACGCCCTTCGGGTCGAACCGCCTGGCCACCTTCACGTTGAGCAGCACCTGCGGAAACTTTTGCATGCCCGCGGCCAGCTCGGCGAGCGAGCGGCCCGTCTGCTGCATCACGGCCAGCACCTGAAGCGCACTCACGAGACCGTCACCCGTGGTCGTCTTGTCCAGGCAGAGAATGTGACCGGAGGTTTCGCCCCCGAGAATGCCGCCGTGCTCGCGCAGCATGCTCAGGACGTAACGGTCCCCCACCTGCGCGCGGAGAAACTCGATGCCGGCACGCTTCAGGGCCAGCTCCAGACCGAAGTTGCTCATCACCGTGCCCACCACGGGACCGCGCAACGTGCCGGCTTCCTGACGTGCTTTTGCCAGGATGTAGAGAAGCTGGTCTCCATCGACCGTGCGGCCGAAGTGATCCACCATCACGAGCCGGTCGCCGTCGCCATCGAGTGCGAGGCCCACGTGTGCGCGCACGCCCGGCACGGTGAGCTGCAACAGGTCCGGTGCGAGCGAACCGCACCCATCGTTGATGTTGCGGCCGTTCGGCGAGCAGCCGATGGGCACGATCTCCGCCCCCAGGTCCGCGAGAATGCGCGGGCCCACCTTGTAGGCGGCGCCATTCGCGCAATCCACCACGATCTTGAGGCCGGAGAGATCCACACCGGGCGGGAGCGTGGAGGCGCAGAAATCCTGGTACATCGTGCGCGAGCGATCCACGCGCGTGGCGCGGCCGAGACTCCGGGACGTTTTCGTCACCGGCTTCTGCTGCAGCTCCTGCTCGATGCGCTCCTCGAGCTCGTCCGAGAGTTTCGCCCCGGTGCTGTCGAAGAACTTGATGCCGTTGTCGTCGTACAGATTGTGGGAGGCGCTGATGACCACGCCGAAATCGGCTTTGAACTTCGTGGTCATGTAGGCAATGCCGGGCGTCGGCAGCGGCCCGATGAGCAGCACGTTCACGCCGGCGGCAACGAACCCGGCTTCCAGCGCAGATTCGAACATGTAGCCCGAGAGGCGCGTGTCCTTGCCGATGAGCACCGTGCCGCCTTCCGGCGCCAGCACGCGTGCCGCGGCACTGGCCAGATGCAGCGCGAAATCGACGGTCATCGGATGCTCGCCCACCCGGCCGCGCACCCCGTCGGTGCCGAAGAATCGTCGCGTCAACTGCTCATCCTCCGTTCTGCATGGCTACGACGGTTTTCAATGCATCCACTGTCGGCGCCACATCGTGCGCGCGCACGATGCGCGCCCCCTTGAGCACGGCTAACACGGCGAGCGCAAGGCTCCCGTACAGCCGCTCACCTGCGGGCCGACCCAGAATCTTCCCAAGCATCGATTTGCGAGACAGGCCCACCAGCACCGGCCACTTTTCGGCCGTGAGCACGTCGAGGCCCCGCAGCAGCGCGGCGTTGTGCTCGAGCGTCTTGCCGAAACCGAAGCCGGGATCGATCGCGATACGCTCCGCCGGGATGCCTGCGGCGCGGCAACTCTGCACGCGCTCGAGCAGGAATGCCTTGACCTCGGTCACGACATCCCCGTACTGCGGGTTGAGCTGCATGGTCCGTGGCTCCCCCTGCATGTGCATGACGCACACGGCGCACCCGCTCTCGGCTGCAGCCTCGAGCGCGCCCGGCAGACGCAGGCCATACACGTCGTTGATGAGATGCGCTCCGGCGGCCGCTGCCGCCCGCATCACTTCCGGTTTGCTCGTGTCCACCGAAATGATGGCTCCGGTGCTGCGCAGCCCTTCCACGACCGGCACCACGCGGCGCAGCTCCTCCTCCACGGACACGGGCTCCGCGCCCGGCCGCGTCGACTCTCCGCCGATATCGAGCAGCGCGGCCCCTTCCGCCACGAGTTGCCTGCCATGCTCGATGGCCCGCTGCGCATCGAAGAACCGGCCCCCGTCCGAAAAGGAGTCCGGAGTCACATTCACGATGCCCATCACCACGGGCGCGCTGAGATCGAGCCGCTTGTCCCGGCACTGAAGAAACATGGATTCGTACAAATGAAAACGCCCGGGCCTGAACGTCCTTCAGACCCGGGCGCAGTTTACGCCTGAATGCGCCGGCGGCTAATGCTGGCCGGCCGGTGCGCCCACCCCCGGCGCGCCTTCGGAGGGCGCCTTCGGCGGCTTGTTGGTGAGCGTGTCGTCCCAGTCGCTGGGCGGACGCGGCGTGCGGCCTTCCATGATGTCCTTGAGCTGCTGCTCATCGATGGTTTCGTACTTGATGAGCGCCTCGGCCATGATGTGCAGCTTGTCGAGCGCGGCGACGAGGATGTCCTTCGCGCGCTTGTAGTTGCTGTCCACCACGCGCCGCACTTCTTCATCGATGGCATGCGCCGTGCCGTCGGACACCTGCTTGTGCTGGGTGACGCTGCGGCCAAGGAACACCTCGCCGCTCTCTTCGGTGTACGTGAGCGGCCCGAGCCGATCCGACAGGCCCCACTTGGTGACCATGTTGCGCGCCAGATCCGTTGCGCGCTCGATGTCGTTCGACGCGCCGGTGGTAACCGCTTCCGGCCCGAAGATCAGCTCCTCGGCGATACGGCCCCCGAACAGCGTGGCAATGGAGCTTTCGATACGGCGCTTGGAGAGGCTGTATCGATCCTGCTCCGGCAGGAACTGCGTGACACCGAGCGCCCGGCCACGCGGAATGATCGTGACCTTGTACACCGGATCGTGCTCCGGGACGGACATGCCGACGATCGCGTGCCCGGCCTCGTGATAGGCCGTCATGCGCTTCTCGGCCTCGGTCATCACCATGGAGCGCCGCTCGGCGCCCATCATGATCTTGTCCTTCGCGCGCTCGAACTCTTCCATGCCGACGATGCGCTTGTTCGCACGCGCGGCGAAGAGTGCCGCTTCGTTGACGAGGTTCGCGAGGTCCGCACCGGAGAAGCCCGGCGTGCCGCGGGCGATGAGCGCCGGCTTCACGTCCTCGGCGAGAGGGACGCGGCGCATGTGCACGCGCAGGATCTGCTCGCGGCCGCGCACGTCCGGCAGCGGCACCACCACCTGCCGGTCGAAACGACCGGGGCGCAGCAGCGCGGGGTCGAGCACGTCCGGGCGGTTCGTGGCGGCGATGACGATGATGCCTTCGTTGCCCTCGAAGCCATCCATCTCCACCAGCAGCTGGTTCAGCGTCTGCTCGCGCTCGTCGTGCCCGCCGCCGAGACCGGCGCCGCGATGGCGCCCCACGGCATCGATCTCGTCGATGAAGATGATGCAGGGCGCATGCTTCTTGGCCTGCTCGAACATGTCGCGCACGCGCGAAGCGCCCACGCCCACGAACATCTCGACGAAGTCGGAGCCGGAGATGGTGAAGAACGGAACCTTGGCCTCACCGGCGATGGCGCGGGCCAGCAGCGTCTTGCCCGTGCCGGGCGAGCCCACCATGAGCACACCCTTCGGGATCTTGCCGCCGAGCTTCTGGAACTTGCCGGGATCCTTCAGGAAGTCGACGATCTCGCCCACTTCCTGCTTGGCCTCGTCCACGCCGGCCACATCGGCAAAGGTGACGTTGACCTGATCCTCGCCCAGGAGCCGTGCGCGGCTCTTTCCGAAGGACATGGCGCCACGCCCTCCGGAAGCCCCCTGCATCTGCCTCAGCATGTAGACGAACACCAGAATGAGCAGCAGCGCCGGGGCGAGCTGCAGCAGCAGTTGCGCCAGGAAGTTCGGCTGCTTCGGCGGCTGGCCCTCGATGTTGACGTCGGCCTTCTGCAACTCCCCGATCAGCGTGGTGTAGTCGGTCTCGGGGTTGTAGGTCCGGAACTGCGTGCCATCCTTCCGCTTACCCTTGATGATGTCGCCCTGCAGGAGCACGTATTCGACGCGGCCGGACTTCACGTCGTTCAGAAACGTGGAATAGTAGATATCCTGCTGCTGGCCGACCGTGGGCATGTAGCGGCTGAACACCGCGAGCAGCACCAGGACGATCACCACCCAGAGCAGGATGTTTTTGGTCAAATCGTTCAACGGATGAACCTCTTGCGCCTCACGGACCGGCGTGTGGCCGAATCGACCCTACACCAAGCCAAACCCCTTAGCCAGCAAATACAACTCAGGGCTCCGGGAACGCGAGGCCTCCGGCTTCACCAGCTTCACCTTGGCGAACATGCGTCGGCTGGCCGCAACCAGTTCCTGGAACCCTGCACCCTGGAAGACCTTGATCAGGGCACTGCCATTGCGCTTCAAGACGCGCCCGGCCATGTCGAGCGCCAGTTCCGCAAGATACATGGAGCGCGGCTGGTCGATGGCGTCCACCCCGCTCAGGTTGGGGGCCATGTCCGAGAGCACGACGTCGACGCCGCCCTCCGGCACGAGCGCAACGATCTGCCCGAAAACGGGTTCCTCGCGGAAATCCCCTTGCACGAATTCCACACCGGTGATGCCCTCCATCGGCAGGATGTCGGAGGCGATCACGCGACCCGTTCGTCCCACGCGGCGCTGCGCATACTGGCTCCATGCCCCGGGGGCGGCGCCGAGGTCGAGGCACACCGCACCGGGATGCAGCAGCTTCTCCCGCCGGTCGATCTCCTCGAGCTTGAAGACCGCGCGCGAGCGCCAGCCTTCGGCCCTGGCCCGTTGCACATACGGGTCCGAGAAGTGCTCCTGGAGCCAGCGCCCGGAAGATCGGGATCGACGGGCCATGTCTCACCGCACGCGCGGGGCGTGCGTCATTCGTAGTGAACCGAGACGACCTCGTAGCTCTTCACCCCTCCGGGGGCATCGACGTCGACGATGTCGCCTTCGCTCTTGCCGACCAGAGCGCGCGCGATGGGTGAGGTGATGGAAATGCGGCCGGCGCGGATGTCGGCCTCGTCCTCTCCCACGATCTGGTACTTCACGCGCGTGCTGCCGTTCTGATCCTCGAGCTCCACACAGGCACCGAAAACCACCTTGTCCGTGCCCGCCATGCGGCTCGTGTCGATGATTTCTGCGTTGCTGAGCTTCGCTTCGATTTCGCTGATGCGGCCTTCGATGAAGCCCTGCTGCTCGCGCGCGGCGTGGTATTCCGCGTTCTCGGACAGATCGCCGAGCCCGCGGGCCTCCGCGATCGCGCGGATCACGTTGGGCCGGGCCTCGGACTTCAGGCGCTTCAATTCGGCGCGCAGCGCCTCGGCGCCACGCAAAGTCATCGGCGTGCGTTTCATGCGCTGATGGCCTCCCTGTGCAGGTCCTGGAGACGGTTGACCTCGACTTCGTCGAGGTGATCGAGAGCCTCGCACGTCGCCAGCGCAGCGGCCAGCGTCGTGTAGTAAGTCACCCGCTTGTGGACTGCCTCACGCCGGATGGAGTTCGACTCGCGGATGGCCTGCTTGCCCTCGGTGGTGTTCACGATGAGGTCGATCTCATCGTTCTTGATCATGTCGACGATGTGCGGGCGCCCCTCGCGCACCTTGTTCACGCGCCGGCAGGGGACGCCGGCCTCCTGCAGCGCGCGGGCCGTGCCGTCGGTGGCGACGAGCTCGAAGCCGTGCGCGATGAGACGGCGGCCGAGCGCCACGGCGCCGGGCTTGTCCCGGTCCCGCACACTGATGAGACACACCCCTTTGCGAGGCAGCGTCACACCCGAGGCCGACTGCGCCTTCGCATAGGCCTCGCCGAACGTGCGGCCGGTGCCCATCACCTCGCCGGTGGATTTCATCTCCGGCCCCAGAATGGGGTCGGCTTCGGGGAATTTCGTGAAGGGGAACACGGCCTCCTTCACGGCGAAGAACGGCGGCACACGCTCTTTCAGCATGCCGATCTGTGCCAGCTTGCGGCCTGTCATGACGCGGGCAGCCACCTTCGCAAGCGGGATGCCCGTCGCCTTGGAAACGAACGGCACCGTGCGCGAGGCGCGCGGGTTCACCTCGAGGATGTAGATGATGCCGTTCTGGATCGCGAACTGGATGTTCATGAGCCCGACGACGTTCAGGCCACGCGCCAGCTTGCGCGTCTGCTCGCGCAGCTCGTCCTGGATCTCCTTCGAGAGGCTGTTCGGCGGCAGTGAGCAGCCGGAATCGCCGGAGTGCACGCCGGCCTGCTCCACGTGCTCCATGATGCCCCCGATCAGCACGTCCTCGCCGTCACACACGGCGTCCACGTCCACCTCGATGGCCACGTCCAGAAAGCGGTCGAGCAGCACGGGGCTGTCGTTCGAAACACTGACGGCGCTCGCCATGTACGAGCGCAGGTCTTCCTCCGTGAACACCACTTCCATCGCGCGGCCGCCGAGCACATACGAGGGGCGCACCACGAGCGGGAAGCCCACCTCACGCGCCAGGCGCACCGCCTGCTCTTCGGTGCGAGCCGTGGCGTTGGCCGGCTGCTTGAGCCCGAGATGCTTCACCAGCATCTGGAAACGCTCGCGGTCCTCGGCGACGTCGATGGATTCGGGCGTGGTGCCGATGATCGGCGCACCCGCCTCCTCCAGCGCGCGACTGAGCTTCAGCGGTGTCTGGCCGCCGAACTGGACGATGACGCCCTCGGGCTTTTCCTTCGCGAGCACCTCGAGCACGTCTTCCAGCGTGAGCGGCTCGAAATACAGGCGATCGGAGGTGTCGTAGTCCGTGGAGACCGTCTCCGGGTTGCAGTTGACCATGATGGTCTCGAACCCGTCCTCGCGCAGCGCGAGCGCCGCGTGCACGCAGCAGTAGTCGAACTCGATACCCTGCCCGATGCGGTTTGGCCCGCCGCCCAGGATCATGATCTTGCGACGGTCCGTGGGGGCGGCTTCGCATTCCTCCTCATACGTCGAGTAGAGGTAGGCCGTGGAGGTGGCGAATTCCGCCGCACAGGTGTCCACGCGCTTGTACACCGGGGCGATCCCCAGCTCGCGCCGCTTCGCGCGAATCACCTTCTCCGCAACACCGGTGAGCTTCGCGAGCCGCATGTCGGAGAAGCCCTTGCGCTTGAGCGCACGCAGGCGCTCCGCATTCAGCGCGGGCAGGCCCTGCTCACGCACGCGAGCCTCTTCCCGAACGAGATCCTCGATCTGGACGAGGAACCAGGGGTCGATGTGCGTGAGCTCATGGACGCGCTCCACGGACCAGCCGGCGCGGAATGCATCGGCCACATAGAGCACGCGGTTCGGGCCGGGCGACTGCAGCTCGAAAGCGAGCTTGCTCTCGGTTTCCTCGGTGAGCGGCAGCGTGAGCACTTCGTCGAAACCGGCGAGCCCGGTCTCGAGCCCGCGCAGCGCCTTGTGCATCGATTCCTGGAACGTGCGCCCGATCGCCATCACCTCGCCGACGGATTTCATCTGCGTGGTGAGCCGATCGTTCGCGGCCTGGAACTTCTCGAAGGTGAAGCGCGGGATCTTCGTGACCACGTAGTCGATGGACGGCTCGAACGAGGCGGGCGTCGCGCCGCCGGTGATGTCGTTCTTGAGCTCATCGAGCGTGTAGCCCACGGCGAGCTTCGCCGCGATCTTGGCGATCGGGAACCCCGTGGCTTTCGAGGCGAGCGCGGAGGAGCGCGAGACGCGCGGGTTCATCTCGATGACGAGCAGCCGGCCGTCCTTCGGGTTGATGGCGAACTGCACGTTCGACCCGCCGGTGTCGACGCCGATCTTGCGCAACACGGCGATCGAGGCGTTGCGCATGCGCTGGTATTCCTTGTCCGTCAGCGTCTGCGCCGGCGCCACGGTGATGGAGTCGCCCGTGTGCACGCCCATGGGATCGAAGTTCTCGATGGAGCAGACGATGATGCAGTTGTCCTTGCGATCGCGGACGACCTCCATCTCGAACTCTTTCCAGCCGATGACGGACTCCTCGAGCAGCACTTCGCTCGTGGGCGAAGCGTCCAGCCCGCGCGCGACGATCGCTTCGAATTCCTCGCGGTTGTAGGCGATGCCGCCGCCCGTGCCACCCAAGGTGAACGAGGGACGGATGATCACCGGATAGCCGATGTCGCCCACCAGCGCGAGCGCCTCGTCCATGCTGCGCGCGATGCGCGACCGCGGCGTCTCGAGGCCGATCTCCCGCATGGCGTTGCGGAAGAGCTCCCGGTCTTCCGCCATGTCGATGGCGGCCCGCGAGGCGGCGATGAGCTCGACCCCGTACTTGTCGAGCACGCCTTCACGCACCAGATCGAGCGCGGTATTGAGGGCCGTCTGGCCGCCCATGGTGGGCAGCAGCGCATCCGGCCTTTCCTTCTCGATGATGCGCGCCACCGTACGCCAGTTGACAGGCTCGACGTAGATGGCATCGGCCATCTCCGGGTCCGTCATGATGGTGGCGGGATTGGAGTTCACGAGGATGACGCGATACCCCTCCTCCCGCAGCGCCTTGCAGGCCTGCGCGCCGGAATAGTCGAACTCGCACGCCTGGCCGATGACGATCGGGCCGGCGCCGATGATCAGGATGCTTTCGATGTCGGTGCGTCTGGGCATTCTTCTTCGAAGGAAATCAGTGTAGCGGTCGCCTCATGCGTCGTTCGCGGCAGGGCGCTCTCCGCTCGCCTGGCCGGCGCCCTGACGGCGCAGGGCTTCCTCGGCCGCGCGCAGCTGGCTCTGCAAGCGCCTCAGCATCAGATGATTGAAGCGCTCGAAGAGCGATCTCAGGTCGTGCGGGCCGGGACTGGCTTCCGGGTGACCCTGGAAGCTGAAGGCCGGCCTGTCCTTGTACGCGAGGCCCTGCAGCGAGCCGTCGAACAGCGAGCGATGCGTCGCGCGCACATTCGGCGGCAGCGTGCTCTCGTCCACCGCGAATCCGTGGTTCTGGCTCGTGATGAACACGCGGCCACTGTCGAGGTCCTGCACGGGATGGTTCGCGCCGTGATGGCCGAATTTCATCTTCACGGTGCGTGCGCCGCTCGCAAGGCCCAGGATCTGGTGGCCGAGGCAGATGCCGAACACCGGAATGTTCTGCTCGATGAGCTCACGCGTGGCCTTGATGGCGTAGTCGCACGGCTCCGGATCGCCCGGCCCGTTCGACAGGAACACGCCATCCGGCGCGAGCGACATCACTTCGGCCGCGCTCGTCTGCGCAGGCACCACCGTCATGCGGCAGCCGTGATCCGACAGCAGGCGGAGAATGTTCCGCTTGATGCCGAAGTCGTAGGCCACCACGTGCAAGCGCTGCTGGGAACGAATCGGCTGGCGGGACTTGTCCTGCCAGATGCTGCCCTCGTTCCACTGATACATGCGCTTGGTCGAGACGACCTTCGCGAGATCCATGCCTTTCAGGCCTGGAAACTTGCGCGCCGCCTTGACGGCCGCGTTCTCATCCACCTGCTCGCCGGTCATGATGCAACCGGCCTGAGCGCCCTTCTCGCGCAGAATGCGAGTGAGCTTGCGTGTGTCGATTCCCGCAATGGCCACAACGCGTCCGCGCTCGAGGAACTCGCTGAGCGTGCCGTTCGAGCGCCAGCTGCTCGCCACCAACGGCAGGTCGCGGATGACGAGACCCGCCGGATAGATCTGCGACGCTTCGAGATCCTCGGGCGTGACGCCCGTGTTGCCAATGTGGGGGTACGTCAGAGTAACGATCTGACGCGCGTACGACGGATCAGTGAGAATTTCCTGATAGCCCGTCAACGCGGTATTGAAAACGACTTCGCCGGTGGTGTTGCCTCTTGCTCCGATCGACTGGCCGCGGAAGATCGTTCCATCCGCCAGAGCCAGCACCGCTGCTACGCTCACTTACCGGTTCCCCTCGATGCCCCCGGGCTGGGCTTCAATGACGTTGAAATCCTGGTCGCCTGAATGAGGCTCCCACACATATACAAAGCGGGAGGAGTTCTCGCGAACATCCTCCCGCCTTGCATGGACTAACCCTTACGGATTACGGCGAAATTCTACGGGTTGCCGTACCTGAGTGTCCACGCCGTCCATGCAAAAATTCCTGGGCCGGACGTGTCCCCGTCGAGCGTCAGGTGCAGGCTAAGTCCCTGTTTTGTAACCAAGAACATCCCGCATCGCATAGCGCCCGGGGGGCTTGCCGACAAGCCACGCTGCGGCTCGCAGGGCCCCGGTAGCGAAGATCGACCGGTCCGTAGCCCGGTGACCGAGGCTCACCTGCTCCCCTTGACCGGCGAACAATACTGTGTGCTCGCCGACGATATCGCCGCCCCGGATGACCGCGAAGCCGATCTCGCCCGGCCGGCGCAGCGCCTCACCGTGACGGGACACCGCCGCGACCGCCTCGAGCGTCTGCCCGCGGCCTTCGGCGGCGGCCCTTCCGAGCGCGAGCGCCGTGCCCGACGGTGCATCGCGCTTGTTCCGGTGATGGGACTCGCTGATCTCGATGTCGAACTCGGCGGGCAACGTTTTCGCCGCCGCGCGCACCATCTCGATGAGCAGCGTCACGCCGAGACTCGTGTTCGGCGCGACGAGTACGGGGATGTGGCGGGCAGCTTCGGCCACTTCAAGCTCGGCCGCTGAAGAAAAGCCCGTCGTCCCGACGACCACAGGCTTGCCCGCGGCACGGCAGGCGGCAACGTTCGCGGCTGTCACACTGCCGTTGGAGAAATCGATGGCGACGTCGCACGCGCCGAGCGCAGCGGGCAAGTCGCTTGTGACGAGAACGCCGCACGCGCCGGTGCCGGCGAGATCGCCGACATCTTTTCCGAGATCCGCGCTGCTCACGGACGCGACGCCCGCAACAACCGTGATCTCCGTGGAGGCACTCGCGGCGCGCACGATGGCGCGGCCCATGCGACCTGTCACACCGATAATCGCAACGCGCGTCATGTGCGGTTGCTCGAGAAGAACCGCTTCACGCCTTCGAAGAAACCCTTCTCACGAGGCGCGTGCTTGCCCGCATTCCCCTTCAGGGATTCGTCGAGCTTGCGGATGAGCTCTTTCTGCTCAGCGGAGAGTGACACGGGCGTCTCGACGACCACGCGACAGAACAGGTCGCCCCGCGCTCCGCCACGCACCGGGCGCACGCCCTTGTCGCGCAGCCTGAACACGCGGCCGGACTGCGTCTCCGCCGGAATCTTGATGGTGACCTCGCCATCCAGCGTGGGCACTTCCACCGTGCCCCCGAGCGCGGCCGTGGCGAAACTGATCGGGACTTCACAACTGAGGTGCGCGCCGTCCCGCTCGAAGATGGGGTGCTCGCGCACCTGCACTTCGACATACAGGTCACCGGGCGGGCCGCCGTTGCGCCCCGCCTCACCTTCGCCGGCCAGGCGAATGCGGTCGCCCGTATCGACTCCGGGAGGCACCTTCACCTGCAGCGTGCGGGTCTTGCGAACGCGGCCCTGGCCGAGGCACTTGTCGCAGGGATTGCGCACGATGGTGCCCGCGCCACGACAGCGCGGACAGGTCTGCTGAAGCTGAAAGAAGCCCTGCGAGATGCGCACCTGACCGGTGCCATCGCAGGTTTCGCAGGTGACGGGTGAGGTGCCCTTCGCCGCGCCGGTGCCATGGCACGCTTCGCACTCGGTGAGCTTCGGCACCTCGATTTCCACCGTGTGCCCGAACACGGCCTGATCGAGATCGAGCTCGAGCTCGTAGCGCAGGTCGGCGCCGCGAAACACCTGGGAGCGACCGCCGCGGCGTGCGGTACCGAAGATGTCTCCGAAGACATCCCCGAAGATGTCACTGAAGGCATCACCCGGCCCGAAGCCCCCGCGGCCGCCACCGCGATTGATCGCCTCTACACCGGCATGCCCGTGCTGATCGTACGCGGCGCGCTTCTGCGGATCGCAGAGCACCTCGTACGCCTCCTTGGCTTCCTTGAATTTCGCTTCCGCCTCGGCGTCATTCGGATTGCGATCCGGGTGGTATTTCATCGCGAGGCGGCGATAGGCCTTCTTGATCTCCGCTTCGGCCGCATTGCGCGGAACATCGAGCACTTTGTAGTAATCGCGCTTGGACATGCAAACCTGGAGACGACCTGACCCCGAATGAAACCTGTTGTGGCGGTAACCGTCGCGCCTTCACACCGTCCGCGCGCCTGCGGACGGCGCTGAAGCTTACTCCGCACGGGCGCCAAACACCCGCGAGTCTTCAACCAAGGGGAGCCTCGCACGGTGTGCGAGACTCCCCCGGAACCCTCACTTCAATTGAGCGCGCAAGAATGCGCGGACCTTACGACGCCTTGCGATCCTTGTCCTTGACTTCCTCGAACTCGGCATCGACCACGTCCTCACCGCCCGGGGTCTTGCCGCTTGCGCCGCCGCCTTCCGCGGAGGCACCCGCGCCCGCCGCGCCTGCGCCGGCATCCGCGTAGGCCTTCTGCGCGATGCTGGCGGCCGCCTGCGCGAGCGCCTCGGTCTTCTTCTCGATGGCGCCCTTGTCATCGCTCTTGAGCGCCGTACGCAGATCCGAGATCGCCGACTCGACGCGCCCGCGCTCTGCGCCATCCACCTTGTCGCCGAGCTCCTTCAGCGACTTTTCGACGGAGTGGATGAGGCTGTCGGCCTTGTTGCGCACCTCGACCAGCTCGCGGAAGCGCTTGTCTTCCGCGGCATGCGCCTCGGCATCGCGCACCATGCGCTTGATCTCCTCCTCGGTGAGACCGCTCGAGGCCTTGATGACGATCTTCTGCTCCTTGCCGGTCGCCTTGTCCCTCGCGGACACGTTCAGAATGCCGTTCGCGTCAATGTCGAAGGACACCTCGATCTGCGGCACACCGCGCGGGGCCGGCGGAATGTCGGTGAGGTCGAACTTGCCGAGTGACTTGTTGTCGGCCGCGCGCTCGCGCTCACCCTGCAGAACGTGAATGGTGACGGCGGTCTGGTTGTCGTCCGCCGTGGAGAACACGTTCGACGCCTTCGTCGGAATCGTCGTGTTCTTCTCGATGAGCTTGGTCATCACGCCGCCCAGCGTCTCGATACCGAGCGACAGCGGCGTCACGTCGAGCAGCAGCACGTCCTTCACCTCGCCCGCAAGCACACCCGCCTGAATGGCGGCACCCACGGCGACGGCTTCGTCCGGATTCACGTCCTTGCGCGGATCCTTGCCGAAGAACTCCTTCACGTACTTCTGCACGAGCGGCATGCGCGTCTGACCGCCCACGAGGATGACCTCGGAGACGTCGCTCGCGGACAGGCCGGCATCCTTCAGGGCAATGCGGCACGGCTCGATCGTCTTGCGCACCAGATCTTCCACGAGCGATTCGAGCTTGGCGCGCGTGAGCTTGATGTTCAGGTGCTTCGGGCCCGAGGCATCGGCCGTGATGTACGGCAGATTGATCTCGGTCTGCTGGCTCGAGGACAGCTCGATCTTCGCCTTCTCGGCCGCTTCCTTCAGGCGCTGCATGGCGAGCGGGTCCTTGCGGACATCGACACCCGACTCCTTCTCGAACTCCTCGGCCAGGAAATTGATGATGCGCAGGTCGAAGTCCTCGCCGCCGAGGAAGGTGTCACCGTTGGTGGAGAGCACCTCGAACTGGCGCTCGCCATCCACCTCGGCGATCTCGATGATCGAGATATCGAACGTGCCACCGCCCAGGTCGTACACCGCGATCTTGCGGTCGCCGCCCTGCTTGTCGAGGCCATAGGCCAGCGCGGCGGCCGTGGGCTCGTTGATGATGCGCTTCACCTCGAGACCGGCGATGCGGCCGGCATCCTTCGTGGCCTGGCGCTGGGAGTCGTTGAAGTACGCGGGCACCGTGATCACGGCTTCCTTCACCGGCTCACCCAGGTAGTCCTCGGCGGTCTTCTTCATCTTCATGAGCACCCGCGCGGAGATTTCCGGCGGTGCCATCCGCTTGCCGCGCACCTCGACCCACGCGTCCCCGTTGTCCGCCCGCGTGATCTTGTACGGCACCATCTTGACGTCCCGCTGCACCACATCGTCCTCGTACTTGCGGCCGATGAGGCGCTTCACGGCGAACAGCGTGTTCTGCGGGTTGGTGACCGCCTGGCGCTTGGCGGACTGGCCCACGAGAACCTCGTCATCCTTGGTGAAGGCGACGATCGACGGAGTGGTGCGGTCGCCCTCGCTGTTCTCGATGACGCGAGGCTTGCCAGCCTCCATGACGGCCACGCACGAATTCGTGGTGCCGAGGTCGATGCCGATTACCTTTGCCATGGGACTACTCCAGGGGTCGGATTGGGTGTGCTACTTCGCGCACTTGTTAGGGTGTGAGAGACCTGAATCAAGACGATTGGGGGCCCGCCGCGGGTGCCTTTGCCACGATGACCCGGGCCGGACGCAACAGCCGGCCGTTCACCTCGTAGCCCCGCTGAACCACCTTCAGAACGGTGTTGGGCTCGGCGGTATCCGAGGGCTGCACCAGCATCGCCTCGTGCCGCTCGGGATCGAACGGCTGGCCGAGCGGATCGATCTCGATGATGTTCAGCTTCTCGAACGCCTTGGCCAGCAGCTTCAGGGTGGCTTCCTGGCCGGCGGCGAGACTCTGGGCATCGGCCCGATCGGCGTTCTCGACCGCGAGCTCGAGGCTGTCCTTCACGGGCAGGAGCTCCTGGGCGAGCTTCTCGAGGCTGTAGCGGTGGGCCGCTTCCACATCGCGCTGGGCGCGCTTGCGGATGTTCTCCACATCGGCCACGGCACGAAGGTACTGCTCCCAGTGGTTCTTCGCCCGCTCCTCGGACTCCGCAAGGGCCTGCTGCAGACGCTCCACTTCCGCGAGCTGCGCCGCCGTCTCGGGCAACACGGCCGTCTGTTCATTGCCGGCAGCGCCCTGTTCGGCGTCACCTTCAGGCGGGCTGGACTGCGCATTCATGCCTGGAAAAGCCTCCCAAAAACAAAAAGTTTACCCCGCGCTTCCAGGTTTGCCCCGAAGTCGCGAGGGGTTGCCCGATGAAAACTTCGGGCGGTGGGTGGGGATCAGCGCCGGGAATTCAAGGCGGCGCCCAGAAGTTTCGCCGTCATGTCGACGATGGGGATGACGCGCTGGTACGCCATGCGCGTCGGGCCGATCACCCCGAGCACCCCCATCACCGAATCGCCCGACGTG
>JADGHX010000013.1 GCA_019683695.1 Steroidobacteraceae bacterium
CCCCATATCTGAGAAGGTCCCACCTCAGCCCCTCTCAACGGCACCAGAGCGAAGGAAGAATGACGGCACAGGGTGGGAGCAGCGGCGAGCGACCGGCGCTCTGGGGTTCGTTCGAGCCCTACGTGCAACTGATCCGGTCGCTGCTGCCCCGGGCAACGAGCGTCGCGATTTTCGATGCCCGGGGTGAGATGCAATGGACCAGCGAAACGACCGTCGGTCCGGACCTCGTTCAGCTCATCGAGGAGGTGCTCCCCCTCGCGCGCAACAACACGGAGGGAGCGGGCGAGATGCGCCTCATCGGCGGCAATCAGCCCGTGTACGCGTGCTGGCTTCGCAACGAGGCCGGCGCGCTGCTCGCCGTGCTCACCGTGCTGTGCCGCCCGGTTGGCCCCACCGACACGGAGGCTCGCAGCTTCTCGATGGTGCACGCGCTCATCCGCCCCGCGCTCGAATGCATGCGGCGCGACCTGCTGGCGCGCGCGGAGATTGCGGACCTCACCACCACGATCACCAGGCTCGACAAGGACTTCGAGCTGCTGCTCGCCGACGCCACCGGCACGCGCAGCGCCGCAGGCCACGAAAGTGCGGATGACCTGAAGATCATCGTGCAGCAGGCGCTGGATCACCTGAAGTGCATGACCGCCGCGCTCATCGTGCCCGAGAAGGGCATCGTGCTCCTGCAAACCGCGGGCGATGAACCGCCGGCGGACAACCAACTCGTAGCGCGCATGCATCGGCAGCTGCTGTCGATGGCGCAGATGCGGCGCGAGCCCGTGATCATCAATCAGCTCACGACGGGCGGCGGTACGTCGCCAGTACCGTTTCGAATCCTGTCATGCCCGTTGCAGCAGGGCACGGGAAAGGTGATCGGCATTCTCGCGCTGTTCCGCGAACTCGCAGCGCCGGCGTTCGCGCCCCGTGATGCACGCATTTGCGACCTGCTGGCACGGCGCGCAAATGGCGTCATCGAAAGCAACTATGACGCGATGAGCGGCCTCTATACGTGGCCCGCCTTCGAGCAGCGCATGCGCGCCGTCGCCGCCGCGCGCACCAATTCACGCTGGAGCGCGCTCTACATCGATACGGATCAGTTGCACCTGATCAATGACAACTTCGGCATGCACGTCGGCGACAACGTGATCGGTCAGCTCGGTGAGCTGATCCGCCGGCGACTGCCGCCAGGGGCGTTTGCCGCGCGCATTTCCGGGGATCGCTTCGCCGTGCTGCTGCCGAGCGGCATCGAGGATGCCGAACTCTTTGCCGAGTCCCTGCGCGAAGGCGCATTGCAGATCGGCGCGATGCAAGGCGAGGCCCGCCTGCACGTCTCCATCAGCATCGGTGTCGCCGCGCTCGAGCACGGCCTTGGCGAATTCACGCATTCGCTCGCCACAGCGGAAACCGCGTGCAAAGCGGCGAAGGATCGTGGGCGCAACCGCGTCGAAACGTATCAGGTGGAAGATCAGAGCATCGTCCGCCGGTTCGCGGACATCAACATCGCCGCACGCCTGCGCATGGCGATTTCCGAGGATCGCCTGCGGCTCGACGCGCAACTCATCACGCCGCTTTCACCGGGCCCGGATACACGGCCGCACTACGAGCTGCTGCTGCGGATGATCGATGAGGACGGCAAGACCGTCGGACCGGATCGCTTCATCTCCGCAGCGCTGCGCTATCAGCTCATGCCCACTATCGATCGGTGGGTGATCGAGAAAACCCTCGCGCTCGTGAAGCCACATGCGGCGATGCTCAGCGGGCATCCAGTCCGCTTCGCGATCAACTTCTCCGGGCAGTCACTGAACGACGATGATTTCGGTGACTTTCTCTTCTCACGCATCAAGGAGAGCGGACTGGACCCGGCGCTGTTCTGCTTCGAGCTCACGGAGAACGCCACGGTCGCGAACATCACGAAGGCCGAGGTGCTGATGCGCAGACTCCGGCGCCTGGGTTGCGCGATTGCGCTCGATGACTTCGGCACGGGGCTCTCATCGCTGTCGTATCTGCGGCAGCTTCCCGTGACCACACTCAAGATCGACGGCAGCTTCGTGCGCGACATCCTGCGGGACGCGCGCTCGGAATCGATGGTGCATGCCATTGCTCAGCTTGCACGCAGCATGTCGATGCTTACAGTTGCGGAGTACGTCGAGACGGATGAGATCCGGCAGCGGATCACGGCGCTCGGCGTGGACTATGGCCAGGGCTTTGCCATGGGTCGTCCCGTGCCTTTCACGGATGTGCTCGCGGAGCTGCCGCTCATTGCAGCGGCCTCCACGGTACACCGCGAGGCAGAGGAAGAACGCATCGCCCTGCGTGCCGCGAATCTGCATTGAAGTTCTCTGGAAAGGTCGCGCACCGATCGTTTCCGGAAACTGCGGTTCCCGGCCGGAAGAGGCGCCACGTTCGAACGCACTCTCACCGCACCGTGATGAGGCATCGCTCGCGGCATATTTCGCCATCTGTCGGGACACGCGTCCCGGACGTCGGAAGCGGGGGCCCGCCACGATTGACCGTTGGCGCGCGCCTGTAGTATTTCCGATCGCGAGTTTCGGGGGTCGATAATCAACATGCAGTTGCGGTCACGCACGTGGGTCGCTCTCGTCGCAGGAGCGATCTTTGGTTTCTCGGGGGCGATCGCCGGCGATGTCATGGCCGGGCGTCGCACGGACCCACCGCCAGCGGCTCAGCCTGCGCTTCCGTGGGAACAGGCGCGTTTGTTCGCCGAAGTGTACGAGCGCATCAAGCGCGAGTACGTCGACGAGGTGGACGACCAGGCGCTCATGGAAAAGGCGGTGCGCGGCATGGTCGCCGCGCTCGATCCGCACTCCGCGTTCCTCGACAGTGAGGAATTCGAAGAGATGCGTCTTTCCACGATGGGCTCGTATCCCGGTGTGGGCATCGAGGTCGTCACCGAGGATTCGGCCGTGAAGGTGCTGCGGCCCATCGAAGGCTCGCCGGCCGATCAGGCCGGCATGCAGTCCGGCGATCTCATCGTGAAGATCGATGGCACCGATGTCGGCGCGGATCTCGCGGGCGCCATCGCGCGCATGCGCGGCCCGGAGGGCAGCACGGTGCATCTCACGGTTCGCCGGCCCGCAACGGGCGAGCTGCTCGAGTTCTCGCTCCGCCGCGCAAAGGTGGATGTTCACAGCGTCATGCACACCACGCTCGAGCCCGGGTACGGCTACGTGCGCATCACGAGTTTCAGTGAGACCACGGCCGAGGAAGTCGGGCGGGCCATCGCGAGCCTCAAAAAAGAGAACCCGGAGGGGCTGCACGGCCTCGTGCTCGATCTGCGGGGCAATCCGGGCGGTGTGCTCGAAGCCGGTGTCGCGGTCGCGGATGCCTTCCTGAACGAGGGCACCATTGTCTCCGCGGACGGGCGCACCGCCGATGCGCGTTTCCGTATGGACGCCACGCCCGGCGACTTGCTGGATGGCGCGGAGCTCGTTGTGCTCGTGAACGGCGCGTCCGCGTCCGCCTCGGAAATCGTGGCCGGCGCCCTGCGCGACCACCATCGCGCTGAGCTCATCGGGCACAAGACCTACGGCAAGGGCTCCGTGCAGACCGTGATGCCGCTGTCCCAGGGCGGTGCCATCAAGCTCACCACATCGCGTTACTACACGCCCTCCGGTGAATCGATCCATGGGAAGGGCATCGTTCCGGACATCGTGGCGCCGGACCCCGAAGAGCCACCGGCGGACCTGCGCGTGGGCGACAAGGATGCGGAGCCGCTCGCCGCGCGCGACAAGGAAGTGCGGCTCGCGCTGGATACGCTCAAGTCGCTCAACGCATTGGCGCCGAGCCGCGTCGCCGCGGCCGCCAAGTCCCGTGCGGTGAAGTAAGTCCTTCCAGTCGTGGATTCGGTGCGCGCCGCGCTTTCGCGGCGCGCAACCTCAGCCTCCGCAAGGGACCGACACGTTTCGCCGGAACAGGCGTTCTGTGATTTCGACCACGAGGGTCCGGCTGCTGGGGCTCGGCCTCTTTGCGGCGATGTCGCCGTGATGGGTCAGGCCGGAGTGGAGCGCCCGACTCGCGTGGTCCGTGCTCTGCTTATCGCTCTTCATGAAAACGGATGCGGCAACGGGCCTGTGACGACCCGCCGAAAGATGAACGCGGGCATTTCCGTCCCGTAACCGGGTAAGCTGCGCCACCCGCATCTGCCGCAAACGAGGTCGCCTTTGGAAGCTCTGACCTGGCTCGTAGGTCTCGCGCACGTCTTCATCGACTTCGTTCTGCACCTGGACCGGCATCTGGTCGAGCTGCTCGAGCAGTTCGGGCCCTGGATCTACGCGATCCTGTTCCTGATCATCTTCGCCGAGACCGGGCTCGTGGTGACGCCGTTCCTCCCGGGCGACTCATTGCTCTTCGCGGTGGGCGCCCTTGCTGCGGTGGACACGAGCGGCACACTGAATGCGCCCGTCGCCTCCGCAGTGCTGGGGGCCGCAGCGATACTGGGCAACACGATGAACTACTCCATCGGCCGGGCGGTCGGCCCGCGCGCATTCACCGGACGCGTTCGATTCCTGAAAGTGGAGTACCTGCGCCAGACCGAAGCGTTCTTCGAACGCTACGGCGGCATGACCATCGTCGTCTCGCGATACATGCCGATCGTGCGCACGTTCGCCCCTTTCGTGGCCGGCATCGGCCGCATGGCCTATGCGCGCTTTCAGGCCTACAACATCGTCGGCGGGCTCTCGTGGGTGCTGGTCTTCATCTGGGGCGGCTACCTCTTCGGCAACATCCCCATCATCAAGAACAATTTCGGCATCGTGACGATCGCGATCGTCATCATTTCGATCATGCCGGGCATCATCGCGATAATTCGCCGGAAGAAGGCGGTCGTCTGACCCACACGACCGCGCGGCGCAGTCATTCATGTAAGGCCCCGGAGCGGGGGCATGAACGTCTGGTGCTCGTGCCACGGCGAGGCCTCGATTGAAGAGGAGTTTGGAGGCACCGGCCGGAAGACGCTTCCCTGCGGGCCTGCTGAAAACACGTCCTGTGTTTTCAGCTGCCTCCAAACCCCTCTTCAACCGAGTCCTCGCCGGGAAAGGCCGTGCCGTTCATGCCGTGAAAGCACACGGCGTGTGTTCGATCGAGTCCTCGCCTTGGCGCCAGCGCAAAACGTTTCATGCCCTCGGGCAAAGGCGCGCCGGGAGCACGATGCGATCACCGTGCGAGCTCAGTCGGCTGACAAGTCGTGCCGATTGGCAATCGTGACGCGATTGCGTCCTTCGTTCTTGCTTGTGTACAGGGCGCTGTCCGCGTCCCGCAGAAGCGCGTCGGCGGCGGATTCAATGCTCTGCGGCACGCGTGAGAGCGCCGCCACGCCGAAGCTGGCCGTCACTTCGATGTGGCCCGTGGACAGGGCCATGGGCGTGCAGGCGCACTGCGCGCGAATGCGCTCGGCAGCCTCTGCGGCCTGTATCGCATCCGTTTCGGGCAGCACGATCACGAATTCCTCGCCGCCGTAACGTGCGATCCAGTCGCCCGGCCGAATGAGCGACTTGGCGAGATCGGCGAACTGTCGCAGCACCTCGTCGCCACTTGCATGCCCGCGCTCGTCGTTGATGCGTTTGAAGCGGTCGATGTCCGCCATGATGGCGGCGAGCGGCCGGTCATGGCGTCGGGCACGCTCGACTTCCTTCAGGATCTGGTCGTTGAGGTAACGCCGATTGAACGTGCCCGCGAGCGAGTCCGTGATCGAGAGGAGCTGGATCTTCTCGTTGGCTTCGCGCAGCGATTGCTCCAGCCGCACGATGCGGCTGCCTGCGGTGAGGCGCGCGAGCAGCTCCGATGGGTTGGCGGGCTTGCGCACATAGTCGTCTGCGCCGGCGCTGAGGCCCGCCACCGCATCGTCCGTCGTGAGATGCCCCGTGAGCAGCAGGATGTATACGTACGTGCTGAGGTTCGCCTCCCGCACGCGGCGGCAGAGCGTCGGCCCGTCCATGCCGGGCATGTCCCAGTCCGTGAGCAGGATCTGGTAGCGCCCTTCGAGGATCTTGTTCAGCGCCTCCTGCCCGTTCTCCGCGGTGTCGACCACATATCCCGCGCGCGTGAGCTGGCGCTCCAGCATCAGGCGCTGCGTGGGCTCGTCTTCCACGAGCAGGAGACGGAATCGCGTTTCGGTGCTCATGCCGCCATCTGCGAGCTGACGTACCCCGCCGCCTGGTTGAAGGCTTCGCGCAGCGACTGCACGGCGCGCTCGAGCTCCGCAAAAGGTTTGTCCTTTGCGTCCTTCTCCAGCGCGGCGGCGAGTGCCGCGAGCTCATGTGCGCAGATGCTCGCGCTGCCCCCCTTGAGCTTGTGCGCCATCGCGCTCAGGACCGCGCGGTCTCCGGCGGCAAGGGCACGCAACAATTCTTCTACGATTCGTGAGCTGCTGGCCACGAATGTTTCACACAGCTCGTTCATGAAGTCGCGGTCGTCACCTACGATGGCGCGCAGCTGCTCCAGATCCACAGGCTTCTGCGCAAGTGTCGGCGCATCGGCCTGCGTCGCTCCCCCCGTGGAGCGCTCCGGCGCGGGCGCGCCCGCGCGGAAACCATAGCGATCGAGAATTTCGCACAGCCGGCTCAGCTCGAGGGGCTTGACGAGCAGACCGTCCATTCCTGCGGCCGTGCAGCGCTCGACTTCGTCCGTCATGGCGCTCGCGGTGAGCGCCACAATCGGTACACGGCGGCCGTTCAGCTCGCGGGCGCGGATCTCGCGCGCGGCGGCGAGGCCATCCATCACGGGCATCTGCACGTCCATCAGCACGAGACCGAACTCGTCGCGGAAATATTCCTCGACGCCGCGCTGCCCGTTCTCCGCCACGACGACTTCGCATCCGAGGCGCTGAAGGAATCGCCGGGCCACCTGCTGATTGACGACGTTGTCTTCCACCACCAGCACGCGACCCTGGTACTGCCCGAGTCCCTGATCCGCCGCGAGCGAGCTGCGCGTGACGAGCTCGTGGTGGCGGCCGCTTGCCGCCTCGGCTTCCCGCTCCAGCACGCGTTCGATGCAGGCGCGCAGCTCCGCGCCGCGGACCGGCTTGGTCATGTAAGCGGCATAGCCCGCACGGGCGAGCGTGCTGACGTTGCCGTGACGATCCATCGAGGTGAGCAGGATGAGCGGCGTGTGCGGCACGTTGCCGCCTGCGGCTTTCACGCGCGCCGCGAACCCGACGCCGTCGCTGTCGGGCATTTCGTCGTCTGCGATGACGACGTCGAAAGGATGGCCGGCGGCTTCCGCCTCACGCAGCGTCTTCAAGGTTTCCTCGGCCGTGGCGGCCGCGACCACTTCGAAGCCCACGGGCTGCAGTTGCCCGCAGAGCACGCGGCGGTTCGTCGGGTTGTCGTCCATCACGAGCACGCGCTTGCCGCGCGTGATCACACGAGAGGAGGAGACGGGGTCCGCGGCATCGTAAATGGCATCGAACGGCAGCGAGAACGTGAAGACGGACCCGCCATTCGGGCGCGAGGACACATCGATCTTGCCGCCCATCAGCGTGACGAGCCGGCGCACTATCGCGAGCCCGAGGCCCATGCCCCCGTAGTTGCGCGTGCTGGAATCGTCCGCCTGCTCGAAGGGCTCGAAGAGCCGCGCCACCACTTCCGGCGGCATGCCGATGCCGGTATCGCGCACCTCGAAGCTGAGCAACGCGCGTCCATTCTGCAGGGCGAGCGGGAACACCTCGACCACCACTTCACCGGCGGGTGTGAACTTCACCGCATTGCTGATGAGGTTCGTGAGGATCTGCCGCAGCCGCGCCGGGTCGCCGAGCACGCGGTCCGGAACGGCGGGGTCCACGTTCACGATGAGCTCGATCTCCTTGGCGGCGGCGTGCACGGCCATGGCCATGCCCACTTCTTCCACGACGTCCCGCACATACATCGGCACGCGTTCGATCTCGAGCTTGCCGGCTTCGATCTTCGAGAAGTCCAGCACGTCGTTGATGATGCCGAGCAGAGTGGTGGCGCTCGTACGAATGGTCTCCGCGAACTCGCGCTGCGCCGGCTGCAGAGGCGTGTCGAGCAGCAGCTCCGTCATGCCGATGACCCCGTTCATCGGCGTGCGAATTTCGTGGCTCATGTTCGCGAGGAAGTTCGCCTTGGCGCGAATGGCGGCCGCTTCTGCGTCCTTCGCGGCTATGCGCGCCTCTTCGGCTTCACGCTGCTGCGTGATGTCCTGAAGCGCGCCGGAGAGGCGCGTCACGACACCGTTCTTCATTTCCGCCGCGCCCATGAAGCGCACCCACAACCGTTTGCCCGTTTTCGTGATGAAGGGCACGGTGAGGTCGTACGGCGTACCGGACTTGAGTGCTTCGCCGACCGCCTTCTCCACGAGCGGCCGCGCTTCGGGCGGATAGAAGCTCAGCGTTTCCTCGAAGGTCGGGCGGGTGGAGGGGTCCAGCTCTGCGATGCGATAGGCCTCGTCCGACCAGATGGGCGTCATCGTGGCGAGGTCCAGCTCCCAGCCCCCGATGCGTGCCATGGCGGCAACGGTGTCGAGCAGGTGCCGTCCGCGGCGCACCTGAGCCTCGGCCGCTTCACTGCGCAGCAGCGCCGCCTTGAGGGCCGCCTCCGATCGCTCGCGCTCTCGCGCTTCCTGCTCGGCGCGAATGCGATCACGCTCCGCACGCTTCACACGCAACAGCAGTGCGATGCTCAGAGGAACGAGAACGAGCGCCGCGGCGCCCGAGTAGACGAGCGCGAGGTTCAACGGGTCAACCTGTATGCAGGACGAACGCGCGACACGGTGCTCCGCCTAAAAAAAGCAAACCATTGGCGGGAGAAGCTGGGGCGGCGGAAGAATAAACGAGCGCACCCCACGCGCGCACGGCAGTCCGCGCGACCGGCTTCACACGTTCAGCAACTACTTACATGAAGAGCGCGCGTGTGGTTGCAGGTTGCGACGCTTGGCACGTGCGCAATCCGCGGTGGCAGAATCGCGCCCCATGGCAGACAGGGTCAGGGGATACGCCCATCGAGTGGATATTGCACGGGACGTGCAAGCCGTGTGGCGCGCGTTCACGGAAGTGACGCACCTTGCGAAGTGGTGCGCACCGGATGCGCAGATCCGCGCGCGCCCGGGCGGCTTGTTCCGCGCAAGTGTGGACCGCGTCACAGAGACCGAGGCACACATCGACGTGTTCGACCCTGGCAGACGCCTGCGACTCATCTATCTGCCCACGCCTGCACTGCCCGAGGCCGAGACGGCCGTCGTGGCGGACTTCATCATGGAAGCGGCGCACCCGGGCACGATCGTGCGCGTGCTCGGCTCCGGTGTGCCGGACGACCCCGAATGGGACGTGCCCTATCGCCGCATCCGCACGGGCTGGGAGCGCGCGATGGCGCGCCTCAAGGTGTACGTGGAAAAGCAGATGGAGGTCGAGGCCCCATGAGCGGATTCGTCTTCCGTGCGGTGATTGCGGCGCTGGGACTGTGGCTGGCCACGGAGTGGGTTTCCGGCATCCGCATCGACAGCGCGACCACGCTCGTGCTGGCCGGCCTGCTGCTCGGGGTGGTGAATGCAGTCGTGCGGCCGATTGCGATCGTGCTCACGTTTCCCATCACGATCCTCACGCTCGGGCTGTTCCTCCTCGTGGTGAACGCCGGCATGCTGGGGCTCGTGGCCCTGCTGCTGCCGGGCTTTCACATCGACGGATTCTGGGCGGCGTTTCTCGCGTCCCTGCTCGTGGGCATCACGGGCTTTGCGGGCTCGCTGCTCATCGGCAACCGAGCCCCTCGAGTACTACGGCCGCAAAGGCGGCTGAGCCGTCTCCGCCGCCTGCGGGGCACCGCCCCGCGTGCCGATACGGAACATGGTCGCCGCGAGCAGGGCCAGCAGGATCAGGCCCAGCCAGCTGCCGAAACGCAGCGACTCGGGCAAGGCAAACACATCATCCCGGCCGCTCGCCACGATGGGGATGGCGATGAGCACGCCAAGCAGCGCTTCGCCTGTGATGAGCCCCGCAGCGAACAGCATCCCACGCCGCGTGAGCCGCTCGATGTCTTCCGGTGAAGGCTTGAGCAGCCCGATGCCCGCGGTCAGACGGCGCTCGGCGAACCACGCGAGCAAACCGCCGAGAAAGATCGGCACTTCCAGCTCGAGCGGCAGATACATACCCACCGCAGCCGCAAGCACCGGGGCGCGCACGCCGGTGTTGCGCGCCTTCAGGATCTGGTCGACCACGATGATCGCGGCGCCGACCGCCATGCCCGAGAGGATCATGTCCCACGGCAGCTGGCCACCGAACATGCCGCGCGCGACGGACTCCATGAGACCAGCCTGAGGCGCCTGCAGCGATTGAGGATGCTCCGGTGTCGCGGGGCCCATGCCGTACGCTTTCAGGAGCAGGTTCAGCACGGGCGCGAGAATGAGCGCGCTCGCCACCGCGCCGATGCCGAGCATCACCTGCTGACGCCAGGGCGATGCGCCGATCATGTAGCCGGCCTTCAGGTCCTGGAGATTGTCGCCCGCAATGGACGCGGCACAGCACACCACGGCGCCGATCAGGATGGTGGCGACCGGCCCCGCCGCCGCGCTCTTGCCCATCAGCAACGTGAGAACGAGCGCCGCGAACAGGATCGTGCAGATGGTGATGCCGGAGACCGGGCTGTTCGAGGAGCCGACGAGCCCCGCCATGTACGCCGAGACCGAGCAGAATATGAAGCCCGCGAGGATCATGATGACCGTCATGGCGAGCGCGGTGCCCAGGGTGCCCACCACGGCGTAGTAGAGCGCGGCAAGTGGCAGCGTGAAGGCCACAATGCCGAGCAGCACCCAGTTCATCGGCAGGTCCCGCTCGGTGTGCGATACCACGACGCCTACGTTGGCACGTGCCGCCGCAAGCCCGCTGCGCACGCCGGAGAGAATGGATTTGCGGATGGAGAAGAGCGTCCACAGGCCGCCGATCAGCATCGCGCCCACGCCCATGTAGCGAATCTCAGCCGCGCGGATGATGTTGGCCGCGTCCGCCGCGGAAGCGCCCTGCACGGCGGCGGCGAGATCCGGGTTCCCGTCGAGGAAGTACACGGCGTAGATGGGAATGGCGATGTTCCACGCGATGACGCCGCCCGCGAGCATCACCGCGCCCACGTTCGCGCCCACGATGTAGCCCACGCCGAGCAGCGCGGGCGAGAGATTCGTGCCCGCGTAGAAGATGCCCTTGCCCACCCACGTGGCATAGGCCGCCGTATCAGGAATGAGCCGCAGCCCGCTCGCCGCGGCAAACTTCATGAGCCCGCCCCCGAGCGCCGCGCCGCCGAGAATCTTCACACCCTGCGCCGGGTTCTCCCCGGTGCGCAGCACTTCGGCCGCGGCCTGCCCTTCGGGAAAGCTCATCTTCTGCTCGATGATGAGCGAGCGCCGCAGCGGCACCGAGAACAGCACGCCGAGCAGCCCGCCGAGCCCGCCGATCGCGAACACCCACCAGTACTCGAACTCCTGCCACACGCCGAGAAAGATGAGCGCCGGAATCGTGAAGATGACCCCGGAGGCGATCGAGCAACCGGCGGAGGCGCCGGTGGCCACGATGTTGTTCTCGAGGATGCCGCCGCCGCCCAGCACGCGAAGCACCGCCATCGACACGACCGCGGCCGGAATGGCCGAGGCGATCGTGAGGCCCGCGAAGAGGCCCAGATAGGTGTTCGCGGCGGCGAGGATCACGGCGAGGACGACCGCAAGAATGACGGCGCGCACGCTCATCTGCGGTGGCATCTGATTCTGACTCATGGGCGCTCCATTGCGCGGCATGCAAAATGGCGCCTACTGTACCGCCGGGCCGCCCGGTTTACGAACACGAGGACTCGTTATCAATCCATCAATTCGCCGTGGCGCCCGCGAAGAGCTTCTCGAGCGCGCTCGTGAGAGGCTTCAGGAAGAAGGATTCCTGAGGAACGAGCGCCACGGCGATGCCATGCCGCTCCAGCGTGCCCGCAACCACGGGCCCCACAGCGGCAACGCGGGTGCCCGCGAGCGCGGCTTTCACTTCATCCTCGGGCGCGAGCGCGAAAAGGCGCTCCACCTGCGGAGTGCTCGTGAACGCGATGGCGTCGATGCGTCCGCTCCGCAGTCGGCCCAGCAGGTCGAGCACCGCCTGATCGGCGGCTTGATCTGCGTACACGTACGGCGCCACCGTGAAGACGCGTGCTCCGGCGCTTTCGAGAAAGCCGATCAGCGGCCGGTTCGGCTCGGTGCCGTAAAGCTGGACGCCAATGCGCCGGCCCGCGAGCGGGTGCGCGCGAAGGCTGTCGATGACACCTTCCGTTGTCGGACGTTCCGGGCTGATGTCGGGCCTGAAGCCCAGCTCACGCAAGACGCGCGCGGGCTTAGGGCCGCGAGTGATCTTGCGCACGCGCGCCAGCGCGCCGAGGAACGCATCACGCAGCGCCGGCTCGTGACGCTCGATGCACGCGAGCAGCCGCCGCAGCCCTTCCCCCGTGAGCAGGATCAGATCGTCGCATCCGCCACCGGCGAAGTGTCTGCACCACGCCAGCACCGGTGCGGGATCCGGCGCGTCCAGGATCGCCACGAGCGGGCAGCGGATGACCTGTGCGCCGCGCCGCTCGAGCATGCTCGCGAACACTTCCAGCTCGCGCGTTTCGGGAATGGCGATGGTGCGCCCGGCGAGCGGGCTGTTGAGAGCGGGTTCGGAGCTCATGGCAATCGGGTGAAGGTGTGGCCTATCGTGTGCGGGCGGGCCTTCGCACGCAAGGCGGGCGGAAACGGCGCTGCATGAAGGAGCCTCGGGGCGCGCGCATGGCGGTGAGCAACGAATTCCTGCAGTACGTGCTGGAGCAACTCTCCGGAGTGCCCGCGCTGCGCGCCCGGCGCATGTTCGGCGGCATCGGGCTCTACAGCAAGGATGTGTTCTTCGGGCTCATCGCCGAGGACACGGTGTACTTCAAGGTGGACGACGGTAACCGCGCCGATTACATCCAGCGCGGCATGCAGCCGTTCCGCCCGTATCGGGATCGGCCGGAGCTGAGCATGACCTACTTCGCGGTGCCGGCAGACACCCTCGAGGATGCCGAGGAGCTGGCCGGCTGGGCAGGGCGATCCCTCGAAGCGGCCAAACGGGCGCGCGAGCCCCGCCGCACGGGTACGCGCCGGGCGAAGCGTTGACGTTGCGCTGCCAGACTGCGCGCACGGGCGTGTCGGAATCCGGCGCGTTCGATCGTCCTTCGGGGACCCCGACAGCGGCTTCAGCGAGAGGAGCAATCGATGAGCACGAAGATCTTCGTCAACCTGCCCGTGAAGGACCTGAAGCGCTCCGTGGAGTTCTTCACCAGCCTCGGCTACACGTTCAACCCGCATTTCACGGACGAAAAGGCCACCTGCATGATCGTTGGCGAGGACATCTTCGTGATGCTGCTCGTCGAGCCCTTCTTCAAGACGTTCACGCCCAAGCCGATTGCGGACGCCGCGCGCAGCACCGAGGTGCTCATCGCCCTCTCTGCCGAGAGCCGCGAAAAGGTGGATGAGCTCGTTGCCAAGGCCGTCGCAGCCGGAGGCACCACGCCGATGCCCGCACAGGATCACGGCTTCATGTACCAGCATGGCTACCAGGACCTGGATGGCCACATGTGGGAGCTGGTGTGGATGGACCCGAAAGCCATCCCGCCGCAGTGAGGCACGGGCGGATGCGGGCCGGCTTGCGCAGGCCGGCCCGCACTCGGCGCGTGCAAATTTCCAGCCATGCTGTACCATCGCGCGCCCCTCGTGCGCGGCACGCGCTGGAGAGCAGGCATGACGGACGATGAGCTGATCACGGCGGTCGAGTCCCTTTCGCTGCCTCTTCAGGCGTTCACCCATTCAGAGCACGTGCATCTGGCCTGGGCGTGCCTGCGGCGCTGGCCGCTGCTCGACGCCCTGCGCGAGTTCCGGCGCCTGCTCGTCGCGTTCGCGACCCACCACGGCAAGCCCGGTCTCTATCACGAGACAGTCACGTTCGCGTATCTGCTGCTCGTGTTCGAGCGCATGGCGCGCACACCGGCCCTCACGGACTGGAACACCTTTTCACGCGAGCATGCAGACCTGCTGTCATGGCGCGACGGCCCTTTCTTCAGCTACTACGACGCCGGCATCCTCGGCGACCCGAGGGCGCGTGCGGCGTTCATTCTGCCCGAGCCGCGCTAAAGTCCGCGCGAGAACAGCCGCACGCGAGCAAGCGTGCCGCGCAGCACCTTCACCACACGTAATTCACTTCCGCCCAGTACTTGCTCGTGTCCGTTGCGAACGCGTCTGCATCGTAGTCCGCGTACTTCAGGAGCACGTTGAAGCGGCGCCACTTGGCCTGGAGCTGAAGATCGATTTCGGAGCCATAGTCGAGGCCCAGACGGTCGGACCCGAACTCGTTGTAGACCGCGCTCGCGGAGAACGCGTCCAGCCCGACGAAGGCCTTGCGGGCGTAGCCCAGCGTCACGTACCGCGTTTCGAGACCGTTCGGCGGTGTCGTGAGGAACTTGTCCGCCCAACCGGAAAACCTGTGAAGCGTCGCGAGTGGCGTTGCGAAGCCTCTCACGCCATCGCCCTCCATCATCTCCACGCCTGCGCCGAGGGTGTAGTGCCGAAACGTGCCAGTCAGTTCAGCGGTGTAGTAGTTCGCCTCGTAATTGAGCGGGCAATTTCCGCGATCCGACTGGCGCGCGAATGAGAGCACCCACGCCATCGTCAGGCGGCTCACGGGCCGCTCGCCCGTGAAGCGCAGGCCGACGGTCCCGGAGGAATCCGCAGGGGATTCGTCGAAGTCGAGCAGATACGCAAATCCTGTGAGCTTTCCCACGGGCGACGCATACGCCACGTTCGCAAGCCACGTGGAGCCCGTGTATCGGCCAGCCGGCGACTCCTTGCCGAACACCCGGTTGACCTGGTCGATGTAAGACAGGTCCACGGTCACGTGAGGGATCGACGTGTTCACGACGCGCACCGCATCGAACGTCTGCTCGTTCTGGCGCCATCCGACATTTCCCACGAAACGATGGTCGTCCAGCGTGATGCGCTGCCGGCCGATGGTCAGCGTCGTGCCCGCGATGCTCGTGTTCGTGAGCTGCAGCCGGTTGATCTCGTACGTTTCCGGATCGGGCACCACGGGATACGCGGTCTTGCCGTTCACGGTGCTGTTGTAGCTCGAATCGAACGGCCAGAGCAGATCGCCCTCAACGAGCAGCGACGTGCTCAACGCCTTGCCGGTTTCGAAACCAATACGTCCGCGCAGCGTGACGGCATGTGCCTTCTCCGCGAGGCCGGTCTGATCCACGGACTCCGAGCGCAGTCGCAGATCGATGATCGGCTTTGTGCTCCGGACGGCCGTGAGGGCGGAAGACATTTCCTGCCCCTGCGCGGCAACCGAGGTTCCCATCGCCGCGAGCGCGGCGAGTCCCAGAGTCCTGTGCTTCATTCAGTCTTCTCCCGGATTCTGCTCGCCAGGCCGGCTAGGCCGCCTGGGCCGAACGGTGTTCGTGTTCTTCGAGGAACGTCATCAGTTCTTCACGATAGGTGTAGTAATCGGGGTGCTCGAGCAGTGCCTTGCGCGTGCGCGGTCGTGGCAGGTCCACATTCATCACCTTGCCGATTCGCGCGCGCGGACCATTGGTCATCATCACCACGCGATCGGCCAGCAGAATCGCCTCATCGACGTCGTGCGTGACGCAGATGGCGGTGACCCGCGTGCGTTGCCAGATCTCCATCAGCACTTCCTGAAGCTCCCAGCGCGTGAGCGCGTCCAGCATTCCGAATGGCTCGTCGAGCAGCAGCAGCTTGGGGGAGAGAGCGAACGCGCGCGCGAGCCCCACGCGTTGTTTCATTCCGTTCGAAAGCTCGTGCGCGCGCTTGTCCAGCGCGCCGGAGAGCCCGACACGCGCGAGGTAGTACTCCGTGATGTCCCGCCGTTCCTCCGGCGATGCATGTGGATACACGCGGTCCACGCCCACTGCGACGTTCTCCCGCGCCGTGAGCCGTGGCAGAAGGTTGGGCGCCTGGAAAACGACGCCGCGATCCGGCCCGGCCGCGACGACCTCGCGCCCGTCGAGCGTGATGCCCCCGTCACTCACTTCCGTGAGGCCGGCGATCATCGACAGCACAGTGGACTTGCCACAGCCGGAATGACCGATGAGCGAGATGAACTCCCCTTTGCGGATGTCGAGTGTGAATCGGTCAACCACGGTGAGTGGGCCCTGCGGCGTCGGGTACCGTTTCGTCACTTCGTAGAATTCCGCGAACTTGTCCACGTTGGCGGCGACCTTCGTGCGATTCACGGCGCGCACGGCCTTCGGCACGAAGTCGCTCGAGGTGATCGGAATCACGTCCGGCAGCCGTACGCGAGCGTCGTGCACCTGATGACGACGGGTGCCCGTCTCCATGAGGTATTGCGTGATCTCCGCGCGCAGCCGGCGGTATGCGGGGTCATGATTCACGGTATGCCGGTTACGCGGCCGTGCAAGGTTCACGCGGAACTCGCGGCCGAGCGTTGCACGCGGCGCGGGCGTGAGCGGAATGATGCGATCCGCAAGCAGAAGGGCTTCGTCCACGTCATTCGTCACGAGCACGACAGTCTTCCGCTCGGTGCGCCACAGCGCTTCGATCTCATCCTGAAGGCGTGCTCGCGTGAACGCATCCAGCGCGCTCAGCGGCTCATCCATGAGAAGAATCTCCGGATTCATCGCGAGCGCGCGTGCAACCGCCACCCGCTGACGCATGCCGCCTGAGAGCTGGGCCGGCCGGCGCTTTGCGGCGTGGGACAGACCCACTCGCTCGATGTTGCGTGCAACGTGCTCCCGCCGTTGCTGCCGCGTCCACTTTGGAAAGACGGCATCCACCGCGAGCTGAATGTTCGCCTCCACGGTGAGCCACGGCATGAGGGAGTAGTTCTGGAAGACCACGCCGCGCTCGGGCCCAGCGCCCGTGACAGGCTTGCCGCGCAACCGGATCTCGCCGGCATCCGGTGTGAGCAGGCCGGCGATGGCAGAGATGAGCGTGGTCTTGCCACTCCCGGAGAAGCCGACGATCGCGACGAACTCGCCGGCGTCGATCGAGAGATTCACGTCGTGCAGGACCTCGGTGCGGGAGGCGCCTTCGCCGTAGGCTTTCGCGAGACCTTCGATTTCGAGCAGGGCCATCGTGCTTCCCCTTTCAGCGCCGCGCGCCGAAGGAGAACAGGCTCTGCAGGCCGTACATCGCCCGGTCGAGCAGAAAACCCACGAACCCGATCGTGAACACGGCCACCATGATGCGCGCCAGCGAGCTCGCGCTGCCGTTCTGGAACTCATCCCAGATGAACTTTCCGAGGCCGGGGTTCTGCGCGAGCATCTCGGCGGCGATCAGCACCATCCAGCCCACGCCGAGCGACAGCCGCAGGCCCGTGAAGATGAGTGGCAGCGAGGCCGGCAGCACGAGTTTGAACAAGCGCGTGCCAACGCCGAGTTGGAGCACACGCGCGACGTTCATGAGGTCCTTGTCGATGCAGGCGACGCCCAGTGCCGTGTTGATGACGGTGGGCCACAGCGCGCACAGCGTGACCGTGATCGCCGAGTTCACGAAGGACTTCTCGAACATCGGGTCGCTCGTCACGTACACCGCGCTGACGATCATCGTGACGATAGGAAGCCACGCGAGGGGCGACACCGGCTTGAAGAGCTGAATGAACGGATTGAGCGCGCGATTGACCGTCTTCGAAAGACCGCACACCACCCCGACGGGCACGGCAATGAGCGTGGCGAGCAGAAAGCCGGCGAAGACGGTCTTCAGGCTCGTGAAGATCTGGTCGATGTACGTCGGCTTGCCCGTGTACTTGCGAACGGTGACCTCTGCGTTGGGGTCTGCGGCGAGACGGGCCTCGTTGCGTGCCTTCTGCCGCTCGTAAAACGCATCCGCCTTGGCACGCTCGGCAAGATGATCGGCCCAGAGCGCCCGCGCCTGCTCCCACACCGCAGAAGGCCCGGGGATCTGTCCCAGGCTCGTCTCGATGCCAGCGGAAATGCGGCTCCAGAAGAAGATAAAGAGGCCGATGGCCACAAGCGGTATCCCCACTGTCTGCCACAGCCTGCGAACGAGAACGGGCCCGGCCGGCCAGCGCCGCATGGGCGCGGGCTGCGCAACGTCGGGCGCCGGCGAAGCCTCCTCCACTTCGACTGAAACACGCTTGCGCAAAGCCGCAGCCTTCACGGATGACATCGGTGGTTCCTCCCTCACTCGCCGACGACCTTGCCGCCCGCAATGCGCTGATCGCCCTTGAGCCCGATCGCGAACTTCGCGAGATATGCGTTCGGCTTGCGTCCGTCGTATTCCACGCCGTCGATGAAATCCTTCGTCGGCGGACGATAGCCGTCGCTCTCCCACGGGAAGTCCGCCTTCTGCGCCTTGCCCTCGGCGACGAGGCGTCTCGCCGCCTCGAGATAGATGTCCGGGCGGTACACGGATCGGGCGACCTGGTGATACCACTCGTCCGGCTTGCCTTCCGGAATCTGGCCCCAGCGCCGCATCTGCGTGAGGTACCACACCGCATCGCTGTAGTACGGGTAGGTGGCAAAGTGCCGGAAGAACACATTGAAGTCCGGCACGGGCCGCTTCTCGCCCGGCGTGTATTCGAATGTGCCGGTCATGCTGTTCGCGATCACTCGGTAGTCGGCACCCACGTACTCCGGCTGCGAGAGAATCCGGGCCGCCTCCTTGCGGTTCGCGCCGTTGTTCGCGTCGAGCCACATGCAGGCGCGGATCAGCGCCTTGATGAGTGCGAGATGCGTGTTCGGGTGCTTCGCCGCCCACGCTCGTGTCACGCCGAACACCTTCTCCGGATTGTTCTTCCAGATCTCGTAGTCCGTGATGAACGGCACGCCCACGCCCTTCGCGATGGCCTGCTGGTTCCAGGGCTCGCCTACGAAGTAACCGTGGATGGTTCCCGCTTCCAGCGTCGCTGGCATCTGCGGAGGTGGCGTGACGGAGAGCAGCACCTCGGCCTGAATCTGACCGGATACATCGTTCGGTGCGTAGAACCCTGGATGGATGCCGCCCGCCGCCAGCCAATAGCGCAACTCGAAGTTGTGCGTGGAAACGGGAAACACCATCGCCATGCGGAACGGCCGCCCTTCCGCGCGAAACTTCTGCAGCACCGGCTTCAATGCATCCGCGCGGATCGGGCGCTGCGGCCTGCCCTGTGCATCCGTCGGCACGCCGCCTTTCATCAGCGCCCACACTTCGTTGGAGACGGTGCCGGCGTTGCCGTTGAGGTCCATGCTGAACGCGGTAATCACGTCCGCCTTCGTGCCGAACCCGATCGTCGCGCCGAGCGGCTGGCCCGCGAGCATGTGCGCGCCATCCAGCTCGCCCGTGATCAACCGGTCCAGAACCACCTTCCAGTTGGCTTGCGGTTCGAGCGTGACGTAGAGGCCTTCGTCTTCGAAGTACCCCTTCTCGTACGCGATGGCGAGCGGCGCCATGTCGGTGAGCTTGATGAAGCCGAGTTTGACCTCATCCTTTTCGAGCTTCACCGACGCGGCATGCGCGGCTGCGCCAATGAGAGCACTCGCGGCGAGTGCGATGAATGATGCGAACCGGATGCATCGTCCCGTAGCCATGCGTCTCACGTCGACTCCGTTTTGCCGGTGAACCCGCGCGCACCTTCCGGACAAAAAAAGCCGCCGGCCCCGCATGCGCGCGAAGCGGCGCATGGGAGTCGGCGGCATTGCCCGGAAAGGCCCGCTGCTGGGCCTTGTTCACCTGCCATGCTGCAACCGTCATGCCAAGACGCATGTCGTCATCGGGTTCGAATTGCAGCAAGCACTTACCGACGCGCGGCCCCGTCGCGCTCACGTGAAAACCTTGTGAGTCTGTTCCGGCATCGAGCAGAGCAACGCGCTGGCGCACGCTTGTCGTGCACGCGCGTGGGTTATCGCTGAAGGCGACGGTTCTTGAATCAGGACAGCGGCCGGGCCGGATCGAACACCGCTTCGTCGAAGAAGCGCTCGGGCTTCACGTCCTCAGCAGGCAACGCGACCCCCAGTGAACGCAAGGCGCGCCGATAAATATCGGGACGATACGTCCCCGCGACTGATGAGAGATGAGTCTGCTGCGGCTCGACCTGGCGCCACCGAACCATTTGCGCATAGAACCACAGCGCATGACTCACCCACGGAAACGTTGCGTGATGGCTCGCAAGTACATAGAAGTTCTCGAGCGCAACGGGTGCCGCGCCTTTGCGCAGGGACAAGCGATTCGCAATAGCGTCGAGCAGCAGCTCGGCGGGTGCATCCACGTATCGCGGTGCTGCCAGCAAGTGCGCAAGCTCCACATGATTGCCTGGGTCCTGACACCACACGGACGCGTGATGAAGCGCGCGAATCAACGCGTCCATACGCGCGCCGTTTGCGTCCGCCCACGATGCCCGGCAGCCCAGCACCTTCTCGGGGCTCAATGGCCAGATCGCGGTCGTGGGTGTGACGATCGTTCCGATGCCCGCCTGCACCGCCACGCTGTTCCACGGCTCGCCGACACAGAACCCGTCGAGCTGACCTGCGCGCATCGAATCCGCGAGATACGGCGGAGGAATGACAACGAGGCGCACGTCGCGATCCGGGTCCACGCCGACAGCGGCAAGCCAGTAGCGCAGCTCGTAGTGATGGCAGGAAAACGGATACACCATGCCGAACGTGAGCGGTGGTGCGCCGGCGCTCGCCCGCTCGGCGACGACGCGCGCGAGCGCCTGCCCCTGCACACGTGGATTCCCGCCCGGCGTCGCGCCGCATCGGGCCATTTGTTCCCACAGCGACGCGGACACGGTGATTGCATTCCCGCCGAGCCCCAGCGCAATGGGCGCGACGATGGGTACCTGCAAGTGGCCCGCACCCAGCGTTGTTGCCACCGCCATCGGCCCGAGCAGATGGGCGGCGTCGAAGTGGCCCACGATGAGCCGGTCGCGGATGTTGGCCCACGATGTTTCCCGCACGAGGATGAGATCGATGCCTTCCCGCGCGGCAAAGCCCTGTTCGAGCGCGACGACAATCGGCGCGCAGTCGAGCAGGGGAATGAAGCCGATGGTGATCTTCGGGCGAGTGACGATTCTGTTCATTTGAGCAGCCGCACGAGGGAAACGATGCTGCGCGCCACGTCCGCCACGCGCCGGTTGTCGTTCATCGCGGCGGTGCGCAGCAGGCCGTACGCCTCCTCCTCGGACAGGCCACGCTCCTTCATGAGAAGGCCCTTGGCCCGCTCGATGATCTTGCGTTCTTCGAGCTGCTGGTTCGCGCGCTCCAGCTCGTCGCGCAGACGGTTGAACGCGTTGAAGTGACTCACGGCCGTGTCGAGGATGGTCTTGACGCGCGCCTTCTGCAGCCCGTCCACCACATACGCACCCACACCGGATTCGACGGCGGCGCGAATCGTCTCGGTATCCGCCTGATCCACGAACATGGCGATCGGGCGGCGCACGCTGCGCGAGACCTGGAACATCTGCTCCAGCACGTCGCGGTTGGGGTTCTCCAGATCGATGAAGATCACATCCGGATCCAGATCCACGATCCGGCGCAGCAGGCCGTGCATCTCGCGCACGACGGTAATGTCGTTGAGTCCGGCTTCACGCAGCCCTTCTTCCAGAATGGCGGCGCGGGCCGCGTTCTGGTCGACCAGCAGAATCCGAAGCGAAGGCTCACCCATACAGGACTCAGCCTGTGTGCAACCCGTATGCCATGAGCCGGCGGCAAGCGGCCGCTCTCATGCGGTTTCCGCGCACGCCGCTGCACGATGTTCGTGCACGCGCGCCGCAGCGTGCTCCGAATCGGATCAGCCGCCGAAAGGTAGCGTGCTACCCAAATGCCCTAAGTCGTTGCGCGGACTCGATTCGTTCCCGCCCACCGCGCATGGCATGCGGGTTGCACCCCGACTGCCGAAAGGCCGTTCCGAGCATTCGGGACGGCGGGCAACGCCGCCACTCGCGCCTGCACGCTCCCCGCGCTGCAAGCGACGACTGGCGGCGTTTTCGTTTGGGCGGAGCTGAAGATGGATGCGCAATCGAAACTGATCGTCATCGGCAACGGCATGGTGGGTCAGCGCTTCCTCGAGCACCTCGTGGAGAAGACGCACGGCCATTCGATCACCGTGCTCGGCGAAGAGCCCCGCGCCGCATACGATCGCGTTCAGCTCTCCGCATTCTTTTCCGGCAAATCGGCGGATGAGCTGAGCGTGGTACCGCCTGGCTTCATGGAGCGGCACGGCATCTGCCTCCGGCTCGGTGAACGCGCGGCTGCCATCGACCGGGACCGCCGGATCGTGCGCACGTCCACCGGCGACGAGCTGCCCTATGACGTGCTCGTTCTGGCGACGGGTTCGTACCCCTTCGTGCCACCCGTGCCGGGTCGCGATCGCGCAGGCTGCTTTGTTTATCGCACCATCGAGGATCTCGAGGGCATTCGCACCGCCGCGGCCGAAAGCCGCATCGGCACGGTGATCGGCGGCGGTCTCCTGGGGCTCGAGGCGGCGAAGGCGCTCCGCGATCTGGGCCTCGAAACGCATGTGGTGGAATTCGCTCCGCGCCTGATGGCCGTGCAAGTGGATGCCGCGGGCGGAGCGCTTCTGCGCGCCAAGATCGAAGCGCTCGGCGTGCACGTGCACACGAGCGCGAATACAAAGCGCATCGGGCCTGGCGAAACGGCGCGTCATCGCCTCGAATTCGCAGACGGCGGCGTGCTGGAGACGGACGTGGTCGTGTTCTCTGCGGGCATTCGCCCGCGGGACGATCTGGCGCGCGCAGCGGGTCTTGCCGTGGGCGAGCGCGGCGGCATCGTGGTCGATGATGCCTGCCGCACATCCGATCCGGCCATCTACGCCATCGGCGAATGCGCGCTCTGGAACGGGAAGATCTTCGGCCTCGTGGCGCCGGGCTACCAGATGGCAAGAGTGGCGGCGCAACAGCTTGCAGGACAGGCCGACGCCGCGTTCCGCGGTGCCGACATGAGCACCAAGCTGAAGCTGCTGGGCGTGGATGTCGCCTCCCTCGGGGATGCGCACGCTTCCACGCCGGGCGCAACGACGTATTCGTTCAGCGACGAGCGCCGGCAGATCTACAAGAAGCTCGTCGTCGATGCCGAAGGCAAGCGCCTGCTCGGCGGCATTCTCGTGGGAGATGCGTCCGATTACGGCATGTGGCTCCAGCTCATGCTCAATGGGCTCGTGCTTCCGGAGTTCCCGGAAGAGCTGCTCGTGCCGAGAGCCTCGGGTGCATCGCCGTCACTCGCGCGCGCAGAGCTTCCCGCCACAGCGCAGATCTGCCAATGCAACAACGTGACGAAAGGGACGATCTGTGCCGCCATCGACGAAGGGTGCACGACGCTCGGGGCACTGAAGACGCGCACGAAGGCGGCGACGAGTTGCGGTGGGTGTGCGCCTTTGGTCACGCAGGTGCTGAAAGCAGAACTCGCCCGCAAGGGTGTCGCAGTCGACAACCACCTCTGCGAGCACTTTCCGTATTCGCGGCAGCAGCTGTTCCATTTCGTGCGCATCGGTGAGCTGCGCTCGTTCGAGGCCGTTCTGCGCAAACACGGTCGCGGCCGCGGATGTGACATCTGCAAGCCCGCTGTGGCGTCCATCCTGGCCTCGTGCTGGAACGAGTTTGTGCTGTCGCGGGCGCGTCAGCCTCTGCAGGATACGAACGACTACTTTCTGGCGAACATGCAGAAGGATGGCACCTACTCGGTGGTGCCGCGGATTCCGGGCGGCGAGATCACGCCCGACAAGCTCATCGCCATCGGCGAGATCGCGAAGAAGTACGGTCTGTACACGAAGATCACTGGCGGGCAGCGCATCGATCTCTTTGGCGCCCGCGTGCACGAGCTGCCGCTCATCTGGAAGGAACTGATCGCGGCAGGGTTCGAGTCCGGCCATGCGTACGGCAAGGCGATGCGCACGGTGAAGTCGTGCGTGGGATCGACGTGGTGCCGCTATGGCGTGCAGGACAGCGTGGGTCTCGCGATTCAGCTCGAGAACCGTTATCGCGGGCTGCGTGCGCCACACAAGATCAAGCTCGCCGTCTCGGGCTGCACGCGCGAATGCGCGGAGGCGCAGGGCAAGGATGTCGGCGTCATCGCCACCGAGCGTGGCTGGAATCTCTACGTGTGCGGCAATGGCGGCATGAAGCCGCGGCACGCCGATCTGCTCGCCACGGACCTGGATACCGAAACGCTCATCCGCTACATCGATCGCTTTCTCATGTTCTACATACGCACGGCGGATCGTCTGCAACGCACCTCGACGTGGCGCGACAACCTCGAAGGCGGCCTCGATTACCTGAAGAAAGTCATCTGTGAGGACAGCCTCGGCATCGGCGCGGAGCTGGAAGCGGACATGGCGCGCGTGATTGCCACGTACGAGTGCGAGTGGAAGCGCGCGGTAGAGGACCCTGAAACGCTCCGGCGCTTCCGTCACTTCGTGAACAGCGACGCACCCGACCCGGATGTGCGGTTCGTGGGCGAGCGCGGGCAGAAGCGCCCTGCCACGCGCGCCGAGCGCAAGGAACTGGTGGAGGAGGTCGGATGAAGCGGTTGAACGTGAGTGAGGCATGGACGCGCGTCTGCGAGCTGGATGACATCCTCCCGGACGCGGGTGTCTGTGCTCTCGTGGCGGGCCGGCAGATCGCGTTGTTCCGAGTGGACGATGCGGTCTACGCAATCGACAACGGGGATCCGGCGAGCGGCGCGAATGTGTTGTCGCGAGGTATCGTCGGGGACATCAAGGGTGAGCTGGTCGTCGCCTCGCCCCTCTACAAGCATCATTACGTGCTCCGGACGGGCCGCTGCCTGGAGGATTCCGAGAAGTCCGTGAACGTCTACCCCGTGCGTGTGGAAGCCGGGCAGGTGTGGGTGGACGCGAGCGCGCTGCAGCCGGCGCGCACGCCCGCGAAGCGCCGACGCTTGGTCGTGATCGGCAACGGCATGGCCGGTATGCGCACAGTTGAAGAGCTGCTGGCGCTCGCGCCGGACGCCTACGACATCGTGGTGTTTGGCGCGGAACCGCACGGGAACTACAACCGCATTCTGCTCTCGCCTGTGCTCGCCGGTGAGAAGCGCCCGGAAGAGATCGTGCTGCATCCACCCGAGTGGTACTCGGAACACGGCGTCACGCTGCATGCGGGTGATCCCGTGGTGCACGTCGATCGGCGCCGTCGTACGGTGAAGTCCAGCAAAGGCGTCGAGGTGAGTTACGACCGGCTGCTGTTCGCCACCGGCTCGCGCCCCGTCGTGCTGCCGATCCCCGGCACGGAGCTACGCAACGTGATCACGTTTCGAGACCTCGCGGATGTCGAAGCGATGCTCGCTGCGGCGAAGCCCGGCCGAAAGGCCGTCGTGATCGGCGGTGGTCTGCTCGGCCTGGAAGCGGCCAACGGCCTGCTGTCTCGTGGCATGAGCGTCACCGTCGTGCACAATTGCGAGACGCTGATGAACCGTCAGCTCGATGCCGCGGCCGCAGGGTTGCTGCGCGCCTCGCTCGCCAGTCGGGGCATCGAATTCCACATGCCTGCGGAAACGACGGCACTGCTCGGCGAAGGTGCCGTCAGCGCGGTGCGCTTCGCCGATGGCGCGGAGTTGCCTGCCGATCTCGTCGTGATGGCGGTCGGCGTGCGCCCCAATATCGATCTGGCGCGAGCGGCCGGCATTCGATGCGACCGTGGCATCCTCGTGAACGACACGCTGCAGACCTGGGATCCCGGCATCTACGCCGTTGGCGAATGCGTGCAGCACCGGAATGTGACGTTCGGGCTCGTCGCGCCCCTGTGGGAGCAGGCGCGAGTTTGCGCGATCCATCTGGCCGAGCTCGGCATGTCCCGTTACCGGGGCACCCTGCCGGCGGCGCAACTGAAGGTCACCGGCATCGAGCTGTACTCCGCCGGGGACTTCCGCGACACCGGAGACGGTGAAGACATCGTGCTGCGCGATCCGGCGCGGCAGATCTACAAGCGCCTCGTCATTCGGGACAACAAGCTGCGTGGGGCGGTGCTCTTCGGGGATGCGAGCGCGGGGCCGTGGTACCTCGAGCTGATGACAGGTGGCCGGGACGTGACGGGCATTCGTGACGCGCTGCTCTTCGGGCCCACCTCTCCGGAATCATGACGCCGGCCGTCCGGACGACCTGCCCATACTGCGGGGTCGGATGCGGCGTGCTCGCCCGGGTGCGCGAGGGCACCATCGAGATCACAGGCGATCCCTTACACCCGGCGAATGCGGGACGCTTGTGCTCCAAAGGCGCAGCGCTCGCCGAAACACTGAACACGGGTGAGCGCCTGCTGCATCCGGTCATCCGCGATCGGCGCGTGTGCTGGGACGAGGCGCTCACGGCCGTGGCGAAGGGTTTCGACCGAATCATCCGCGAGCACGGGCCCGACGCGGTGGCGTTCTACGTTTCCGGTCAGCTGCTCACCGAGGATTACTACGTTGCGAACAAGCTGATGAAAGGCTTCATCGGCTCCGCGAACATCGACACCAACTCGCGACTGTGCATGGCCTCGGCGGTCGCAGGGCACAAGCGTGCCTTCGGGGCCGACGTGGTGCCGGGTTGCTACGAAGACTTCGAACTGGCGGATCTCATCGTTCTCGTCGGCTCGAACACCGCGTGGTGTCATCCCGTGCTCTATCAGCGCATCGTCCGCGCGCGCGAGCGCCGGCCGGATATCAAGGTGGTGGTCATCGACCCACGCCGCACGCCCACGTGTGATATCGCGGATCTGCATCTTCCGGTCCGGTCCGGCACGGACGTGTGGTTGTTCTCGGGGCTGCTTGCCCATCTGTATCGCGATGGGCGAATGGATGCGCGTTTCGTCGCCGAGCACACGGTGGATCACGAACGAGCCATTGCCGCAGCTGCGGAGTGCACCGGTGACGTCGCTGCCGTGGCGAAAGCGTGTGGTGTGGATGCCGCGCGCATCAGCGCGTTCTACTCGCTGTTCGCGCGCACGGAGCGTGTGGTCACGGCCTTTTCGCAAGGCGTGAACCAGTCGTCCGCCGGCACGGACAAGGTGAACAGCATTCTCAACTGTCACTTGCTCACCGGCCGCGTGGGGCGCCCCGGCATGGGGCCGTTCTCCATCACCGGGCAGCCGAACGCCATGGGCGGCCGCGAGGTCGGGGGCATGGCCAACATGCTCGCCGCGCACATGGAGCTCGAAAACGAGCGCCACCGAGGCATCGTGCAGACGTTCTGGTCGAGTCCGCGCGTCGCGTCGCGTGCAGGCCTGAAAGCCGTGGATCTCTTCGAGGCCGTGCACGACGGCCGCATCAAGGCGGTATGGATCATTGCCACCAACCCGGTAGTCAGCCTTCCCAACGCAGATCGCGTACGCGAGGCCCTTGCTCGCTGCGAGTTTGTGGTGGTCTCCGACTGCGTCGCACGCACTGACACAATCGCCTGTGCACACGTGCGCCTTCCCGCGGCCGCCTGGAGCGAAAAGGATGGCACTGTCACCAACTCCGAGCGCCGCATTTCGCGCCAGCGCGCGTTTCTCGCGCCGCCAGGGGAGGCGCGGCCGGACTGGTGGATCATCTGTGAAGTCGCCAAGCGAATGGGATTCGGCGATCACTTCCAGCACGAGAGCGCGCACGACATCTTCATCGAGCACGCCGCTCTGTCAGGGGTCGAGTATGGGGGCACGCGTGCATTCGATATCAGCGGTCTCGCCGACCTCACGCGTGAGGAGTACGACTCGCTCGAGCCCGTGCAGTGGCCCATTCCTGCGGGCGGGCGCCGGGGAACCGCGCGCATCGGCGGCGACGGTCGATTCTTCTATTCGGATGGCCGCGCCCGTTTCATAGCGGTGCACCCACGTGCGCCGGTGAACCAGGCGACCGAAGACTTTCCGTTCGTGCTGAACACCGGACGCATCCGTGACCAGTGGCACACGATGACTCGCACGGGTCTCGCGCCGCGGCTCGCGGAGCACCTGCCTGAGCCCTTCGTGGACATGCACGCGCAGGACGCACTGCTCGCCGGAATCCGTGACGGCGAGATAGTGCGCGTGATCACACCATGGGGCTCGGTAGCGCTTCGCCTGCGGACCAGCGGCGAGATTGCCCGCGGCACGCTGTTCGTGCCCATTCACTGGAGTGCCACGAACGCATCGGACGCGCGTGTGGGCGCCCTTGTGAATCCTGTTGTGGACCCGATTTCCGGCGAGCCGGAGTTCAAGCACACCCCTGCACGCGTGGAGCCGTTCCGCGTCGATTGGTATGGCGTGCTCATCACGCGTGATGCCGACATCGAGCCGGGTACAACCTGGTGGACACGCGTGCAGGGTCAGGGCTTTCACCGATACGAGCTCGCCGGGCGCGAGAACAAGGCGGGGATGCACGCGAGGCTGCAAGCGTGGGCGCGTGAAATGCTGCGTGCCGAGCAGGCGGGCGTGGAGTATCTCGACTACGACGATGCCGCCGCCGGCATCTATCGCGCGGCCGTTGTGTCGGGAGGTCGGCTCCGCGCCTTCCTCAGCATCGCGCCCTCACCGAAACTGCCCTCGCGCGCGTGGCTCGCCAGCCTTTTCCTGAAAGACTCACTCGCCGACATCGACCGGCGCGGAATCCTGGCCGGCCGCCCGCTCGTCGCCGCAGCCGATACAGGGGCGCTGGTGTGCAGCTGCTTCCGCGTCGGCCGCATCACGATCGCGGACGCGATCGCACACCATCGCCTGAAGACACCTGCCGAAGTGGGGGCGCAACTCAAGGCCGGCACGAACTGCGGCTCGTGCGTGCCGGAGATTCGTCAGCTCCTCGCCGCCGCCGGCGCATAGCGAATGGCGACCGGCACGAAGTCGCCGGCGGGAACGGATGCGGCGGCAGCCGTATGCAATCTCGCGATCGAAGGGCACGGGAGCGCGTCTGTGGCGCTCGTGGCCGTCAACCCGCTGTGATTCGCGCGCCGGCAGGGGCGTGCCAACACGCGCTGCGGTTCAGAGCCGCGGTGCGCGTCCGGCCGCGGCGACCCTGCCGCTCGCGGCCGGCACATGCGGCGTTAATCCGCGTGAGACGTTCTGCGCGATGCGGCTATTCCCACCCGCACTGCCGACCCTTGTTCTGCTCCTTGAGCCAGGCCATCAGCGGCTGGAAGTACTCGATGATGGCGCTGGCATCCATCTCGCGCCTGCCGGTGAGCTTTTCGAGCGTGTCCTGCCACGGCTGGCTTGCGCCGAGCGCGAGCATCTCGGAAAAGCGCCTGCCCGCATCCTTGTTCCCGAAAACGGAGCACTCGTGCAGCGGACCCTTGTAGCCGGCCGCATCGCACAGTGCCTTGTGGAACTGGAACTGCAGGATGTAGGACAGGAAATACCGCGTGTAGGGCGTGTTGTCCGGAATGTGATACTTGGCGCCCGGATCGAAATCCGCTTCCGTGCGGGGCACAGGCGGTGCGACGCCCTGATAGCGCTTGCGAAGCTCCCACCACGCCGCGTTGTAGTGCTCCGGCGTGATCTCGCCGGAGAACACACGCCAGCGCCACTGATCGATGAGCCGCCCGAACGGCAGGAACGCGATCTTGTCCAGCGCGAGCTTCATCTGCTGGTTGATCACGGCTTCCTTGCTCGGCTTCACCGGAGAGATGAGGCCGATCTGCGCGAGGTACCCCGGCGTGACGGAGAGGTTCACCGTGTCCCCGATGGCCTCGTGGAACCCATCGTGCGCGCCATCGCGGAACATGCGCGGCAGATCGCTGTAGTGCAGGTAGTAATACACGTGCCCCAGCTCGTGGTAGACGGTGAACAGGTCTTCCTCCGTGGGGTTCATGCACATCTTGATGCGCACGTCGTGCCGGCTCGGGTCCATGTCCCACGCGCTCGCGTGGCACACGACCTCACGATCGCGCGGCCGCACCAACATCGAGAGTCGCCAGAACGACTCCGGCAGCTGCGGAAAACCGATGGACGTGTAGAAACTCTCGGCCGAGCGCGTCATGCGCACGGCATCCCACTTCTGTGCCTTCAGCGCCCGGTTCGCGCTCTCGATGCTCGCGTTCGGGTAGGGCTTCAGCAGGTCGTCGTAAATGTTGTTCCACTGCTGCGCCCACATGTTGCCGAGCAGGTGAGCGGGGATCGGCTTGCCGGCGGGCACCTTGTCCTCACCGTACTTCTTCGCGAGCTGCGCGCGCGTGTGGCAGTGCAGCTCGTCGTAAAGCGGCTTCACCTGTTGCCACAGCTTTTCGGCCACGGCGTCGAATTCTTCGGGCGACATGTCATACCGCGCGCGCCACATCACGCCCAGGTCCTTGAACCCGAGCTCGCGAGCGCCTTCGTTCGCCAGCTCCGCGAACCGGCGATAGGGCTCGCGCATCTGCGCGCCGACGTCGTGCCAGCCCTTCCAGGCTTCCACGAGCGTGTCGTAGTCGCGGCTCTCCGCGAGGGTCTTCGAGAGCTGGTCGAGGTTCTGGCACGCCTCCGGACCCTTGCCCGGCGGGCAATACTTGCCTTCGCCGTACATCGCGCTGAGGCGCGCCATCAGCTGCGTCATCTCCGCGCGCTTTGCAGGGTCACTCGGCGCGGGGGCCGACACATTGACGCGCAGGAGCTGAATGGCACGCGCGGTTTCGGGCGACAGCTGCTGCCCGTCGTAGCGCTTCGACTCCTCGGCGGCGCGGCTCAGATAGGCGAGGTAGCGATCGTTCGCCTTGGCACGGAGCATCTCCGTATCGGGAGTGATATAGGTGTTCTGCACCCACTCAGCCGCGTTGCCTTCCAGGTCCAGCGCCGTGAGATCGCGGTTGATCCGCGCGACGAACTCGTCTGCGGTTTCCGTGGATTGCGGGCCGGAGCTGGCGCCCGCCGGTGGTCCGCTGCAAGCGCTCAGCCCGACGGACAGCGTGGCGAGCGCTCCGGCGAGCCACGCGTGCTCGAGCGCTACGCCTGCGCACAGCCGGCGGATCACAGTGCTCACCTTCGACGTCATTTCACGCCTCCCATCAGCCTCTTCGCCATCGGCGTGATGGCGAACATCACGGCACCGCCAATCAGGCCCCACCAGAAGATGGCGAGATACTGGCCCGGCATGGCCGCAACGTTGCTGCCATCGAACTCGCCCGCGATCTGACCCGCGAGGTTGTTGCCGATTGCCGTGGCCAGGAACCAGACGCCAAGCGCCTGCCCCACGAAACGCGCGGGCGCAAGCTTCGACATGGAGCTCAGGCCCACAGGCGAGAGGCACAGCTCGCCCCAGGTGTGGAACATGAACGTGAGCACGAGCCACGTCGGCAGCACCTTTTCGCCGGCGACGACGTACCGGGAAGCGAAGTACATCACCACGAAGCCCAGGCCCATGAGGATGAGCCCGAGCGCGAACTTGGCGGGCGCGGACGGATCCATGTTGCGCCGGCCGAGATGCACCCACAGCGCGGCGAACAGCGGCGCGAACACAATGATGAAGAACGGATTCACGTTCTGGAGCACACCGGCGGGCATCTCCCAGCCGAAGATGTTCCGGTCGGTGTAGCGGTCCGCGAAGAGATTCAGCGAGGCGCCCGTCTGCTCGAAGCCGGCCCAGAACATGGCGCAGGCGATGAAGAGGGCGATCATCACCAGCACGCGTTTGCGCTCCACGCCGTCCAGGCCCGCAAAGAACAGCAGGTACACGAAGTACCCGGCGGCGAACACCACCATGGCCCAGAAGGAGCTCTCGAGCAGCTCCACGGGATCGATGTGCATATGGCCTGTGATCGCCGCCACACACAGTGCGACCAGCACTGCAGTGATGGCGATGACCGCGATCCACGCGTTGCGCGTGCCGGCCGGGTGCGCGTTCGCTGTTTCCGGCGCGAGCCCCGCAAGACCGAGATATTGCCTGGTGAGCTGGAACTGGATGAGGCCGATCAGCATGCCGACCGCCGGCGCCGCGAAGCCAAAGCGCCACCCGTACTGTGCGGCGACGATCGGCACGATGGTGGAGCCGAGAAACGCGCCGAGATTGATGCCCATGTAGAAGATGGAGAAGCCCGCATCCCGCCGCGACCCGCCTTCCGGGTAGATCTGCGCAACAATGGCGCTGACGTTCGGCTTCAGCAAACCCACGCCGAACACGATGACGACGAGCCCCAGATAGAACATCGCGGTGGAGCCCACCGCGAGCAAGCCGTTGCCGATGGTGATGAGAATGCCGCCCCACCACACGGCCCGTTGCGCACCGGTGAGGCGGTCCGCAATCCAGCCGCCGAATAGCGAAAGCAGATACGTGGCGGATATGTAGAGCCCGTAGATGGCGTTGGCCGTGCGGTCGTCGATGCCGAGACCGCCGCCCTCGACGGCGCCCACCAGGAACAGCACGAGAATGGCCCTCATGCCGTAGTAGGTGAAGCGTTCCCACATCTCGGTGAAGAAGAGCGTGGCGAGCCCACGCGGGTGGCCGAAGATCTGGCGCTCGGAGACCGGAGCGACAGCAGCGGCCGTGGAAGCAGTTGCGTCTGTCATGCGCGATGCCTGTTATGGACGCGAAGGCGCCGAGTGTGACGGAACGTTTACGGGCCGGGCAAGTTCGGGTGATCGCATGGTGGGCACGTCCGGGCGGCTGCGCACAAAAGTACAAACCCGCGTCGTCACGATGTGAACCGACGCGGCGCGCGAGCCACAGCACGAAACCGCGAAGTTCTCAGGCCGCGTGCTGCGGGGGCGTTCCTGAACGGAGCGTCTGACCGGCGAACAACGTGCTGTCCACAAGGCACGAGAAAAGATGAGCGTTAGGACGACTACACAGCGAGCAACACTCAGCGGCGAAAACGCTCGGAGGATCTCTGTCCGAGTCTCATCCGCGAGCTCGCGCTGGCACGTTCATGCGCGCAGTGCACGCCCTGCTACCCGTGAGGAGCGCATCTGCGCGCGTGCGGGCGTTCAGCTGCCGCTGGAGGCGTTGGCTTCTTCGCGTTCCTGCGCTTCGCGTCGCATGCGGGAGAGAATGCGCGCCATCGCAATGCCGCCTTCGTACAGCAGGTACATCGGAATGGCCATGGCGGACTGTGTGACCGCGTCCGGCGGCGTGAGGAATGCGGCGATCACGAAGATGGCGATGAGCACGTACCCGCGCGAGCGCTTGAGCGCATCGAGGCTCACGATGCCCGTGACCACGAGCAGCACGACGGCGACCGGCACCTCGAAGGCCACGCCGAACGCGAAGAACATCGTGAGCGCGAAGCTCATGTACTCCGAAATGTCCGTCATCATCGCGACGCCTTCCGGCACGGTGCTCACGAAGAATTGGAAGATCATCGGAAACACGAACTTGTACGCGAACCCCACGCCAACGTAGAAGAGCACGATGGACGAGACCAGCAGCGGCAGCGCGAAGCGCTTCTCGTGCCGGTACAGCCCGGGGGCGACGAATGCCCAGGCCTGATAGAGCACGTAAGGCATCGCCGCGAAGAGCGCCGCGAAGAAGGCCGTCTTGAACGGCGTGGAGAAGGGCGACACGACGCTCGTCGCGATGAGCTGGGTGCCCTCCGGCAACTGCTTGCGCAGCGGGTTGGCGATGAACGTGAAGATGTCGTTCGCGAAGTACGCGGCAGGTATGAACATGACCGCAATCGCAATGAGCGAGCGGATCAGGCGATCGCGCAGCTCGAGCAGATGCGATACGAGCGTGCCTTCGGCGAGCTTCTCAGATTCCCCGCTCATGTGTATGCGTCATCACGTCCCCGGGGCGTGCGGGTCGCTCGTCCGGCGGGGTCAGGGGGTCGGTCGGGGCGCCGGGCGCGTTCGAAGTCTCCGCGGCGCTGGCCGGGGGAGCTTCCGGAGTGCTGGCACCGAAAAACGGCGGCTCGTAGGCCGGCGCTTCCGGCTCGGGCGCTGGCCCGGCGTAGTGCGCGTCGCCGGCTGTGGTGCTGTCAGATGTGCCGGGTGCGGCGGCGGAATGCTGCGCTTCGGACGTTCCGGCACCCGCCATGCCATCGGGCGCCGAGGCGCTGGAGCTGGCGGACGGCTGCTGCGTATCGGAAGCCGGTTTCCACTTCTGCGTCTCGGCGACGTTCACCTCTTCCTCGAGCTGCTCGCGGAACTGGCGGGCCATGGAGCGCGCGCGGCCGATCCAGCGGCCGATCTGCGACGCCACGCGCGGCAGCCGTTCCGGGCCGAGCACGATGAGGCCCAGCACGAAAATGAGCAGCAGCTCGGTGAAACCGACTTCGAACATGCCGGTGCGCGATCAGGCGACGCGGTCCTTCTTGTCCGCCGCGCTTCCCTTGGCGCTTTCGGCGAACTCGGCGTCCGGCCGGTCGTCCTTGCGGATCTGCCGGGTGCCCTCGTCATCGAGGTCCGCCATCTTGCGGACTTCGTCCTCACCCTCGCTCATCGACTTCTTGAAGCCCCTCACGGCGGCTCCGAGATCCGAGCCGATGGTCCGGAGCTTCTTGGCGCCGAACACCAGCAGCACGACGAGCAGGATGATCAGAAGCTCTCTCATCCCGATACCCATAGCCCTCAACTCCTGCAGCGAAACAGATCACCGATCATAGGCCAAACAATCGCGCCGGACTCACAAAGTTCGGAGTGCCGGCTCCATGACCGGCTGCCGGCGCACCATCGACGTTGGGTGGAGACAGGCCATCTTGTGTCAGGCCGTTGCGCCCGCCTCGAGCCAGAACGTCACAGGACCATCATTCGTCAGCGTGACCTGCATGTCGGCGCCGAACTCGCCTGCAGCCACGGGGCTGTGCGCGTCCCTCGCGCGGACGAGCAGGTAATCGAAGAGGCGCCGCGCCTCCTCCGGCGCTGCGGCGGTGCTGAACCCGGCACGCGTGCCCTTGCGCGTATCCGCCGCGAGCGTGAACTGGGAAACCAGCAGCAGCCCGCCGCCGATATCGCGCAGGCTCAGATTCATGCGGCCTTTCGCGTCCGGAAAGATCCGGTAGCTCAGGACCTTTTCGAGCAGGCGGTCCGCGGCCCGCTCGTCATCCCCGCGGCGCACGCCGACCAGGCCCAGGATGCCGCGGTCGATGGCCCCCACGACGTTGCCGGCCACGCGCACCTCCGCGTGGGTGACTCTCTGGATCAGGGCGATCATGCGGATTCGTGGACGTCTCTTGCGGCTCTTGCGGGCGGGCGCGGGCGCTGGCGCACCCTTGGATCAATCTACTGCCGTCCGGTTCACAATGTTGCGTAGGGTAACCTCACCGCGCGTCGTCCGGGTTGGCTTTTGGCAAACCGAATCCGTAAGATTCGGGGCCATTTTTGGGTCGGTCGGAGCGTTGAGATGCGGTTTCGGGTCCGTTCGGGCTTTGTTGTGGCAGTCATGGCGGTTACGGCGATTGCGAGCACCGCAACCCGGGCCCAGGAAGAGGGGAATCCCGAACGCGGCGAGCACCTCGCCAACACCTGCCTCGGGTGCCACGGCGTTCCGAACTACAAGAACGCCTTCCCCAACTACAGCGTGCCGAAGCTCGAAGGGCAGCATCGGGAGTACATCGTGCTCGCGCTGCAGGCCTATCGCTCGGGCGAGCGCTCGCACATCACCATGCACTCGCAGGCCTCCTCCCTCTCGGATCAGGACATGCGGGACATCGCCGCATTCTTCTCCCGTGAGCCCCTGAAGCCGGACGCTCAGCCGGTGGGCCAGGCGCCGGAGGCGGCCCAGGTGTGCGTGGCGTGCCACGGCCAGAACGGTGTCGGCATCACGCCGCAGTACCCGACGCTCGCCGGGCAGCACGCGGACTATCTCGAGCGCGCCCTGCATGACTACAAGAAGGGTGGCCGGAAGAACGCGATCATGGGCACCTTCGCGAGCCAGCTCAAAGACTCGGATATCCGGGTTCTCGCGGAGTACTACTCGCGGCAGCGCCCCGCGCTCCAGACGGAGAACCGCCCGAGCACGATCCTCACGGCGGATAACGACTGACGATTGCGCAGGCCGCGCGCGTGCGCGCGGCCTGCGCACCTGGCAGGCGCGGCGGTTCGGCACGCGCCTCCACTCCTTCACTTCTTCGCGAGCCGCTCCAGGAACATCGCGACCGTCTCGAGATAGAAGTCGCGGTTGGACTTCTTGCGGAAGCCGTGGCCCTCGTCCTTCGCGGCCAGGTACCACGCCTCGCCTCCGTTGGCGCGCACACGCGCCACCATCTGCTCCGATTCCGAGGCGGGGACGCGCGGGTCGTTCAGGCCCTGCACGACGAGCAGCGGCCGACGGATCGCTTTGGCGTTGTTGAACGGGGAGATGCGGTTGAAGTACGCGCGCATCTTCGGGTCCCGCTCGTCGCCGTACTCCTGGCGGCGCAGGTCCTGCCGATAGGCGGAGGTGTTACTGAGGAACGTGTTGAAGTTGCTGATGCCCACCACGTCCACCCCGCCGCGCAGGCTGTCGCTGTACGCCACGAGTGACGCGAGCGCCATGTAGCCGCCGTACGATCCGCCCATCACCACCACGCGCTCACGGTCGAGCGCCGGCGTGAGGCCGATCCACACGAGCAGCGCGCCGATGTCCTTCACGGCATCTTCGCGGAGCATGCCGTTGTCGAGCTCGAGGAAGCTCTTGCCATAGCCGGAGGAGCCGCGCACGTTCGGCGCCACCACCGCGTAGCCCAGCTCGTTCACCAGGAACTGGAAGAACGCCTCGTACCCGGGCCGGAACTGCGACTCCGGGCCGCCATGGATGTGAATAAGCACCGGATGTGGCCCAGGTGTCTTCGGCAGGTACACATAGGCGGACAACGTGCGCAGGCGGCCGCCGACGCGATCCCAGGTGGGGTAGTGCACGAGCTCCGGCACCACGAATGACTTCGTATCAACCGGCCCGGCTTCGCTGTGCGTCCAGCGCTCGAGCGTATTCTTTTCGAGGTCGTAGACGTACACGTCGCGCGGCGAATGGGCGGAGACGGCCGAGAACGCGAGCCGCTTGCCCGTGCGATCGAACTTCACCTCGGAGATCGGCCCTTCGGGAACGCCCGGCGGCGCCAGCTCGAGCTTCATCTGGTTATCGAGCACGGTGAGCCGGCTGCGGCCATCCTCGTTGATCACCCACGCGATGTAGCGACCGTCCACGCTCACATCGAACGCTTCGACATCCCACTGCACTTCGGGCGAGACGAGCCGCCTTTCCCCGGTGACCGGATCGATGTACCGCAGCTGCGAGAACTCACTCTTCTCATCGGAGATCACGTACACACCGCGACCATCCGGCGCGAACCGGGCGGCGGTGATGCCGACCTTGCCGTTCGAGCGGCGCCCCCGCCGATTGCGGCTCTGACCCGCATCGCCGTCGAGTGGCGTCACCGTGCCGGTCGCCACATCGGCGATGAGCAGATGGCTCTCATTGATGGAAACGTAATGCTGGATGAGGAGCTTCGAATCATCCGGCGACCAGTCGAGCGGATACCAGGTCTGCTTCGGGGAGGCGACGACGAGGCGCGGCTCCGTGTTCGCGCCGATGTCCACGACATAGATGTCGTAGCTCACGCCATCGCGCGCGTTGCTGTAGAACGCGACGCGCTTGCCGTCGCGGGACCAGACGGGACTGCCATTCTTCGACTTGCCGTCCGTCAGCAGGCGCACGGACCGGTCCGACATGCGGTAATAGAGGAGTTGCGAGTTCTCGTCGCCCCCGCGGTCCCTGAGGAACACGAAGCCGTCGGAATTCACCGTCGGCGCGCGGGCTTCGGTGATCGGCTCCGGGTAGAACGTGAGCTGCTCCCGGGTGCCGAGCGGCTGCGTGACGCGATGGACCTGATCCGCTTCCCCGAAGCGCGTGGCCACGAGCAGCGAGCCGTCCGCCATCCAGTCGAGGAATGTCGCCTGCCGGCTGTTCAGATAGCGCGCGAGGCGCTCCGACATCGCAGGATCGCGCTCGGGCACACCTTCGAGAATGAGATTGCCGTTCTCCCGCCGCAGCGTTACAGGCGTGGGTTGCTGGGCGTGCGCGAGGCTTGCGAAAAGAAGGAGTGTGCAGAGCGTGCCGAACAGGAAGACGCGGGACGGAGACTGGGTTCGCATGCGGCGCGGATCGAAAGGCCGTGGAGGTTTTGCTATGGTGCCCGAAACGCGCCAGCGGACGAAAGCTCTCATGCCTCAACCCAGAATCACGCGCCATCCGCACGGCATCACCGCTGTTGATACGGAATACCTGCGCCCCGGCCTCGCGGCGGCACATGTCATCGAGGCGGGCGGGCGCGCCGCATTCGTCGATGTGGGCACCACGCATTCCGTGCCTTACCTGCTCGCGGCATTGAACAAGCTCGGCATCGAACGAGAGACAGTGGATTACGTGCTGCTCACGCACGTTCATCTGGACCACGCGGGTGGGGCGGGCGAACTGATGCGCCATCTTCCGAACGCCCGAGCGGTGCTGCATCCTCGAGGCGCGCCGCATCTGATTCAGCCTGAGAAGCTCATCGCGGCGTCGCGCGTCGTCTATGGCGACGAGCAATATCAGCGGCTGTACGGGGACATCGTTCCCATCCCGGCGGACCGCGTCATCACCACGCAGGATGGTCAGCGCATCAGCCTCGCGGGCCGCGAGCTCGAGCTGATTCACACGCCGGGCCACGCCCTGCACCATCAGTGCATCATCGATCTGGGGCACTCGGGGGCGTTCACGGGTGACACGTTCGGCCTCTCGTACCGCGAACTGGATACGGCGAAGGGCGCGTTCATCGTGCCGACCACCACGCCAACGCAGTTCGATCCAGACCAGCTCGTCGCCTCCATCGAGCGTCTTCTCAGCTACCGGCTCGACTCGGTGTATCTCATGCACTACAGCCGCGTCACCAACGTGCCTCGCCTGGGCGCGGACCTGAAGGCGCAGGTTCGCGAGCTGGCGGACCTCGCGCAGCGGAACGCCCACGCGCCGGATCTGAAATCTTTTCTGGTGCAGGAGATGCGCGCGCTCTGGCTCCGTCGCGCACGCGAGCACGGCTGCACGCTGAGCGATGCCCGCATCGACGAGCTGCTCGGCCCCGATATCGAGCTCAATGCTCAGGGGCTCGTCGCCTGGATGGAACGGCAGCGGCGCGCCGCGTGAGGCACACGCCCATGCGGTTCAAGGCCTTCCGCATCCACGATGACAACGGCCAGATTGCCGGCCGTTTCGAGGACCTCACGCTCGATGACCTCGCGGCGGGAGACGTCGTCGTGCGCGTCACCTACTCCGGTATCAACTACAAGGACGCGCTCGCCGCCACCGGCGCCGGGAAGATCCTGCGCAAGTACCCGCTCGTGGGTGGGATCGATCTGGCCGGCATCGTCGAATCCTCCGCGGACGCGCGGTACCGCGCAGGCGATCATGTGCTCGTCACCGGCTGCGAGCTTTCGGAGACCCACGACGGCGGCTACGCGCAGTACGCGCGCGTGAAAGGCGACTGGGTCATCCCGCTTCCTGCGGGTCTCGACGATCGCTCTGCGATGGCGATCGGAACAGCGGGGTTTACTGCCGCGCTTGCGATTCATCGCATGGAAGAGAACGGGCAGCGGCCGGCCAACGGGCCCGTGGTCGTTACGGGCGCAACCGGCGGTGTCGGCAGTTTCGCCATCGACATGCTGGCGGCGCGCGGCTACGAAGTCGTCGCCGTGAGCGGCAAGCCCGGCGCGGTGGACTATCTGAAGACACTTGGCGCCGCCCACGTTCTGATGCGCCAGAGCATCGACTACGGCACGCGCCCGCTGGAAAAGGCACAGTTCGCCGGCGCAATCGACAACGTCGGCGGTGACATGCTCGCGTGGCTCACGCGAACCGTGGGTTACGGCGGCAGCATCGCCAGCGTGGGGCTGGCCGGCGGCGCCACGCTGAACACGACCGTCATGCCCTTCATCCTGCGTGCCGTGAATCTGCTCGGCATCAACAGCTCCGCTACCCCCCGCGCCCTGCGCCTCCTCGTGTGGCAGCGGATTGCGACAGACCTCGCGCCCGCTCACCTCGACGCCATTGCCGCCCGGGAAATCCCGTTCGACGCCTTGCCCGGCGCGTTCGCCCCCTACCTCAAAGGAGAGATCACGGGCCGGACGATCGTCCGCATCGCCTGAGCGCGCGACAGCTTCTTACCCGCGGGTAACATTCCGGGTGATAAACTTGCGGCCCTTCACCAGGATTCGACCATGGCGTCCACAGCTTCCGCGGGGGCGCGCCTGCGCACCGCTCTAGATACCGAACGTCCTCTCCAGGTCGTCGGCGCCGTGAATGCGTATGCGGCGCTGCTTGCCGAGCGCAGCGGGTTTCGCGCGCTGTATCTCTCCGGAGCAGGGGTTGCGAACGCATCGTTCGGTCTGCCCGATCTCGGCATGACGTCCCTCAACGACGTGTGCGAAGACGTGCGGCGCATCACCTCTGCCACGCAGCTGCCGCTGCTCGTGGATGCGGACACAGGCTGGGGCGGAGCCTTCAACATCGCCCGCACGTGCAGCCAGCTCATCAAGGCGGGTGCCGCCGGCATGCACATCGAGGACCAGGTGTTCGCGAAGCGCTGCGGCCACCGGCCCGGCAAGGAGCTTGTGTCTGCCGCGGAAATGGTCGACCGCATCAAGGCCGCCGTGGACGGGCGTACCGACGACAGCTTCGTTGTGATGGCGCGTACGGATGCGCATGCGGTGGAGGGCCAGCAAGCCGCGCTCGACCGTGCGTGCGCTTACGTCGAAGCCGGCGCGGACATGATTTTTGCCGAAGCCCTCACCACGCTGGACGAATACCGCCAGTTCACCTCAACGGTGCGCGTGCCCGTTCTCGCGAACATCACCGAGTTCGGCAAGACGCCGCTTTTTACCGTGCAGGAGCTGGGGTCGGTCGGTGTGCGGCTCGTGCTCTATCCGCTTTCAGCGTTCCGTGCGATGAGCAAGGCGGCGCTCGCCGTGTACGGCGCCTTGCGCCGCGAAGGCACGCAGCGGAACGTGATCGATCTGATGCAGACCCGGGCCGAGCTCTACGAGACGCTCGGCTACCTCGAATATGAAAGGAAGCTCGATGCGCTCTTCGGCGCGTCGGGCGATGAACCTCGCGGAAAGTGAGTCATGAACCCGAACGCAGCGCCCTCGAACCTCAGCGGTCCCAAACCCAAGAAATCCGTCGCGCTCTCTGGCGTGCTCGCCGGCAACACCGCGCTGTGCACGGTCGGGCGCACGGGCAACGATCTCCACTATCGCGGTTACGACATTCTCGAAATCGCCGACACGTGCGAGTTCGAGGAGATCGCGTACCTGCTCATTCACGGCAAGTTGCCGAATCGCGCTGAGCTCACCGCATACAAGGCCAAGTTGAAGAGTCTGCGCGGTCTTCCCGCAGTGGTTCGCACCGCGCTGGAAGCGCTGCCCGCCGCGTCACACCCGATGGATGTGATGCGAACCGGTGTTTCGGCGCTCGGGTGCACACTCCCGGAGAAGGACGATCACAACGCCGCCGGTGCACGGGATATCGCGGATCGGCTGATCGCCTCACTCGGGTCGATGCTGACGTATTGGTATCACTTCAGCCATTCCGGCCAGCGCATCATGGTGGAAACGGAGGACGACTCCGTCGGCGGGCACTTCCTGCATCTGCTGCATCGGCGCCCGCCGCCCGCGTCATGGGTGCGCGCGATGCACACGTCGCTCATTCTGTATGCGGAACACGAGTTCAATGCGTCCACGTTCACGGCGCGCGTCATTGCGGGCACGGGCTCGGACATGTACTCGTGCATCACCGGGGCCATCGGCGCGCTGCGTGGGCCGAAGCACGGCGGTGCGAACGAGGTGGCCTTTGAAATCCAGAGCCGGTATCAGACGCCGGATGAGGCCGCGGCCGACATTCGCGCACGCGTCGCCAACAAGGAAGTGATCATCGGGTTCGGGCATCCGGTGTACACGGTGTCGGATCCGCGCAATCAGGTCATCAAGGAAGTCGCCAGGCGGCTCGCGCAGGAAGCCGGCGACATGAAGGCCTTCGCCATCGCCGAGCGCATCGAGAGCGAGATGGCGTCGCTCAAGAAGCTGTTCCCGAATCTCGACTGGTTCTCCGCCGTTTCGTATCACCTCATGGGCGTGCCCACGGCGATGTTCACTCCCCTGTTCGTCATTGCGCGCACCACGGGCTGGGCCGCGCACGTCATCGAGCAGCGGGCGGACGGCAAGATCATCCGCCCGGCCGCGAACTACGTCGGGCCGGAAAACGTCCCGTTCGTGCCGATCGATCAGCGCGGTTGAGCGAGCGCAGCCATGTCGAGCCACGACTACAAGTCCGCGAAACGTCCGGATCCGGATTCCGTTCTCGTCGCCATTGCGGATTACGCGCATGGCGCGAAGATCACCAGCACCGCCGCGTACGACACCGCTCGCTACTGCCTCATGGATACGCTCGCGTGCGGCTTCCAGGCACTGAAGTATCCGGCGTGTACCAAGCTGCTGGGGCCCGTGGTGCCGGGTGCCGTGATGCCGGGTGGCGCCCGGGTGCCAGGCACCTCCTTCGAGCTGGATCCGGTGCAGGCCGCGTTCTGCATCGGCGCGATGATCCGGTGGCTCGATTTCAACGACACGTGGCTCGCCGCGGAATGGGGGCATCCGTCGGACAATCTCGGCGGCATTCTCGCCGTGGCGGACTACCTTGCACGCAAGAGCGTGATGGAAGGAGAAACGCCGCTCACCGTGCGCGACGTGCTCACCGCCATGATCAAGGCGCACGAGATCCAGGGTGTGCTCGCGCTGGAGAACAGCTTCAATCGCGTGGGGCTGGATCACGTGATCCTCGTTCGGGTCGCCACGACAGCGGTCGTCACCACCATGCTGGGCGGCACGCGCGAACAGGTGATCAACGCCGTGTCGAATGCATGGATCGACGGCGGCGCCCTGCGCACCTACCGGCATGCGCCGAACACGGGCTCGCGCAAGAGCTGGGCGGCTGGCGATGCCACCTCTCGCGGCGTGCGGCACGCATTGATCGCCCTCACGGGTGAAATGGGATACCCCTCCGCGCTCTCCGCGAAGACCTGGGGTTTCTACGACGTGCTGTTCAAGGGCAACTCGTTCTCCCTGCCGCAGCCCTTCGGCAGCTACGTGATGGAGAACGTGCTGTTCAAGATTTCGTACCCGGCGGAGTTTCATGCGCAGACGGCGGTCGAGTGCGCCATGCAGCTGCACCCCCTCGTGCGGGACCGGCTGAGCGAGATCGATCATGTGGTGATCGAAACGCAGGAGCCCGGCGTGCGCATCATCGACAAGACAGGCCCGCTTGCGAATCCGGCGGATCGCGACCACTGCATTCAATATATGGTGGCGGTCCCGCTCATCTTCGGTCGTCTGACGGCGCAGGACTACGAAGACGCCGTGGCGAGCGACCCGCGCATCGATGCGCTGCGCGAGAAGATGCAGGTGCGAGAGAACGTCACGTTCACGCAGGACTACTGCGACCCGCAGAAGCGCTACATCGGCAACGCGGTGCAGGTATTCTTCCGCGATGGCAGCTCCACGCCGCGCGTGCAGGTGGATTTCCCTATCGGCCACCGCAAGCGGCGCGAGGAGGGCATGCCGGTTCTCGTGCAGAAGTTCGAAGCCTCGGTGGATGCGCATTTTTCGGCGAGGCAGGCCGCGCTCATCAAGGCCACGTTCGCCAACGCCCGGAAGCTGGAGGCCATGCCCGTGAACGAGCTCATGGCCACTCTGGTGACGAACGGCGCTGCGCCCGCATGAATTGAAAGGGCGCCGGGGGCATGGAGAAACTGCTCGATTACATCCACGACAAGGATCACGTCATCTGGGACTGGAACGGCACGCTGCTGAACGACGTGGCGCACGCCGTGGCCACGATGAACGGGTTTCTGTCGGCGCGCGGGCTGCCCCCCATGGACGTGGAGCGCTATCGCCGCACGTTCGGCTTTCCGATCCGCAAGTACTACGAGTTGCTCGGGTTCGATCTCAACTCGGAGTCGTTTTCGGATCTGTGCGACCAGTACGTCGAGGCCTTCATGCAGAAGGTGTTCGAGTGTGCGCTCGTGCCGGGCTCGCGCGAATTTCTGCGCTCCGTGCGCAGTGCCGGCAAGACACAGTCCGTGCTTTCCGCAACCCACCAGCCACAGCTGAATCGCATGGTGACCGCGTTCGAGCTGGAGTCGTGCTTCGATTTCGTCTACGGCATCGAGGACACGCTGGCCTTCAGCAAGGTGCACCGCGGGCACGAGCTGCTGCGCGTGAGCGGCATCCCGGCCTCACGCACCGTGCTCATCGGCGACACGGACCACGACCTCGAAGTCGGCCAGGCGCTGGGGATCGACGTGGTGCTGGTCACGCACGGCCACCAATGCGCCGAGCGTCTGCGCGCGCTGCATCGGCACGTGGTGGATCTCTAAACGCCTTTTCGACCTGACTTCAAGTTCAAATGCTTGTACAGCGAACTGCGCTCACCGTGCGAAGTATGCGTTTCCTTGGACTTACGCTCCGAACGCACATCGGGCCGGGTTGCGATGTACACGCGCAAGAGCGACGGGACAAAGAGCACGTACTACTTCACTAAGGATCACCTCGGAAGCACGGACTCCATCACCGACGCCTTGGCACCGTGCAGGTGCGCCTGTCATATCACGCCTTTGGCGAGCGGCGAAAGGGATCCCGCCCTCCCGCTGTTGCCAAGTTGGGGATTTGACCCGGCCACTCGTGGGATTTGAAGTGGCCGCCCGGACACCGGCAGCGACCCGCGTGTCTGCGAGCTCCTTCATCGAAAGCGGATACGGTTCTTACAGCGGTGCGCTCCGCGGGGCGACCGGTCTTGAAGAGCGTGTCACGGATGAATGGACTCTCGCCACAACCTACGGCATCTTCAGCAGTGGGCCGACGATGAACGTGCCTGGCTTCGCGCACGAACAAGAGCAGAAAAAGCTCTCAAGGACGGGGCACACGGGATGAGAGTTCCGCGCCCGATTCCCGCGCGACCTTGACGAACACAGAGAGACATCATTGGATATCGGGGTCGTCGTAATCGAGAAGTGAGGTTGCCAATAGCCGCTGGCTGCCGCAGTCGCACTACAGGACATATACGGCGTCCAGCGGAGGGGTGTACGAGCAATCTCGTGAATGAGACCGGCGGCTCCCGGCGGCGAGAAGGCATGAAAGAGCTGGCTCCATCAGATCTCAAGGCGATTCTCCATTCGAAGCGAGCAAACATCTATTACCTCGAGCACTGCCGTGTGCTGGTTAACGGCGGTCGAGTGGAGTACGTCACTGAAGAGGGTGAGAGGTCGCTGTACTGGAACATTCCGATCGCGAATACGACAACAATCTTGCTGGGAACGGGAACCTCGATCACTCAAGCAGCGATGCGAGAGCTCGCCAAGGCGGGCGTGCTCGTCGGGTTCTGCGGAGGGGGCGGAACTCCTCTGTTCAGCGCAAACGAAGTGGATATCGAAGTTGCGTGGTTCTCGCCGCAGAGTGAGTACCGCCCAACGGAATTTCTCCAGCTATGGGTCCGGTTCTGGTTCGATGATAACCGACGGCTCGAAGCCGCGAGAATGATTCAGCGGGCACGACTTGCCCGTATCCGGCATGAGTGGCTCGAGGGCCGATTACTGAGAGACAGCGGATTTGCGATCGATCGCGGGCTGCTTGAAAGCGCTCTCGAGCAAAGCGCTCGGAACATCGACCTCGTTCCCAGTGTCACACACCTCCTCACGGAGGAGGCACGCCTGACGAAGAAGCTGTTCAAGATGGCGGCCCAGGCAACCGACTACGGAGAGTTCGTCCGCAGTGAACGCGGTCAGGCAAGCGACCCCGCAAACCAGTTTCTGGATCACGGCAACTATCTCGCCTACGGCCTGGGTGCAACAGCAGCCTGGGTACTTGGGCTGCCTCATGGACTTGCCGTGCTCCATGGGAAAACGCGCCGTGGGGGTTTGGTTTTCGACATTGCTGACTTGGTGAAGGACTCAGTGGTTCTGCCGCAGGCCTTCATCTCCGCTGTCAGGGGCGATGAGGAGCAGCAGTTTCGACGCGCCTGCATCGAGGCGCTGACGCGGACGGAATCGCTTGACTTCATGATCGACACCGTCAAGGAAATCGCAGGATGCCTCGGTCGAGCTGAGCCGTGAACGTCCTATTTGTTTCCCAATGTTCGAAGAACGCGCTCAAGGAGACGCGCAGGATTCTGGATCAGTTTGCCGAACGGCGTGGAGAAAGGACGTGGCAGACGCCCATCACACAGGAAGGGCTGGATACTGTTCGACGCCTATTGAGAAAGACCGCTCGCAAGAATACTGCTGTTGCATGCCACTGGATCAGAGGACGCGATCACAGTGAGATCTTGTGGATTGTGGGCGATGCCAAGCAGTTCAATCCTGATGGAGCAGTTCCGACGAACACAACGGTTCGCGATGTGCTGCGAAATCGTGATGAAAATGACTGGCGAAGTGCGACGGACATACAGCTGCTCGCTGTCATGGCGGCGCTATTTCACGACATCGGGAAAGCAAGCCGGGCATTTCAGCGGAAACTGCGCGACTGGAAGGCCCGAGACGGATATCGACACGAGTGGATCTCGCTCAGGATTTTTGAGGCATTTGTAGGTGATGACGATGATGCCATCTGGTTAGGACGACTGGCGAAGCTTTCTAAAGCTCGCGACACGGCGTGGCTCGACCGCATCGTGCGCGATGATATGGCGGCGAATC
>JADGHX010000014.1 GCA_019683695.1 Steroidobacteraceae bacterium
CGGTGAGGCAGCGGCCAGGGCGGCGGGGGAACAAAACGCGGCGAACGCCGCCAGGCACGAAGCGGCGGCAAGACTGTGTTTGAACGGCATGCCCGGAGCTTACCGGGGAAGTGTTTCAGATTGAAAGCGGCGGATCACCCGTCAGGCGCGCGGACGCTCGCGCGCCTGACGGAGAAGCACTCAGCCGTGCGCCTTTTCCTGGGCAAGGTCCGCCTTCATGCGCTTGTAGTCGAGCGGACGGATCTCGGTGATGCGGCAGGTGTCGCGCCCGACACGGATCGAGTCGAAACCGCTGCTCACGGTATGCGGGAAACGCGACTTGATGGCCAGAGTCGTGGCGAACGGCAGATCGATGCACGGCTCCGCGACTGTGAGCAGGTAAGACTCGTTCACATTGGTGTGAATCACGAGGTGATGATTGTCCACGGGCGTCCAGCCGTCATACCGCGTATACATGCGGATGTCCGATACAGGCTGACCCGCATACGCTGTGTAGCGGGCGAGATCGGCCTTGTCCCCATCCTTGCGCGGAATCGCCGAGCAGGCGGCGAGGATCGCCGCCGCAAGCAGGGTCACGGCTGAAGCGAGCGTCTTGTGCGTGCTTCGGATCATCTTCGTTCTCACGTCATTCTCACGGATACCGCGCTTATGACCGCGCATCATGCAGTGGGTTCCGGCACCACTCGCCCCGGCAAACCCGCGAGCGCATGCCCGAACGTGTCGATGCGAAGACAACCTGATGAGCCCCGGGTCAGCTCGGCGCCGACGCTCCCGGGTACCTCGAAAGGGACACCATCGACTTTGCCGGAGGTTCGAGCGGAACCGCCATCGCCCTTCCGTTGCCTCCCGATGCATTTCCCTTCCGGATGGATTTCAGCGAGACACACCATCCGCCCCTGTATCCCGCCACGATCGCCATCGCCCTTCTCCGGTGCAGCTTTGGCGCGGCAAGGACGCGCCGCCTCGATGAAGCGCTTGTTCGTGACGAAAAGCATCGCCATGTTTCGGGCGTTCGATCAGGCTCAGCCTGGGCACCCTCCAGTCGGAGTCGTAGCGGCGCAGCCTGTCCTGTCGTGTTCAAAACGCGCGGCAGCCGTTGTCTTGCAGCTCGGCCAAGCTCAACGCAACGAGCGGCTTGCCGCGTCTGCGTTCGCGGCAGCGATGGCAAGGGCGCTGCGTTGAAGCATGGGACTCGAGCTGTGCTGTGCACGCCTGACACAGCACTGTCGCGACAATGCACACACACGCGAGTGTGGCGCAGGGGCTAATTGACGGGTCCCGCGATCTGCCGGATGCTACTGAACGGCTTCGAGGCTCATGTCCGAATCACTTTCGGAATCAACCACGGTATCGGACGTGAGCCCACGCGAAGCCGCGCTCACCTGACGATTTGATTTGAAGACATCCCGTTTCTGGACTTTCCGCCACACGCATCGGCCTGTGGCGGAACGTACCCGCTTTCCGTGTCGGCGGTGCCTGACTTCGAAAGGGGAATGCTCATGTCAAAGCGATCGCATCGGTTCCCGGTGAAGCCCCGGCAAACCCTGGCCGCCCTCCTCGCCTTCACGAGCGCGCTCTCAACCGCCCCGCCACTGCTTGCGCAACAGGAGCTGCGCGAGGTGGTTGTCACGGCGCAGCGCCGCGAGCAGGACATCCAGAACGTGCCCATCGCCATCACCGCTTTCACCGCCGACACGCTGCAATCGAAGCAGCTCAACGACATCAACGCCCTCAGCAACCTCACACCGAATGTGAATCTGGATGCGAGCTCCCCGTTCTCGGGCGACTGGTCGGTGCTCTCCGCATCGATCCGCGGCATCGGCCAGGACGACTTCGCATTCAACCTCGACCCGGGCGTGGGCGTGTACCTCGATGGCGTATTCCTCGCACGCACCATCGGCGCGAACCAGAACCTCATGGACGTGGATCGCATCGAGATCCTGAAGGGTCCGCAGGGCACGCTGTTCGGCCGCAACACGATCGGCGGCGCGATCAACATCGTCACGCACGTGCCGGGGCCGGAACGGCGCCTGGACCTGCAGGCGACGGGTGGCCGCTTCAATCGCCGGGATTTCTCGTTTCTCGTGGATGTTCCGCTGCGGGACAATCTGTTCTCGACGCTCACCGGGGCCTCGATGGTGCGCGACGGATACCAGCAAGTGGTTCCGTATCCCGAGGGCTCCCCCTACGCGGAAATCCCCTTCATCACGGATGCGGCGGCGGCCTACCCGAAAGCCGGATTCGATACGTCGCGCACGAACGGGGGCATCAATCAGCAGGTGCTGCGCGGAAAACTGCTCTGGCAGCCCACGGATAAATTCGAGCTCACGTTCGCGGCGGACTGGCAGCATCAGAACCAGCCGTCCACGGCAGCCACCGTGCTGCGCGTGTTCCCGACTACGTCCCTGTTCGCCAGCATCTATCACTTCTGCATCAGCAATCCGGCATCCGTGCTGGACACCATCATGGCGGATGACCCGCGAGTCATCGCGGCCGTGCCGGAGCTTCCGCAGCTCGGGCAGACGCAGCCCATCTTCAACACCGGACCCAACGGGCTCTGCGGACCGCGTGCCGCCGGCACACCATTCGCGCCCGGCGGTGCGGCGCTGGGCGGTGCCGGCTACGTGGGCGGCCCTGGCGGTGCGCTGCTGCTGTCGGGCTCACCGCGCCTGTTCTGGGATGAGAACGCCGTCAACACGGGCGACAGAGACACGACGTTCTCGAACGGTGTGAGCTTCGCGGATCACGACGTGTTCGGCGGCTCGCTCACAGGGGTGTACGACTTCACGGACACACTGTCGCTCAAATCCATCACCGGATATCGCCAGATCGACTGGGACGTCGGCATCGACCTCGACGGTACGCCTGAGCAGCTTCAGGAAGTGACGGACTCCCAGCACCAGAACCAGTTCTCGCAGGAGTTCCAGCTGAACGGACAGGCGTTCAACAACCGGCTTGATTACGTCGCCGGCCTCTACTACTTCGAGGAATCCGGCTACGTGCACGACTTCGTCCCATTCGAAGGCATCCTGTACATCTTCGATTACGCGAACGACATCGACACGAAGTCGTACGCCGGCTACCTGCACATGGATTTCCAGGTCACCGACCGGTTCACGGCCACACTCGGCGGGCGTTACTCGTACGACGACAAGCGATTCATTGGCGGCCAGGCCGACCTCAATGGCTTCTCGTACAAGCTGTTCGGGTGCCCCGCCGAAGAACGGCCGGCCGTCTTCCCGGTGTTCGGGGGCGTGCCGAACACGGGCAACATCACATGCCAGGAGTTCATCGGCTTTCCGGTTCCGGGCCAGCCGCTGCGGTATTTTCCAGCGGATCAGCAGAAGGAGATCTTCAAGGTCTTCACGCCGCGCGTGGGTGCGCAATACCAGTTCACGGATGACGTGATGGTCTACGCGAGCTGGGCGAAGGGCTTCAAGTCCGGCGGCTGGACGACACGCCTCTCCCAGCCGATCGCCACAGGTGATGAAGCGCTGTTCCGCGAGGAAACCGCGAAGAGCTCAGAGCTCGGCATCAAGTCCGAGTTCTTCAACCGTCGCATGCTCGTGAATGCCGCCATCTTCTACACCGAGTACGACGACATTCAGCTCAACGTGCAACAGGGCCCGTCCCCGGTGTTCCAGAATGCGGGCGACGCCACCATCAAGGGTGCTGAACTGGAGTTGCAGGCCATCACAGGCGGCGGGTTCTCGCTCAATCTCGCGGCGGGCTACATCGATGCGGAATATGACTTCATCAACCCCGACACGCTGATCCCGCCGGATGCGGATCTGCCGAAGACGCCGGAGTACAAGGTCACCATCGGGCCGGCGTACGAGTTCGGCATCCGCAACGGCGGCAGATTCCGCGTGCGCGCCGACTACACGCGAACCGCCGAGATGTTCAACGATTCACTGAACACGCCCGAGCTGAGGCGACCCGCCAGCAACGCACTGTCTGCGTCGGTCCACTATCTCTCGCCCAGTGAGCGATACGAGCTGATCGCGGGCGGCACGAATCTCACGAACGACCGCTATCTCGTCACCGGGTCGATTAATCTCTCGGCGGGCGAAATGGTCGGCACGTACAACCGGCCGCGGGAGTGGTTCATCAGCGTGCGGGCCCGATTCGGCGACTCCACCGGCGGTGGCGCGCGGTCGGAGGGGGAGTGAACGAGAAGGTCTGCAGCACGGGCGGTGGGCTTCGGGCCCACCCGCGCTGCCAGACCCACGCGAGCGAACAGCACAGATCAGTGGGGTCTCGCCGCACGGGCGTGGGCTTCGAGCTCAACCTGCGCTACCGACTCAGATGAAGCGAATATTCGGCACAGGTCTGGGGGTCTCGCCGCACGGGTGCGGGACTGCTCTCAACCCGCGCTGCCGACTTGCACCAAGAGAACATTCGGCACAGGTCAATGGGGGTCTCGCCGCACGGGCGCGGGACTTTGCGCTCAACCCGCGTTGCCAACTCGACAAGAACAGAGCACCCGCACAGGTCGGTGATGGCGGGCAAAGCGACGGCCGCTTTGCCCGCCTGATCCTTGCAGCAGGTGATCAGGCCAGCGTTCGATCAGGCTGGCCCGACGAGCGTTCGCCTCATTCCGCCGCCGAGTGCACGATGTCCGACAGGCGCTGGAAGCGCTCGGTGTTCGCGTTGCTCTCCATGACCCCGGCGCTCAGGCACACGAATGTGATGTCGCGCTCCGGATCCACCCAGTACAGCGTCGTCCCCGCGCCGTAGTTGCCGAACGTGCCGGGCGAGGCCAGCGTGCCGAACATGTGACGGCACATCGCCGTGCCGCGAAGTGAGAAGCCGAGCCCGATGTATGCCGGGTACGGAGGCCAGCCCCGCTCCTTGCCGCGCAGGGCATACAGCTCGTTCGGCTTCTCGCCCGTCCAGTTGCGGCGCGCCTGCGCGAGCGTGGCGGGCGAGAGGATTCGCGCCCCATCGAGCGTGCCGTTCTGCCGAAGCATCTCGGCGAAGCGGAACAGATCGGGCACCGTGGACGCGATGCCCACCCACGGCATCTCGGCATGCTCCTCCTCGAAAGCGCCATTCGGGCCGAGATTGCTGTGGCCGCGATGGCCGATCGGATAATTGCCGCGGAAATCGGGCACCACCTTGCGCGGCTTCAGGTCCGCGCGCACCCCGACCGATGTGTCACGCATCTTGAGCGGATCGAGAATCTCCTCCTGCACGAGGGTCCGATACGACCGCTTCTTCGGATCGGTCTTCAGCACCGCAGCCGCGAGCAGCACATGATTCACGAGCGGCGAGTACGCCACGCGCTCGCCCGGCGGCTCGACCGGATGAACCACCTCGCACACGGCCGCGAACACTTCCTCAAAGCGATCGATGTACATGCCGGGCTTCACTTCGAAGATGATGGGGAACCCGGACTGGTGCGAGAGCAGGTGAAAGATCTCGATGCGTCCGCGATCACCGCCCGAGAACTCCGGCACCACGTCCGAAATGCGCGTGGTGAGCGCGAAGCGCCCTTCCTCGATGGCGCGCAGGACGAGCACGTTCGTGAAGGCCTTTGTGATCGAGAACAGGCTGAACACCGAATCCATGCGCAGCGGCTGCGTCTGCGCGGCATCCGCACTGCCGATCGCCACCTCGAGCGCCACGCGGCCGCCGCGCGCGATCTTCAGCACTGCACCGTGGTACAGCCCGGCAGCGATGTCCTCCCGGATCACGGACTGCAGATGCTCGAGACGCTGCGGATTCATGTTCGACTCAGCCATGGACACACCCCTCAGTTGATAGGAAGCAAGGGCCTGCAGCCCTCTCGCTTTCTGGACGTTGCCTGCGTGTGCAGCGGCGAGGCACCGACTTTGCCCTTGGATCACAGAGCACGGACCTTCGAACGGCCGTTCCCGTCGCACATTCGTGCGGCGGCCCCAAGGCAAAGACATGACTGCGCCTGCGCTCGCGAAAGCACTCAGCAGGCGGGCGGATCGTGCCGGCAAGCGCCCGCTCGCCACAAGCGAACAGACAGGCGCCTGCCGATGCGACCGCATGCTGGACCAGCCAGCGCCTGACTGCACCAACGGGTACCCGCGCCAGCCGCTTGGAAGCTCCCCGGCCTGCAAACGCTTCGAGCGGGAACGCGCTCGACCGGCGGGGCGGCTCCGGCCGCACCGCCGGTCGGTCGAACGCTACTCGTAGTTCAGGTGCTCGCGCGCAGCGCTGAGATCACACGGTGGCTGCTTCGCGAATTCCGAGTCGGCGGACTTCGTGTAAGTGCCCTGCCCCGTCACCGGCGCGGTGAAGTAATCCGGATCCTCCAGGGTATAGGAGACGCTCATGGCCATGCCACCGTCGATGAGCTTGTAGCGCTCGACGATGCGCTTGCGCGGGCCGGAATCGACGCCCGGCGCATTGCCCCACTTCACCGGGCTGAACCCGGTGGTCTCCACCACGAGCGTGCCATCCGGCTCGAACCGGCCGACCGAGAAGCCGAGCGGATCGGGCTTGTAGTCCGCCGGCGGCTTCGTGCGATTCAGCCAGATGACGCGGTCCGCGTCGATGTACTGCTCCTTCTGGATCTCGATGCGATCAGGATGGCGGATCCACTTGTATTCGTACACCGTCATGATGAGGGCCGGGAGGCTGATCGGCCCGCATGAGAGCTGCGGATTGTCGTTCGCGTTCCATGCGACGGCCTGCGCTTTCCCCTTCGCGGTGTACGGCAGGTTCAGGTCCGGGCCGCCTGCGCCGAGCAGCACGCGCTTGCGCACCTCTTCCGCGGTGCCCGGGAACTTGTACCGCCAGTTGCCCGAGAAGTCCTTCGAGGGCTCGATCTTCGGGCGGCTGGCCACGGCATTCTGAGGCGGCACGCCGACCGAGTAGAGCACCCTGCCGTCCGCGAACACCACGCGATCGACGAGTGCGAAGTGCTTCGTGCGGTCCTTGTGAGGGTTCACGAAGAACTGCACCTCATCGCCCACCTTCAACGTGTTTGCCGTCCAGCCCTGACGGACGAGACCCGAGATGGAGTGGCCCTCGAAAGTCCATTCCTCCGCGACGCCCTTGTCGTTCACGACGGTGCCGGCCCAGAACACGTGCGGATTGCTCCATCGCACGCGCGTGATCTTCACCTTCATCGGAATCGTCTCGTTGAGCGCGAATGCGGCGCGGGAGTGATGCGCCATCGCCGGTGCACACACCAAAGAAGCCAGCAACACTACGGGCAGAAGTCGTTTCATGTGCCTCTCCAAGCGGAACGCTGCGCCGGAGGTTCGGCTCTCGTTCGGACCGGCGCGAGCTGTGCGGGCGGACTGTATCACCGCCCGGCGTCCAAAACGCGGACACCAGCGCAGCGGTTCAGGAGGCTGCGGCGATGCCCGTGGGCGCGTCACTTGCTCTGCAGGTCTCCGACGTTGAGGTGCCGGGTCGATGGGCACATCTGAATGGGCTGGACCGGAGGCTGACCGCATCGCCTTCCTGCTGAACCGCGACGGCTACCAGGCGACACGCGCCTGGGTGGAACGCACGCGGGACCTTTACTGGCACGCAATCCAGCCCGGCGAACCCCGCGCCGAATCCGACTATCGCCACCTTTTCGAGGCATCGATCCGCGACTTCGATCGCTGGCTCGCGGAGCACCCGCCAGCGGACGAGCCCAGGCCGAGATGAGCACCCGGCCCGCCTCGGTGAGCCCGGGTCACTGCTCGCCTTGCAGCACACCCTGCCAGATTCGCTCCCAGCAGCACGCGTGGGTGAACTCATCGATCACATGCACGTTTCCCCCGATTTTCCCGGCCGCTTCACGCACGAGGCTCGGAGGCACGTTGTCGTCCCGAGAGCCGACGTAGTGATCCGCCCGGATGCTCGCGTCGAGCCGCACGTCCTCTGCAGGATTCAGCGAGCCTTTCAGCGGGGTGTATCGATGAAAGTCCGTCCATGCATCGATGTCCATGGTCGGCGCGAGTGTGACGACTCGCGTCACGCCCGTGAGTCGGGCCGTCAGCAGCACGGCCAATGTTCCGCCGCCACTGTGACCGAATAACTCGAGCTGCTTTGCGCCGGCACGCAGCTGCTCCTTCTGCACGGCGCGCGCGAGACTCTCGACCACACGTGGGCTGAATCGCTTCAGCGTCCAGTACTGCGGGTTGCATTCAAGATCGGAGACCGTGTCGAAATAGCACGGGCGCCCCACGTACACGCTGGACGCAGGATCCAGGGCCATGAGGCGCAACATCAGAGGGTTTTCGGGCGTGGGGTCGGCCGCGACGAAGTACCGCTGGAGATACGGCGTGCCGTCTCCTTCGATGTACACATGCAGAACCTCGCCGCGAGGCACCCTGTTCCTGAACACGCGGTGCCGAAAATCGGCGCCCTGGATCAGCTCCGTCTCCCAGCCATGGCTTTCTGCGAGCACCTCGGCACGCGGTACCGGCGACGCACAACTGGTGAGCGTGAGGCCGAAGATCAGCGCAAGACAACTTGTCAGCCGCAACGCCCCGAAGAACCGCGGCGTTCGCGCGGCACGTGGATGCGTCGATCTGCGCGCGGCAAAGGCACCGGGAATCGTCAGAAACAATCGCATACGCGACGGCGAACCTTGCACATCACCCCATGCGGAACAAACCGGATCGTACTCGCTGCGGCGCGTGCGTGGCGCCCGTTCCCACGAACCGCGAACGCGCCCGTGCTGCTGCGATGCTGAACGCATTGGCCGCTCAGTCTCAAGTTGCATGCCGTCGAGGAAATCCCGCACGTCCTGCCGCGCATCGATGAGCGCGTGTTGCCGATCAGGCGCAACCCATTCACGCTGTCGGCCTCGCAGCACTCCGGTCCGCCGCGCTGGCGCGTCCACGCGCCGCCAGGCTCGTAAGCGCGCGGAACGAGTGCGATCGCACCCCGTTGCTCTGTTACCCGTTTGTGTGGAGACGAGCGAATGAGCAAGTTCCGGTGCGTCCACGAGTGGATTCGCGTGGGCAGGACTTGCAACCGCCGAGACTCCGCAGACGACAGTCCTCGCGCAGATTTCGAGTCAGCCGCGGAGGCTGAGCACGAGGCCGAGCCCTGGCGCGCAGCGCCCCAGGCCAGGCGCGACGACTCCGGCACCAGCGCCCCATCCGGACGGCGGCAGCGCTACCGCGCAAGTGCGCAGGCGAGCGCGACCTCGGCGATCTGGCGAGCGTCGCGTCCTGCGTTGCGGATCGCGGCAGCCGCTGCGCTGCTCTGGGCGGCGGCATGCTCGACCACAACGTTCACGTCCACGTGGAAAGCACCAGAGGCGGAATCTCTCAATCCCGCTGGGCACAAGGTGGCGGCCGTCTTCATCACCACGGACGAGAGCAGCCGCCGGGCGGCGGAGGACACCCTCGTGCGCAAACTCGAAGAGCGTGGAGCCGAGGGCATCGCAACGTACACGCTGATCCCCAGCAATGAACTGCAGAACATGGACGAGGTGCACGCGCGACTCGCGCAAGCCGGCGTGGAGGGCATTGTCACCATGCGCGTGATCGATGAAAGCGAGCACGTCCACGTCGTCTACGACACCCCGCCGACGTTCGCACCGTACTACTGGCACTTCAGCGGATACTGGCGTTACGGGTGGAGCGCGCCGTACGTGCCGGAGGTGCACACCGACAAGGTTCTCAGAATCGAAACACTCGTCTATTCGCTGAAGCGCGATGCGCTTCTCTGGGCCGGAACGAGCCGCACGGTGGATCCCGAGAACATCGACAAGCTCGTGAGCGAAGTCGCGGATACCGCCGCAAGACTCATGCAGAAGCAGGGCCTGCTGGCCGGCTAGCCGAGCCCGCATCAGCCGCCTCCCGTAGCGAAACCTGGACGGCGATAAGCAGCACTGCGCGTGTGCACCGCCACCCAGCCTCATCGGCGCTTACTGGGGAACTCTCACTAACATCCGATGCCGAGGGCGCAGCGCGCCGCGGTCGCGGGCGTTATCGCGATCGCGCCCGCCGGGACCGGGCGTCACCTGCGGTGGCCGGCCATTACCCGCAGCGGTGCCGCCTGACTGACACCGCTACACCTCGGCGCCGCGCGGCACGGCTTGATGGCCGCCGGCAGCAGAGTCGGCGGCAACGTGCCGATGGCCCGGCTCGTGAGCCTCAGCGTCTTGCCGGGCGCCGCGGCGTTGACGAGCACCAGCCCTCGCGTGGGGTCCTCGATGATGGCTGCGGACCGGGCGGATTCCGGCACGACGAACAACGCATTGGCGGGCGTGCTGGTGCGGACCAAAGGTGTGCTGTTCCGATCGAAGTCCGCGCGCGCGATGACTGCGGGTGCGTTTGAATTGCTGAACAGGAACACGCGGTCGCCCGTATCGTCGTAAAGACCGGCGGCAACCGCGTTCGCAATGCGCACTTCGTCGCTGAAACCGTTCAGCGGCACTTCGTAGAGCGTTCCATCCGTGGAGGGCCCGTTGTTGCCCACCGTAACCAATGCGGCAGAGCCGTCCGCTTTGATATCCGTGAGCGCCGTCATGTTCGCGGTAAGAATCGTGGAAGGCACACCTGTCGCGCTGATGGGAACGGCGCTCAGACGCGGGGTGGCAGCGCCAGGCGCCCGCCACACATAGGTGAGCTGCGTGAACGCCTCATTCACGTGGAAGGATTCGATCAGGGCGCCCGCGGGCATGTCGGACGTGAGACGGCGTTCGGAATTCGGCACCGCCGGATCGATGAAGAACGCGCCGTTCTGCCCGTTGTGCGTGCCGAGCACGAGCACCTTCGTTTCATCCGGGGACACCAGGAGCTGGTCGTGGGTATCCTGGCCTGGATACGTAGGCGAGATACGCTCGGGCGAATCCAGCGCATCGGTCGCTGCGCGATACACGGCGGCTGTAGTGCCCCCGGGCGCCGCCATGAAGTACACGCGGCCGCCACTCCACTGCACCGTGTCCGTGAGCAGGTTCGCCGACGAGCTCACGAGCTTTGCGGACCCGCCGTTGGTGTCCAGCACGTAAAGATTCGTGGCCTGCCCCGAGGCGGTCGCAGGCGCTGTGGGGAACGCGAGCCAGCGATCATCCGGACTGATGCTCACCGGGCTGCCGGACATGAACGATCGCCCGCCCGGCGGCTGGATCTTCACCGGGCTCGGATCGGACGTCACGCGAACATAGAACAGCTCGGGCGGCGAGGTTTGTGCCGTATCCGTGCGCTCGTAGACGACCATGGAGCCTGTCTCCGAGCGCCAGGCGTTCCGGAGGCGGAAGTTGCCCGAAGTGGCCTCGCTCACCTGCCACTCCGAAATGAGATCGGTGGCGTACAACTCGGGCGCCTGCGCGGAATTCTGCGCGGCGAAGAGCACGCGGTACGCCGGCACATCCACGAACACCACCGCGGTGGCAATGGAGAAACCGCCGAGCGAGTTCGTGATCTTGTATTTGAAGCGCGTGACACCGCGGAAGCCCGCGGGCAGATCGAGCCGCACCGTGCGGTCGGAATTGAAGGAAGCGCTGCCGACGGTGGGCGCCTCCTCGATGGAGAACGTGAGCGGCTCGTGATCGAGATCCCGATCGTTGTCCAGCACAGGCACGGCAGCAGCCCCCGAGCCCGTCACCTCGAGAATGTCGTCCGCGGTGGCCGGCGGATCCTCCCCACCGGAGGTTTCATCGTCCGAGCAGCTCACGAACGCACCCGTCGACCCGAGGAGAACGAGCCCGCTCAGAACCAAGCGACCGAAAATGCGCATGCCGCCTCCTGCCTTCATTCAGCGCCGCGTCCGCCGGGGCATTCTACGGCAGCCCGCGCAGGGCGTGAGCCCATGAACGAAGACAGCAGGGTTTACGGTGCAGAGATCGTGGCGGCGACCTGCCCCACCCAATGCAGCGCACCCCAGGGATTGTGGGTACGCGCGATCGACACGATGAGGCCGAAAACGAGCAACGCGGCAATCGCGCAGACGAGCCGTGCGCGCCGCGTGCGTGCACGTTTCAGGGCAAGGCTGCCGAGCACGATGTACACCACGACGAGAATCACTTTCACAGTGAGCCAGCGCTGCACAAACGGATACTGGTGGATGAGCCCCATCAGCACGAGGGCAGACCCCAGCAACACCGTGTCGATGGTGTAGCTGAGATAACGCACGGGAACAGCCATCGCCAGGCGCAACCCCGCCTGCACTGCCACCGCACGAAGCAGAAAGAGCGTTCCGCTTGCCAGAACGGCAGCCACGTGAACGAGCTTGATCTGCGGGTAGAACTCCATGACACCGCTCGCCGCGCCCCACCGCGGGCGCGCGAAGAGATCAGCTGCGAGAGGTGCGCCGCTTGCTCACGCCGGCGCTGCGCGCGCCCGCGGCGCGCTGCTCAGTGACCAGGGCCTCTTCGCCGGGCACCCACGGCCGGCCGAGCCGGGCCTCGATGTACGCGCGAATCATGCGCCGGATCACCTGGGAGGACGTGAGGTCCTCCTGCGCGCAGAGCTGCTCGAACACCGCCTTCTTGCGTGGATCGATCAGGATCGTGAGACGAGCGGTGCGCTCCTCGAGCTTCACGACGCCGAAGTTCTTCATGGACATCCAGTGCGCGTCAAAGGGTCGGGGAGGATATGCGCCCAGGAGGTGAGGCGCAACCGCGCGCACGTCGCGAGACCGGATGCCGGAAGCGGCTCTCCACATGACAGAACGCGCCCGATGCGGCCGGGTGGCTTGCGCGGACTGCGCGGGATCGCATCGATCGCGCGCGCCGGGCGTTACCCGTGTCACACGAAGAGACGCACACATTGCGGTGACTCCGATTATAATGCGACGCGTATTTGAGTAACCGTGTTCGTGACCTCCCTCATTCCCTCGCCGCTTGCCGTCCTGCTCACCCTTCTGAGCGTTTGGGCCCTCATCGGCGTTGCGGGGTTGCTACGACCCAGGAGCCTCACGCTGACCGCGCGGCGCCTCTTCCCGCTCGGCGCGATTTGTGGTCTCGCCATTGCAGCGATCGCCGCTGCGAGCTTGTGGTCCCCGGCAGAACGTCTGACGCTGCACGTCGGCTTGCCGGATCTGCCCATGCACATGCGCCTGGACGCGCTCAGCAGCTTCTTTCTTTTCCTGCTGGGCGCAGCGTCGGCGGGCATCTCCATTTTCGGTGCAGGCTACTTCCGCAGCGGCCAGGGCACCCCACCGGGGCTGCTGTGCCTGCAGTACCACATCTTCCTCGCGAGCATGGGGTTCGTGCTGCTGGCAGACGATGCGTATGCGTTCATGGTGGCGTGGGAAACCATGGCGCTTGCGTCGTACTTTCTCGTCACGGCCCAGCATCAACGAGCCGAGATCCGCCGCGCGGGATTCCTCTATTTGCTCATTGCGCATCTCGGCGCCATCGGCATTCTCCTGAGCTTCGGCGTGATGCAAGGTGGAAGCTGGCTGTTCACATTCGACGCCATGCGCGCCGCCACGCTCCCGGCCGGATGGGCTGCGGCGGCGTTTCTTCTTGCGCTCTTCGGTTTCGGTGCGAAGGCTGGCCTCGTGCCCTTGCACGTGTGGCTGCCGGAGGCACACCCGGCGGCGCCCTCACCCGTATCGGCGCTCATGAGCGGCGTCATGCTGAAGACTGCCGTGTACGGCATCCTGCGCGTGACCTTCGATCTGCTCGGGAACACCGAATGGTGGTGGGGGCTCGTGCCGCTGGCGCTCGGCCTCTTCAGCGCCATCTTCGGTGTCGTGTTCGCGGCCGTGCAGACCGACATGAAGCGCCTGCTCGCGTTCTCCTCCATCGAGAACATCGGCATCGTCTTCACCGCATTCGGCCTCGCGCTCATCTTCCAGGGCGTGAGCCTGCCGGCCCTCGCGGCGCTCGCGCTCGTGGCGCTGCTGTATCACAGCCTCAATCACGCCTTCATGAAGAGCCTGCTGTTCCTGGGCACGGGCGCCGTTCTCCATTCCACGGGTGAACGCAACCTCGGCCGCCTGGGCGGGCTTATCCACCGCATGCCCTGGGTCGCCTGGCTCTCGCTCGTCGGCGCACTGGCGCTGGCGGGGTTGCCGCCGCTCAACGGCTTCGTCTCCGAATGGCTGCTCCTGCAGGCGTTCCTGTTCTCACCCGGCGTGCCACGCACGTTCATCAACATGCTGCTGCCGCTCGGCGCAGCGCTCGTGGCACTGGCCGCCGCGCTTGCTGCGTACGTGATGGTCAAGTTCTACGGCGTGATCTTCCTCGGGCAGCACCGCGAGCCGGCGCTCGCGCGCGCTCACGACGCCGGCAAGCTCGAACGCATCGGACTCGGCTGGCTCGCGGCAGGGTGCGTCGTGCTCGGCCTCTTCCCCGCGCGGGTCGTGGCGATTCTCGGCACAGTGGTTGAGCAACTCACCGGTGCCAGCCTGCCCCGGACCGCAGCGCCGTGGTGGTTACTGGCTCCGCTCGCGGAACGACAAGCGTCTTATTCCGCGCTGGTGTTCTTCGGCGTCATCGCCGTGATGGTCGTCGCGACCGCGTTGGTCGTGCGCGTCCTGTATCACGGTCGCGCGCAACGCGTTCCGCCCTGGGATTGCGGCTTCGGCGGCCTGAATGCCCGCATGCAGGACACAGCCGAAGGCTTCGGGCAGCCGATCCGGCGTCTGTTCGGCACGTTCTTCATCGTGACCCGCGAGTTGCCGTCGCCGTTTGACAATGCGCCGCGCTATCGCGTCACGGTCGAAGACCGGTTCTGGCGTAGCCTGTATCGCCCGCTGGGCGCACTCGTTCAGCGCGCCGCGGACGCGATCACCTGGGTGCAGCAGGGGCGCATCGCCACCTACCTGATTTACAGCTTCGTCACGCTCGTCGCATTGCTCGCACTGGTGCTATGAAGCTGCTGGAAGTGTTCACTCAGCTCATCGAAATCATCGCGGCACTTGCGGTGGCGCCGATCTTTCTCGGCTGGGTGAATCAATGCCGCGCATGGCTGCAGAACCGCAGCGCGCCGAGCTTGTGGCTGCCGTACCGTAACATCCGCAAGCTCTTTCATAAAGACGCGGTGATCGCGACCAATGCGTCGGCGCTGTTCCGCCTGGCCCCGTATGTCGTTTTCGGTGCCATGGTGACCGCGGCAGCGATCATTCCGTCCATGGGAACGGATCTGCCTTTCACCAGCGCTGCGGATGCCATTGCGCTCGTCGGCCTCTTCGCTACGGCGCGCGTGTTCATCTCGCTCGCTGCCATGGACATCGGCACGGCCTTCGGCACGCTCGGCGCTCGCCGGGAGATGATGGTGGGCTTCCTCGCCGAGCCGGCGCTGCTGATGGTGGTGTTCGTGGCGTCGCTCATCTCTGCAACGACCGCGCTTCCGGGCATCACCGAGAGCCTCGGCACCCGCGATCTCGGCATCTACCCGAGCCTCGCGTTCACGGCCGTGGCATTCACGATGGTCCTCCTCGCAGAGAACGCCCGCATTCCGATCGACAACCCGTCGACGCATCTTGAGCTGACGATGATTCACGAGGCGATGCTCCTCGAATACTCCGCGCGTCACCTCGCGCTCATGGAGTGGGCATCGGCGCTCAAGCTCTTCAACTACGCGACGATCGGTTTTGCGCTGTTCGCGCCCTGGGGCGTTTCGACGGCCGAGGGCGGTCCGGGAGCGCTCATCGCGTCCGTTCCGCTCCTGATGGTCAAGCTGGCGATCGCCGGCGTGGCGCTCGCCGTGCTCGAAACCTTGTCCGCGAAGCTGCGTGTCTTCCGCGCGCCCGAGTTTCTCGCCATGGCGTTTCTGCTGGCCGTGCTCGGGCTGCTCGTGCATCTGCTGCTTGGGGCCTGACGCGCATGACCCCCGTTTCATTCGACCTGCAACTGCTCAATCTCTGCGCCGCGCTGCTCCTGCTGCTCTCCTTCGCCATGCTCGCCCAGCGGCGCATCGTCACGCTGGTGAACCTGCTGGCGCTGCAGGGTGCACTGCTGCTCGCCGCGACGCTGCTCCTTGCCTGGCGGACGCAGCAGCATCACCTGTACATCTCCGCAGCCCTCACGCTGGCCCTGAAAGTGATCCTCCTGCCCTGGCTGCTTCATCGGCTCATCCGTCGATTGCAGGTGTACCGGGATACGGAGCCCCTGCTCAACATCCCCGGAACGCTGCTCGTTGGCGTGCTCGTGGTGGTGTTCTCGTTCGGGCTCGCGCAACCGATTTCGGCTCTCGCCAGCACGGCAACGCGCAGCGCCATCGGCATCGCCGTCGCGGTGGTCCTGCTCTCCTTCGTCACGATGATCAACCGCCGCAAGGCCATGTCCCAGGTCGTGGGATTCCTCTCCATGGAGAACGGGCTCTTCTTCGGTGCAATGAGCGCAACCTACGGCATGCCCATGATCGTCGAGCTCGGCGTGGCGCTCGACGTGCTGGTCGCGGTGCTGGTGCTGGGCGTCTTCTTTTTCCAGATCCGCGAGCAGTTCGACAGCCTCGATCTGCACCACCTCGAAGCGCTGAAGGAGCCGTCCTCCACGCGCCCTGCGGCGGAGGAACGGTAACGTGGAGCTCCTGTTCCTGCTCGGATGCCCGCTGGCCGGGGCGGTTCTCCTCGCGATCTACGGCGCGCGTCAGCACGCGCCGGAACTGAACTCCGCCATGAGTCTGGTCACGCTGCTCGCGGCGTGCGCGCTCACCGTGCGCGTCGTGAGCGAAGGCCCGCTTCTCATCGCGCAGGAGCAGTTTTTCATCGACCCGTTCAACGTGTTCCTGGTCACGTTGACGGCGTTCGTGGGGTTCACCACGTCGCTCTTCTCCCGACCGTACATGCGCGTGGAGATCGAGCACGGGCGCGTGACGCCGGCACGGCTCCGGCTGTACCACAGCATGTATCAGCTTTTCATGGCGACCATGCTGGTCGCGCTCACGACCAACAACATGGGTCTGCTGTGGGTGGCCATGGAAGCGGCGACCCTCTCAACGGTGCTGCTGGTCACGCTGTACCGGACTGCGGCGAGTCTCGAAGCGGGGTGGAAGTATTTCATCCTGTGCGGCGTCGGCATCGCGCAGGCGCTGTTCGGAACCATCCTGCTGTATTTCGCAGCAGAGAAGATCCTTGGCCTCGAAGGTGTGAGCGCCCTGCTCTGGACGCACCTGAACGGCGTGAAGGGTCAGCTCGAACCGGTGGTCCTGAGCCTCGCGTTCGTGTTCCTGCTGGTGGGGTACGGCACCAAGGTCGGGCTCGCGCCGCTGCACAACTGGCTTCCCGACGCACACGCAGAAGGCCCCACACCCATCTCCGCCGTGCTCTCCGGCCTGCTGCTGAACGTGGCGATCTATGCCATCGTTCGCTGCAAGGTGCTCGTCGAAGGCTCGCTGAGCTCCGACCTGCCTTCCCGCATGCTCATGGGGTTCGGGCTGCTCTCCGTCGTGCTGGCTGCGTTGTTCCTGTGGCGGCAGCGCGATGTGAAGAGACTCTTCGCCTACTCTTCCATCGAGCACATGGGCCTCATCGCCTTTGCGTTCGGAATGGGCGGCGCGGTCGCGAACTTCGCCGCGCTGCTGCACATGACCGTCCATTCCCTTACCAAGTCGGCCATCTTCTTCGCCGTCGGGCACGCCGCGCAGAAGGCGGGCTCGCAGCTCATTGCGGATATTCGCGGCCTGATCACACGCAGTCCCACGGTGGGCTGGGGGCTGATGATGGGATCGCTCGCCATCCTCGGCGTGCCGCCGTTCGGTGTGTTTGCGAGCGAGTTCCTCATCCTCACCACCGCGATGCGCGAACAGCCCTGGGCCACCCCGATTCTGCTCGCCGCGCTGGGCATTGCGTTTGCGGCGATCTTCGGCCGTGTGCAGCCGATGGTATTCGGTGAGACCACCGCGAAGCGCTTGCCGCACCCGCCTGCGCTACTGCCCGTGTTCACGCATCTCGGGCTCGTGCTGCTGCTGGGCCTCTACGTTCCGCCGTACCTTGCGGACTGGTATCGAGCGGCCGCCCGCTTGATCGGAGGCGAATGACATGCCACTGCGCGCATGGGACAGCCGCTTCGGTTCGCTTCCGGGTGCGCCCGGCCTTCAGGCAATACGGGTGTCACGGGAGGAGTGGCGTCCTCTTGCACAGGACCTCTTGGCCGCCCGCTTTCGTCTGCTTGCGCTTTGGGCAAGTCGCGGAGCGAATTCCGAAGCCATCATTCACGCGGTGTTCTTCGGCGAACGCGGTGCGCTGCTCGTCAGCATGCCCGTCACGCCGGAGGAGCGCTACGTGGGGCTGGAGGATCTGTTCCCCGCAGCGTCGCGCATGCAGCGGGCCATCGCGGATCTGTCGGGCCTGCACTCCACGGACGAGGATAACCGGCCCTGGTTGCGGCACGCATCCTGGCCTGCGGGCTTCCGGCCGCTCGTGGATGCCGAGGTGCCCGCGCTGGCGGAGCCCGTTGCGGACACCTACGCCTTCGTCAGCGTCGAAGGGGACGGCGTGCATGAAATCCCGGTCGGCCCGATTCACGCGGGAACCATTGAGCCGGGACACTTCCGTTTCTCCGTGGTCGGCGAGAAGGTGCTGCGGCTCGAGGAGCGTCTCGGCTATGTGCACAAGGGCATCGAGCGGCGCTTCACGGAACTGCCGATCCTCGAAGCCCATCGCCTCGCCGCGCGCGTATCGGGAGACTCCGCGGTCGCGTTCTCATGGGCCTACTGTCAGGCGCTGGAAGGCATGTCGGGTGTGCAGATCCCGGCACGCGCTGCATGGCTGCGCGCGCTCGCCCTGGAGCTGGAGCGCATCGCGAATCATCTGGGCGATCTCGGGGCACTGGGAAACGATGCGGGGTTCGCATTCGGCCTCGCACAGTTCTCGCGACTGAAGGAAGACCTGCTGCGCGCCACTCACGACGCACTCGGCGCGCGGTATCTCATGGGGCTCATCGTGCCGGGCGGCACGCGGCTCGATCTTTCCGAAGGTGGTGCAGACCGACTCCGGTCCTGCGTGAGGACACTCACGAAACAAGTCTCCGAGCTGCGCGCGATCTACGACGATCACGAAGGCGTGCGGGACCGCTTCATCGGCGCGGGCACGGTCGCTCCTCCGTTGGCCACGCGACTCGGGCTCATCGGGCTCGCCGGCCGGGCCAGTGGTCAGGCGCTCGATCTGCGCGTCGACCTGCCGTGCGAACCCTACACTGAGCTCTCTCCAGTCAAGGTGTGCCACAACGAAGGCGACGTCGCTGCGCGCGTCGCCGTGCGGTTCGACGAAACGCTGGAATCCTGCGCACTCGTCGAGCGCATTCTCGCAACGATGCCGGCAGGCGCTCACATCGAGCACGTGCAGGCGCCCGCCGCAGGCTCGCTGGGGATCGGCCTCATCGAAGGATGGCGCGGACCGGTGCTCATGGCACTGGAAGCCGGAGTCGATGGAAGCATTCGTCGCTGCCACCCACACGATCCCTCGTGGCAGAACTGGCCCGTGCTCGAGCACGCCATCATCGACAACATCGTTCCGGACTTTCCGCTCATCAACAAGTCCTTCAACCTGGCCTACAGCGGGCACGATCTCTGATCCGCCGCGAAGCGCACTGCCATGCTGAAAACCCTCAAACAGATCGCGTCCATCGGCATCGTCACCGAGCCCGCGCCCCCGGCGGACGAGAGCCTGCGCGTGCGGGACGCTCTGCAGGAGCAGATCCGCTCGGTGCTCGGCCGCGCGCTGTGCATCCGACATGTTGATGCGGGCTCCTGCAACGGATGCGAGCTCGAGATCCACGCGCTCAACAATCCTGTCTACAACCTCGAAGGGCTCGGCATCCGCTTCGTGGCCAGCCCGCGCCACGCGGACATGCTGCTCGTCACCGGGCCGGTCTCGCGGCACATGGTCGTCGCCCTCCGCCGGGCCTACGACGCGACGCCTGAACCCAAGCTCGTTGTCGCGCTCGGAGACTGCGGCTGCACGGGTGGCATCTTCGGTGAGAGCTACGCGTCCTGCGGGCGCGTGGCGAACGTGATTCCGGTAGATGTGGCCATCCCCGGGTGCCCGCCTTCGCCGACGCGCATTCTTCAGGGCATTCTCGCGGCCCTCCACACCTCACGCGCGAGCGCCGCGGGCGCAAGCGAAACGCTCGACAGCCCCGCGCGCCGGGCCTGAGAATCGGGCTCATCGCGTTTTCTCAGGAGGGCACCGTGGCGGAGCTGCTCGTTGTCATGGCGCTCGAAATCGAGTCCCAGGGCGTGTTCGAACAGGCGCAGATTCCGGTGCTGTTCACAGGCGTGGGCAAGGTGAATGCCGCGCACGCACTCACCCGCAAGCTGGCGCAATACCGGCACGCGGGTCGCCCGATGCCGCACGTCGTGAACTTTGGCACGGCCGGAAGCCGCGTGTTCAGCCGTGGGACCGTGGTGGCCTGCCACGCCTTCGTGCAGCTCGACATGGACGTGACGCCGCTCGGCTTCGAAGCCGGTGTCACGCCCTTCGATCCCTCGCCCGCGAAGCTCGAATTTCCGCGCACGCTCCCGAACCTTCCACACGGCGTGTGTGGGAGCGCCGACACGTTCGAGACGAGCGGTCATGCGCCCTCGTGCGACGTGCGCGACATGGAGGCCTACGCGCTCGCAAAGGTCTGCTGGGTGGAGAAAGCGCCCTTCACCTGCGTGAAGTACGTGACGGATGGCGCGGATGAAGCGGCGGCAACGGATTGGGAAGCGAATCTGCCGAAGGCGGCAGCCGAGTTCCTGAGAATCTATCGCGAGCTGAGCGCAGTGCCGGGCACGCGTCCGTGATCGACGGGCTGTGAAAGTGAGTCTGCCCGAGCGCCGTACCCGCGTGCCCTCGATGATGTGTTTCTGCCGCTCTATCCGAAATCGTGACCGTCTTTCATTCGCACGCTGACAATAGAGCCTTGGCCGCCCGCGTTATCGGTCATGACTCCGGGGTTCTGGGTGGCGCGTTTCGTGCGACGTTTCGTTGCGCTTCTGCCTTCGAGTGCGACCCGACATGCGCGCATCATGCGCCGGCATGTCCAAGAGGCGGGGCTGCGCGCTTGCTGTACACAGTCGCTCATCAATAGAATCAATTTCGAATTCGGATTCTAATTCTCGATCTGTCGAGCGAGGGGGATTCACGATGGGCATCGACTCGGCCACGACCACGCGGCGCTCCTTCCTGGCAGCGGCGGGCTCGGTGCTCTGCACGGCCCGCGCATTCGGTGCCCTGCCCTCCAGGCGACCGCCGGACGTGCTCTACATCATGGCGGACGATCTCGGCTGGGCGGATGTTCATTGCTACGGCCGCCTGGATGTGCCCACGCCTCACATCGATGGGCTCGCGGCGGCTGGCATGAAGTTCGACCACGCCTACGCAAACAGCTGCGTATGCACACCCACGCGCGTCGCGCTGCTCACCGGGCGCTACCAGAATCGTTTTCCCGTAGGGAACGAAGAACCCCTCGGCAAACCCGATGTGGGCATCGATCCGGCCACGCCAGGTCTTGCATCGCTTCTCAAGCGTGCCGGGTACCAGACCGTGCTGATCGGCAAGTGGCACCTCGGCATGCCGCTGTCCGTCGGGCCTCTGAAGCATGGCTACGATCGCTTCTGGGGCATCCGCGGCGGCGGTGTCGACTATTTCACGCACGCCGTGCCCTCCGCCAACGGCGCGCAGCCGGATCTCTGGGATGGCGATGTGCGCATCGAGCAGAGCGGTTACCTCACGAACCTGCTGGCGGAACGCGCCGCGCAGGAGGTCGAACGCTGTGCCGCGAGCGATGCGCCATTCCTCATCAGCCTGCACTTCACGGCACCGCACTGGCCGTGGGAAACGGAGCAGGACGCGGAGCTCGCCGCACACATCAAGAGCATGATGAACTTCGACGGCGGCTCGCTCGCGACCTATCAGAGCATGCTCCGCTCGCTCGACAACGGCATCGGCCGGGTACTCGAAGCGCTCGAGCGCAGCGGCCGCGCATCGAACACGATCGTGGTGTTCACCTCGGACAATGGCGGTGAACGCTTCTCGAGGACCTGGCCCTTCAATGGCATGAAAGGTGAGCTGCTCGAAGGCGGCATCCGCGTGCCGCTCATCGTGCGGTGGCCGGATCGCGTGCGTGCCGGCTCGCAGAGCAACGAGCTGGCCATGACCATGGACTGGCTGCCCACGTTCCTTGACGCGGCAGGCGCCAAGCCGGATCCGAGCGCGCCAAGCGATGGCATCAGCCTGCTGCCGGCCTTCGATGGTGGCACGCTGCCCGAGCGCACGCTGTTCTGGCGCTACAAGGCCAACGACCAGGCTGCGGCGCGCTCCGGCCCCTGGAAGTACCTGCGCATTGGCGGCGATGAGTTCCTCTTCAACGTGGTGGAAGATCCGCAGGAACGCGCGAATCGCAAAACGCACGAGCCGGAGCGCTTCGAAGCGCTGAAGACCGCGTGGGCCGCCTGGAACCGCACGATGCTCCCCTACACGGCCGGGAACCGCTCGTGGGACAACCGGAGCACCGGATCCTTGCCGGACCGCTACTGAGCGCAGGGCAAGCTCGCGCGAATGCGCTGATTCAGGTCCGCCAGCATCTGCACCGTACGCTCGGCACCGGCGCGGTCCGGCGTCGTGTCCTCGTTGCCGAAATCCCCAGGCGCGGGGGATTGCAGAACGATGCCGTCCCGGCGGGGCAGCATGTATAGCTGATCGTTGTATGCGAGGCCGTACCGGACCTCCGGCTGCGGGATCAGCCTCATGAGCTGGCCCCGCACGGGGATCACGGATTCGTCGCCGAAGAGCGCGCGGGCACCGTAACCCGTCGCATTGATCACCGTCTTCTCGCGCAGGCGCGCAATGTCTTCGGGTTTCTCGAACTCCCGCGTCTCGATCTCGCCGCCAGCCGCGAGAAAGTCGGCCATCAGCATGCGCGAGTAGGCACTGATGTTGAAGATCATGTTCGTGTACCGGCGCACGAACGGCACCGGAAACGGATGAGTGCCCGGTGCGAGCACTTCTCCTCCGGGCATCAGATCGCTCAGGCGACTCTCCAGGTTCGGATAGTCCGGCTCGCCCGCGAACAGGTCGGCACCGAATCCGTTCCCGTCCCGAAGATAGTACCCGTCGAACCACTCGATGGGATTGCCCGGCAGCCCGAGCAGATGCTGGTACGTGCGAAAGCTGATGCGCGCCATCTCTTCCCAGCGAGCGACGAGCTCCGGCGTTGCCGCTTCGCGCGTGCAGAAGCGTGAGTTCGGGGACCAGTTGCCGGTGGCGAACGTGGATCGCACGTCGGGGAAGCGCTCTTTCGCGTAGATGCGCACCTTCATCCCCGCCCGCTGCGCAACGAGCGCCGAGGTGAGCCCGATGACGCCGCAGCCGATCACCGCGATCCTTTCCTGTCGCGTTTCCTGCACGAGCCGCAGTGCCAGCGTGGCGGAGCCCCATGACAAGGACCAGCCGCTACCGCCGTGACCGTAGTTGTGCACGATGGTCTTGCGACCCAGCCGCTGCTTTTCGATTCGTGGCCCATGCTCACGGAAGGGGCGCGTGCATACGGTGAGCGCGATGATGCGATCGGGCTGCGCGCGCACGAGTGGCAGCGGTGTGCGCACGCCATCCACGATGATGGAAGGCTGCACGTGCGCGCACGGCGGAGCGGCCTCCGGTGTGCCGGCGTGCGGTGCTGGAGGCGGAGCCTTCGTCTCCGCGCCAGAGACGGCGGCCGTCGAGGCGGAGGCCAGCGCGATGCCTGCACTCTTGAGGAAATCACGACGCTGCACCATTTGAACCCCCGGTGTCTCGGAATGGAATCTCCGGCCCCGACCGCTCACGTCCCGGGCTCTGCCAGCCCTGCGACCAGCCGGAAGGCGCGAATCAGTTCGGCACGCATCACCTTGTCGTTCGCGGACAGCGGCACGACGCGAACGAGCACGGCATTGTTCACGAAGCCGTTCAGCAGCAACTGCGCCGTGCGGATGCGGCGCCGCTCTTCCGCCGTGAGCTTCCGGCCAATCCTGCGCTCCTGATGCTGCACGATGTGATCGCACACCTTCAGCCCGATGTCCCGCAACGCCTCCCAGAACTTCGGCTCACTCGCGCCGCGCACCAGTGCGGCATGCCAGAGCTTGCGCTCGCGGAGCACGAAGCCGAGCACGCTGTTCACCACTTCTGTGGCGAGATCGGCATCCGGCGGCAGGCTGGCCCAGAACGCTTCCACCTCGCGCGAGCGGCGCTCCACGAATTGCGCGCAAAGCGCCTCGAAAAACGACTCCTTGTCGCCGTAGCGCGCGTAGAACGAGCCGATGGACGAGCCCGCAGCTTCCGCAATATCCGTGACGGCCAGCTCACTCCACATGCGCTTCTGCAAAAGACGATTCGCGGCCGCGAGCAGACTGTCCCGTGTTTCCCGGCTGCGCTCCTGCCTCACGGGCCTCGGTTTCGCGAACTTCATGGCGCGGAAGGCGTGGAGGGGCGAACGGGCTGAAAGCGAAGCATGGGCTCGCGTGATGGAATACGGCGTCGTGACTGCGCCAGAGCGCGCGGAGGAACGTACAGGATGTGTTGGGCGCAATCAACGCGGAAGGAGCGCCGACGCGCTCACTGGCCCGACGTGGGGGAGTCCGCGTCTCGCAGCGACGTACGCGTGTTCCGGGCATACTGCTCATAGAGCCGCAGGCCGACCCAGACCACCGCCCCGCTCAGCATAACGAACAGCGCCACGTAGCTCGCGTGTTCCGACTGAGCGTGCCGAACGCTCGAGTAGAGCAGGTATGCGCAGGTGGCGATGAACACGAGCGGCAGCACCGGATACAGCGGCACCTTGTAGGGCCGCGCCCTTTCCGGCTCCTTCCTGCGCAGCACGAACAGCGCAATGCCCGTCAGCATGAAGAAGAACCAGAACACCGGCGCCGTGAACTCCACGAGCGTCGAGAAGCCATCCTTCGTGAGCGCCCCGAAGCCGATGAGCGCCAACGTGATGAGCGCCAGGGCAATGAAGCCGGCGTGCGGCGTGCTGCGCTCACCGTGCCATCGTCCCAGAAAGCCGAACACGGGCCAGTCTCGGGCCAGCGCGTAGCTCGAACGCGCCCCAACGAGCATCGTGGAGTTCATGGAGGTGAGCGCGGACACCGCCACCAGCACCCCGATCGCCTGCCCGCCCGTGGTGCCCACAATCTGCGTCACGGCATCCACCGCCACGGCGTCACTCGCCTTCATGCTCTCGAAGCCGAGCGTGGTCATCAGCCCTCCCACGAACAGGAGGTACACGAGCGTGATCACCGTGATGGAAAGAAGCAGTGTCCTCAGCACCGCGCGCGGCCCGGAACGCAGCTCGGCGGAAACGTACGCCGCTTCGTTCCAGCCACCATACGTGAGCAGCACGAAGACCAGAGCAAGCCCCAGCGTGCCCGTGCCGGAAACCGCGGGTCCCGCAAGCGAATTCTCGGGCGGCGAGCCGAACAGGAACCCCGCCACGCCGATGAGCAGCACGCCCGTGACTTCGACGATCGTGAGCACGTTCTGCATTCGCGAGGAGGCGCGCAGGCCCGCGAGGTTGATGGCCGTCAGCACGACAACGGCGATCGCTGCATAAATTGCGGACGAATGCGGCCCCAGGTTCCACAGTCGCGTGAGATAGTCCCCGAGAATGTACGCGATGAGCGCGATGGATCCGGTGACGATCACCATCGTGCGCGCCCATGCGAAAAGAAAGCTCACGTCGCGCCCATAGGCGCGCGTCAGAAACGAGTACTCCCCGCCTGCGCTCGGATAGGTGCTTGCCAGCTCCGCGTACGTGAGCGCGCCGACGAACGACAACGCGCCGCCGAGCACCCATGCCGCAAGCATCAGCAGCGGCGAGCCCGCAATGCTCGCGACGAGCGCCGGCGTCTGGAAAATGCCGGCGCCCACCACGATGCCCACCGTGATCATCACGGCCGCGAACACACTGAGCACCGGGCGCGGACCGGCGGGTACGTCCACGGCGGCTCCGGCGACATCCACCGGAGCGGTGTGCTGAGGGTGGATGTCGTTCATCAGCCGCCGCCGGAAGCTCAGATGCGCCGGCCGATGTACGTGGACGTGCGGCCGTTGCGCGTGACCTTGGCTTCGATGCGGTCGCCATTCACGACGCCGGCCACACGCGTGACGCCCCCGGCTTCGGGGAAGCGGAAGTCGATGCGCGGACCCTCGAGCTTCGCCTCCATGAGCTGCGAGTTGTCCGCCGCGGTGCCATGCACCTGCTGGAAGGTCTGTTCCAGTTTCACGCGGAAGGCGCCCTCGCGCGCCTTCTCATCCTGCGGCTCGAAGGTCCACTCGCCGGCCACTTTCGCCGGAACGATCCAGAGATAGGCGTGACCGGAGTCGCTGGACACCTGTGCATCCGGCTCCCACTCGGCCATGGTGAAGGAGTGCGAGACGACGCGCGTGCCCGGCTTCATTTCGAGCAAGGTCGGCCGCAGGCGCAGGTTCAGATCCGGCAGCAGGTAGAGCGTGACGACCGTGGCGTCGCTGAAATCGGTCTCGAAGATGTCGCCCTGCTTGATGGTGACGCGGTCGGTGACGCCCGCCACCTCCGCAAGACATTGCCCGAGCCGCACCATGTCCGGGTTGTATTCGATGCCCACGGCCTGCGCGCCGAAGCGCTTGCCGGCCATGATGGCGATCTTGCCGTCACCCGCGCCGAGGTCGTACACCTTGTCCTGCGGTGTGACCTTCGCGAGCTGCAGCATCTTCTCGACGAGCGTGTCCTCGGTCGGCACCCAGATGACGTCCTTGCCGCTCTGGCCGGTCTGGGGCTGATAGATCTTTTCGCAGTCCTCGCGGGATTTCGCCTGCGCATCCCACGCAACGAACATCAGCGCGGCACAGAAGACCGCGCGGGCAATCGACAGGGTCCGCATGTGCACAGCAGTTCTCCTTGCAGCTTCGGCAACATGAAGATGCGAAAGCCCGCCGCGCGCCCGACAGAGCGTTTGACGATGTGGATCTGCCGAGCCCCTCGCGACAGCGTCTTTCGGGCCAAGCAAGCACGATTCCCGCCGCGATTATTGCACAGGCCCCGCACGCCGCCTGACGGCGTGATACACGGCCGCGGTCGCTCAGCCCCACCGTTCGCGCGAAGCGCTTCTGCTAACATGCCGGCCCCTGCCGGAGAGGTGGCAGAGCGGTTGAATGCACCGGTCTTGAAAACCGGCGTCCTCGCAAGGGGACCGTGGGTTCGAATCCCACCCTCTCCGCCATGACCGAAATCGCCTGCGCGCCGAGCGGCCCCGAGCCCGCGAAGCAGCGCCGCCTGCCTCTCACACGCGCCCGAACCGGCAGCGTCCAACGCCTGACGCACGTACGCGGAAATGTCCCGCGCCACGAATCGCGACCCGGCGGCCGTGCCGCACAGGTCCAGGTCTTGCTGGGGCGGCGTGGCCGTAAGCCCATCCGGAAGGAAGGGCGCGGTGTGTGAAGAAATCACCCGGCCCTGGCTCGATACGCTGCGCGAGCCGGTCAATCACGAGATCCATCTCGCAATCGCCCCGCCCGAAAAGGTGTGCGGAACGCGCTATGGAACGAGCCGTTCGAGGCCGCCCATGTACGGTCTGAGGGCGGCCGGAATGGTGACGGACCCGTCGGCGTTCTGGTTGTTCTCCAGCACGGCAATGAGCGTGCGGCCCACCGCCAGCGCGGAGCCGTTCAGGGTGTGCACGGGTTCCGGCTTGCCCGTTTCGGGATTGCGCCAGCGCGCCTGCATGCGTCTTGCCTGATACGCCTCGAAGTTGCTGCACGAGGAGATCTCGCGGTAGCGGTTCTGCCCGGGCATCCAGACTTCGAGGTCGTAGGTCTTCGCGCTGCCATTGCCGATGTCGCCGGCGCACAGCGCGACGGTACGATAGGGCAGCTCGAGACGCTTCAGCACTTCCTCCGCGTGACGCGTGAGCTCTTCGAGCGCGGCGTACGAGTCTGCCGGGCGCACGATGTGGACGATCTCCACCTTGTCGAACTGATGCTGGCGGATCATGCCGCGCGTGTCCTTGCCGGCGGCGCCCGCTTCGGACCGGAAGCACGGCGTGTGCGCCACGAACTTCAGCGGCAATTGCTCGGCGGCGAGGATCTGATCGCGCACGAGATTCGTCACGGGGACTTCCGCCGTGGGAATCAGATAGAAGTCGCCCTCGCCTTCCACCGCGAAGAGATCCTGCTTGAACTTGGGCAGCTGCCCCGTGCCGAACAGCGCCGGCGACTGCACGAGATACGGGACATAGACTTCCGTGTAGCCCTGCTCGCGCGTGTGCAGATCGAGCATGAACTGCCCGAGCGCGCGATGCAGCCGCGCCACGCCCGAGCGCATCACCACGAAGCGCGCGCCGGAGATGCGCGCCGCGGCTTCGAAATCGAGGCCACCCAGCTTCTCGCCGAGCGCCACGTGATCGAGCGGTGTGAAATCGAACTTGCGCGGCTCGCCCCAGCGGCGCACCTCGACGTTCGCGGATTCATCGCGCCCATCCGGCACTGAATCGTGCAGCAGGTTCGGCAAGCCGAGGAGCCACCGATCCAGCTCCACCTGGATGTCCGCAAGCTGCTGGTCCACCGACGCGAGCCCCCGCGTGAGCTGTTCGCCTTTCGCGATGAGGGCGGAGATGTCCTCGCCGCGCGCCTTCGCCTGACCCACGGCCTTGGCGTGCGCGTTGCGCTCGGCACGCAACCGGTCACTCTCGATCTGCGCCTGCTTGCGCCGCTCGTCGAGCGAGCGCAGCGCAGACACATCCAGCACGAAACCACGCCGCGCCAGATTGCGGGCGACGGCTTCCGGGTCGGCACGAAGGAGCTTGATGTCGATCACGTTTTTTCCGATGGCGGCGGCTTGCTCCGCAGACGGGCCAGCGCTTCGCCGATCTTGATTTCCAGGCCACGGGGAACCGGGCGATAGTATCGCCGATCCGGCATCTCATCGGGCAGATAGCGTTCACCGGCAGCGTACGCGTCCGGCTCGTCGTGCGCATACCGGTAGCCGGCGCCGTAGCCCAGATCCTTCATGAGCCGGGTGGGCGCATTACGCAGGCGAGCCGGCACGTCCAGCGTGCCGAAGCGCTCCACGTCCTCGCGTGCTTCGTTCATCCCCACGTACACGGCGTTGCTCTTGGGCGCGCACGCGAGGTACACGACGGCGTTCGCGATCGCGAGCTCCCCCTCGGGGCTCCCGAGCCGGTCGTAGGCTTCCCAGGCGTCCAGCGTGAGCGCGAACGCGCGCGGGTCGGCGAGCCCGACATCCTCGATGGCCATGCGCACCACGCGTCGCGCGATGTACAGCGGGTCGCAACCGCCGTCGAGCATGCGGCACAGCCAGTACAGCGCCGCATCGGGATCGGTGCCCCGCACGGATTTGTGCAGGGCCGAGATCTGGTCGTAGAACTGATCGCCGCCCTTGTCGAAGCGCCGCCGCGTGCCGCTCGCCACCTCCCTGGCGATGCGCAGGTCGATGGTGCGCGCGCCCTCCGAGGCTTCGACGAGACTTGCAGCGAGCTCGAGCATGTTGAGCGCACGTCGCGCATCGCCATCGGCGGCACGGGCAATGAGGTCGAGCGCCGCAGGTTCGATATCGAGCCGCTCCCTGCCGAGGCCGCGTTCCTCGTCGGCCAGCGCCCGCTTCAGCACACCGGCGATGTCCTCGGGCTGCAGGGCGCGCAGCACGTACACGCGCGCGCGGGAGAGCAACGCACTCACCACCTCGAACGAGGGATTCTCGGTCGTCGCGCCGATGAAGATGAGCGTGCCATCCTCGAGATACGGCAGGAATGTGTCCTGCTGGGCCTTGTTGAAGCGGTGCACCTCGTCCAGGAACAGCACGGTGGGCCGGCCGTTGCGGGCACGGGCCTCCCGCGCCTGCTCGACGGCCGCGCGAATGTCCTTCACGCCCGCCATCACGGCCGACAGCGCCAGGAACTGCGCGTTCGAGCGCTCCGCCATGAGCCGCGCGAGCGTCGTTTTACCGGTGCCTGGCGGGCCCCACAGGATCAGCGAATGCAGCTGCCCCGCCTCGATCGCGGCGCGCAACGGCTTGCCCGGCGCCAGCAGATGCTTCTGCCCGATGAACTCGTCGAGCGAGCGGGGCCGCATGCGATCCGCGAGCGGGCGCATGGGCGAAGACATGCGGTTTGCAGGTTCCACGACGGCGACTACTTCTGCAGCCGGAAGAGGCGCTCCACCCACACCATCCACATTCCGAGGCCGGCATAGCACACGGCCAGCCCGACGACGACACCCAGGGAGTTCGCAAGCAGGTCGCGCCAGTCCGCCGTGCGCCCGATCCCCATGAAACCCTGCGCCACCTCGAGGGCGGCACCGAGCAGGATGAGCAGCGTGCCCACCACAACATACCGGGAACGCCGCGCCAGCGCGCCGAACCAAAGGGCAAGCGAGGAGTATCCGAGGAAATGCAGCACCTTGTCGTTCATGTCGTGCGTGAACGAAGGCGTGTTGCGCTCGAGGCTGGTGGTGACGATGACCGCGACGAGCACCCATCCGAGCGCCCACCACAATCGCGCAAAGCGCAGCTTGGGCTGCGCGAGCCATGCGGTTTCGACGCTCACGATGCCGGCGTTCCGATCACGTCCGCCCCGGGCGGGGGCGTGAAGCTCACCTCGTCGGGAGACACCCGCGCATTGCGCGTGACGCTCTCGAAATCGATGGTGGCGGTCTGCCCGAGACGGTCGTCGATGATCATGCGCTCGAGTTGTCCTTTCCTGAATCCGAACAGGGCGCGCCGGAAATCGGCCTCGTTCTGCTTCGGCTCGACCAGCACCCAGTCGAGGCCGTCGCGGGTGCCGGCCGGCGTGAGCCGGAAGTTCTCCAGCACCTCCGTCCCGGAAGACAGGAGCATGGCGGGCGTGGCGGACAGGGCCGCATCGATCGGCTTCACGGTCACCTGCTCGAGATCGCGGTCGAAGAACCACACGTTCTTGCCGTCCGCCACGAGCAGCTGCCCCGCAGAATTGTCGCCGGAGCCCGACTTCACGTCCCACCGGAACTTGCCCGGGCGCGAGACCACGAGCGTGCCGCGGGTGCGGTCCACCACCTTGTCATGAGCATCCTTCACGGTCTGCGTGAATCTTGCACGCAGCGTGGTGAGCCCGTCGATGTAACGGTCGAGCGGCGTCGCGGCTTCTGCGGCGCCCGCGATCCGGGTCGCGACGAGCAGCACGCCCAGGACGAAGGCGCGGGACGCAAGTTTCATGCTCAATCCGACGCGGGCGCGGGCGCGAGCACCTCGCGCGAGCCGTTGGGTTGCAGGGGGCCGACGACCCCCGCGGCTTCCATCTGCTCGAGGAGCCGGGCTGCGCGGTTGTAGCCGATCTTCAGCCGGCGCTGGACGTAGGAAATGGATGGCTTGCGCTCCTGAGTGACGATCTTCACGGCCTCGTCGTACAAGGCGTCCTGCTCGTCGCCGGGGACACCGCCGACCCCTTCGTCGCCATTGTCCGCCGAAATGCCCGGGATCGGGGTCTTCGGTCCTGACAGCACGTCCTCGATATAGTTCGGCGGCGTGTCCTGCTTGAGCGAGGCGACGACGCGATGCACCTCCTGGTCCGAGACGAACGCGCCGTGGCAGCGCGTGGGAAGCGAGGTGCCGGCGGGCAGGTAGAGCATGTCACCGTGGCCGAGCAACGTCTCGGCGCCCATCTGGTCGAGAATGGTGCGCGAGTCCACACGCGAGGACACCTGAAACGCAATGCGCGTGGGGATGTTCGCCTTGATGAGACCGGTGATCACGTCCACCGACGGGCGCTGTGTGGCGAGCACGAGGTGAATGCCTGAGGCACGTGCCTTCTGGGCAAGGCGCGCAATCAGCTCTTCCACCTTCTTGCCGACGATCATCATGAGATCGGCCAGCTCGTCGATGATCACGACGATGTACGGCAGCGGGATGAGGTGCGGGATCTTGCTCTGATCGAACGTCGGGTCGTTCGACGCCATCTCCATCATCACCGGGTCCAGGATCGGCTTGCCCGCGTCGTTCGCCTCCTTCACCTTGCGATTGAAGCCCACGATGTTGCGCACGCCGAGCGCGGCCATGAGCCGGTACCGCCGGTCCATCTCGACCACGCACCAGCGCAGCGCATTCGCAGCCTGCTTCATGTCCGTGACAACCGGCGCGAGCAGATGCGGAATGCCCTCGTACACGGAGAGCTCGAGCATCTTCGGGTCGATCATGATCATGCGCACGTGCTCGGCCGTGCTCTTGTAGAGCAGCGAGAGCACCATCGCGTTGATCGCCACGGACTTGCCGGACCCGGTGGTGCCCGCGATGAGCAGGTGCGGCATGCGCGTGAGATCCGCCACCATGGGCTGGCCGCCGATGTCCTTGCCCAGCGCGAGCGCGAGCGGCGAATTCATTTCGTCGTAGGCCTTCGAGCGAATGATCTCGCCCAGCGTGACGATCTCGCGCTTCTCGTTCGCGATCTCGAGGCCCATCACGTTCTTGCCGGGAATCACCTCGACCACGCGCACGCTCAGCACCGCAAGGGCGCGTGCAAGGTCCTTCGCAAGGCTGGTGATGGCGCTCGCCTTCACGCCCGGCGCCGGGCGCAGCTCGAAGCGCGTGACCACGGGCCCCGGCTGCACGGCCACCACTTCGACCTCGATGCCGAAGTCCTTGAGCTTCATTTCCACGAGCCGCGACAGCGCCTCCAGCGCTTCAGCCGAGTAGCTCGGCTCCGCGGGCGGCGGGTCATCGAGCAGGCTCAGCGCAGGCAGCTCGCCGGCCTTGGTCGGCGATTCGAAGAGCGGGACCTGCCGCTCCTTCTCCACCCGCTCGCTCTTCTCCACGACGGGCGGCGCCGCCACGATCTTCGGCGGCGTCCGCGTGGCCGATTTCTTCTGTTCGGTCTTCGCCGCTTCCTGGCGCGCCTGCTTGCGCTCTCGGCCTTGCGCCACATCGCGCTTGGCGGCCCAGCGCGAGCGCAGCCATCCGATGCCGCGCCACGTCCATGCGCCGAGGCGATCCATCACGGTGAGCCAGGAGACGCCGAATGCGAGTGACGCACCGGCCATCCACGCGGCCATCATCAGCAGCGTGGCGCCGAGAAAATGCAGACCCGACGCGAGCCCCTCGCCCGCAAGGCGCCCGACCACGCCACCGGCCGTCTGGCGCAGCGCGCCCGGATCCCAATGCAGCGTCGCGAGTGCACAGCTCGAGATGAGCACGAGCGCAAAGCCCGCCACCCGAACGGCCGTGTTCGCGCGCGAGCCGCGCTCTTCCGCCTTGCGTCTGCGGAACAGCGTCCAGCACCACGCGGCCAGCATGACGGGAAACAGGAACGCCGGTTTCCCGAAGAGGAAGAACAGCACGTCCGCAAACCAGGCGCCCAGCGGACCCACGCGGTTGTGCACCTCCGTGGAGTCTCCTGCGAACGAGAAGCCGGAGTCCTGCGGATCGTAGGTCGCCAGCGCGACGAACAGGACGATCGCCACCACCGCGATGGCAATGGCGGCGCTCTCGCGCAGCCCGCGGGCGACGGCGGCCGTGAACTTCACCGAGTTGCGGGCCGGAGCGGACGATTCAGCCAAATTGTTGAGTTCCCGAAAGAATATCCAGAGCGCGCGAAATTATAGGCGAATTGTCCCGGGCGCCCGTCGGCCGACAGCAGGCATCGTAGCCAGCCTCACCTTCCCGGGACAGCCCCATGCCTTCATTTCGCGCGCAAAGCGCGCTCGCGGCGCACGGATCGCGTCAGGATCGCGACGCGAGCCCAGCCGCTCGACGGAGGGCACGCTTCGGGTGGAGTGCGGCTTGTACGCCGCCATAGTTGCTACCATTACCGCCCTTCCGGAGCGCGCTCCGGCCGGCAGACATGTTTCCATCACACGACAGGGCTTCATGAGGACACCACGCCACAGCCGCCTGATCATCCTTGGGTCGGGTCCCGCAGGCTACAGCGCCGCGGTTTACGCCGCGCGAGCCAATCGTCAGCCACTGCTCATCACGGGCCTGGAACAAGGCGGGCAGCTGATGACCACCACAGACGTCGACAACTGGCCGGGCGACGTGCACGGGCTGCAGGGGCCCGCGCTCATGGAGCGCATGCGAGCCCACGCGGAGCGGTTCGCGACCCAGATCGTGAACGATCACATCCAGAAGGTGGACCTCTCCACCCGCCCGTTCCAGCTGTGGGGCGACTCGGGCGCCTACACCTGCGAGGCGCTGATCATCGCCACGGGCGCGGCCGCCAAGTACCTCGGCCTGCCCTCCGAAGAGAAGTACCGGGGGCGCGGCGTGTCCGCCTGCGCCACGTGCGATGGGTTCTTCTTCCGCAATCATCGCGTCGCCGTCGTCGGCGGAGGGAACACGGCCGTCGAGGAAGCGCTGTATCTCTCGAATCTCGCGTCGCACGTCACGCTCATCCATCGCCGCGACAAGCTGCGAGCGGAGAAGATCCTGCAGGACCGTCTCTTCGAGCGCGTGCAGGCGGGCAAGATGACCGTCATCTGGAATCACACCGTCGATGAGGTGCTGGGCGATGATCAGGGCGTCACCGGCGTGCGCCTGCGAAGCGTGAGCGATGGGAAGCTTTCCGAGATCGCGGTCACGGGGCTGTTCATTGCGATCGGCCACACGCCCAATACCAGCATCTTCGCCGGGCAGCTCGCGATGCGCGACGATGGTTACATCAAGGTGAAAAGCGGCACCGAAGGCGATGCCACGGCCACCAGCGTGCCCGGCGTCTTCGCCGCAGGCGATGTCGCCGATAGCGTGTATCGCCAGGCGATCACCTCGGCCGGCTCCGGCTGCATGGCTGCGCTAGACGCAGACAAGTATCTGGAGCGGCTCGACGCGGTATAACCCCAGCGATGCGGAGCGCGGTCCATAAACGCATCACCGATCTCGACCCGGAGCAGTGGAATGCGCTGAACGGCACGGAGGTGCCGTTCCTGCGCCACGAATTCCTCTCGGCGCTGGAGCACACGGGTTGTGTCGGCGGGCGCACGGGCTGGGAGCCCCGCTACATCACCCTGTCAGATGCCCACGGGCTCGCGGCCGCGGCACCGGCGTATGCGAAGTCCCATTCCTACGGTGAATTCGTCTTCGACTTCAGCTGGGCCCAGGCCTACGCGCGCGTGGGCCTCGACTACTACCCGAAACTCACCATCGCCGTGCCCTTCACGCCGGCGACCGGTGCACGTCTGCTCGTGCGCAGAGGGCTGGATCCCGCATCAACCGCCCGGAAGCTGCTCGACGCCATCGAGGCGTACACGGAGGAGCACTCGCTCTCCTCCGCACACGCCCTCTTCCTCGATGAGAGCGACCGCGCGGCCTGCGAGCGCGCCGGTTGGCTGCTGCGGCGGGACTGCCAGTTTCACTGGACCAACCGGGGCTACGCCACATTCGAGGACTTCCTCGAGACATTCACGGCGGAGAAGCGCAAGAAGGCGCGTCGCGAGCGCCGGCGCGTCGCCGAAGCCGGCATCACCTTCCGCACCGTCTCCGGGCCCGAGCTGGATGGGCGGCTCCTCGATCGCGTGCATGCCTTTCACCGGGACACGTTCCTGCGCCACGGCCACGAGCCGTATCTGTCGCGCGCGTTCTTCGCCGAGATCGCCCGTACGCTCGGCGATGCGCTGATGGTGAAGGTGGCGCTGCACTCCGGCCGGCCGGTCGCGGCGGCGATATTCTTCCGCAGCACTGACACCTTGTTCGGCCGGTACTGGGGCGCCGAAGCGGAGTACCACAGCCTGCATTTCGAAACGTGCTACCACCAGGGCGTGGAGTACTGCATCGAGCACGGCCTGCAACGCTTCGAGCCGGGCACCCAGGGCGAGCACAAGGTGGCGCGCGGCTTCGAGCCGGCGATCACGTGGTCCGCGCATTTCATTGCGGACCCGCGCTTCCGGGCCGCGATCGATGATTACCTGGACCGGGAAGGCGCGGCGGTCGACGCCTATGCGGACGAGGTGCGTGCGCACGTGCCCTATCGCAACGCTTAGCCGGAAATCGCCGCGGGCGAGTTTTTGAGTGGACGAGCGATGAAAACCATCACATGGCTCTCGCCGCAGGACGAGCCGGAGTGGTTTCCGCCTCTCGAGCGCGCGCTCGATGAGCCCCCGGGCCTGCTCGCCGCCGGCGGGGACCTCTCGACGGCGCGGCTGCTGGCCGCGTACAAGCGCGGCATCTTCCCGTGGTATTCCCCGGGGCAACCCGTGCTGTGGTGGTCCCCCGACCCGCGGGCCGTGCTGTTTCCCGAAGAATTCCGCTGCACCCGCTCTCTCGCGAAGCGCATCCGGAACGGCGGCTTCGAAGTCGTGATCGACCGCGATTTCCGCGGCGTGATAGAAGGGTGCGCTGCGCCGCGGCCGCACAGTGCGGGCACGTGGATCACGCCCGAGATGCTCGCCGCCTATGTCGAGCTGCACCGGCGCGGCTACGCACACAGCGTGGAAACGTACAAGGACGACCGGCTCGTCGGCGGGCTTTACGGTGTGCGGTTAGGTAGCGTGTTCTTCGGCGAGTCCATGTTCAGCCGCGAGCGCGATGCCTCGAAGGTTGCGCTCGCGCGGCTCGTGGAGATCTGCCTGGCCGAGCGCATCGTGGTAATCGATTGTCAGATGGCCTCGAGTCATCTCGAGAGCCTCGGGAGCCGCCGCATCCCGCGGGGCCAGTTTCAGGCCCTGCTCCGCAAGCACGCGACGCTCGACCCGCGCCCGATGGCGCGGCCGGAACCGCCGGACACCTCGCGGGGTTGACTCCCGGAAAGCCCCGTGGCCGGGCCGAGCCGCAGCGGGTACAGCGCGGCTCACTCGCTGACGCGCGAGGTGCGTGTCCGCAGCCGGAGCGGCTCAGGCAAATTGCATTGCGCGACTCGTTTATGCATGATTCGCGGCCCCCGGGCCCGTAGGGTTGTATGGCAAAAGAAGATGCGATTCAGATGGAGGGCGAGGTCGTCGAGACCCTGCCCAATACCACCTTCCGCGTAAGGCTCAAGAACGGCCACGTGGTCAACGCGCACATCTCGGGCAAGATGCGCAAGAACTATATCCGCATCCTGACGGGTGACCAGGTCACCGTCGAGATGACGCCCTACGACCTCACGAAGGGCCGCATCATCTACCGCGGTCGCTGAAGCCGCCGCACGCTTTCCCGCAAATGAAATGCCGGCACCGGAGGGTATCCGGTGCCGGCGGTCATCGTGCCTTGGGCCCGACAGGCCCGGGCGGCCGCCTCAGGCCGTGACTTCAGGCAGCTGCGCGGGCGTGCAATCGAGCTCGAGCTTCGAGCCGTCCTTCGACACCGAGATGCGCACCACGCCACCGCCCGTGAGCTGCCCGAACAGCAGCTCCTCGGCGAGGGGCCGCTTGATGTGCTCCTGGATGACGCGAGCCATCGGGCGGGCGCCCATCTTCGGGTCGTAGCCCTTCTGGGCGATCCAGCGCCGTGCCGCATCGTCCAGCGCGATCTGCACGCCCTTCTGCTCGAGCTGCGACTCCACTTCGACGATGAGCTTGTCCACGACGCGCTCGATCGTGGCCGTATCCAGCGGGTTGAACTGGATGATGGCGTCGAGCCGGTTGCGGAACTCCGGTGAGAAGAGCCGCCGGATGGCCTCCATGCCGTCGCTGGCGTTGTCCGCCTGCGTGAAGCCGATGGACGGGCGCGCCATCTCCTGGGCGCCGGCATTCGTCGTCATGACGATGATCACGTGGCGAAAGTCTGCCTTGCGCCCGTTGTTATCCGTGAGCGTGCCGTGGTCCATGACCTGCAGCAGCAGGTTGAAGACGTCCGGGTGGGCCTTCTCGATTTCGTCCAGCAGCAGCACGCAGTGCGGGTGCTTGGTGATCGCCTCGGTGAGCAGGCCACCCTGATCGAAGCCCACGTATCCCGGAGGCGCGCCGATGAGGCGCGACACCGTGTGGCGCTCCATGTATTCGGACATGTCGAACCGCAGGAACTCGACGCCCATGACGAGCGCGAGCTGCCGGGTCACTTCCGTCTTGCCGACACCGGTCGGGCCTGCAAAGAGGAAGCTGCCGACAGGCTTGCGATTGTCGCCGAGGCCCGAGCGCGCCATCTTGATGGCCGCGGCCAGCGCTTCGATCGCCTTGTCCTGCCCGAAGATGGTGAGCTTCAGATTGCGCTCGAGGTTCTTGAGGATCTCGCGGTCGGAGGTCGAGACTGTCTTCGCCGGAATGCGTGCCATGCGCGCAACGACGTCTTCCACGTGCCGCACCTCGACCACGGTCTCGCGTTCCGCGAGCGGCTTCAGGCGCAACCGCGCACCGGCCTCGTCCACCACATCGATGGCCTTGTCCGGCAGATGTCGTTCGTTGATGTGCCGCTCGGCGAGCTCTGCAGCGGCCTTCAGCGCCTCGTCCGCATACTTGACACCGTGATGCTCCTCGAAGCGGCTCTTGAGCCCCATGAGGATCTCGATGGTTTCGGCCACGCTGGGCGCTGCCACATCGATCTTCTGGAAGCGACGCGCGAGCGCGTGGTCCTTCTCGAAGATGCCGCGGTATTCCTGATACGTGGTGGAGCCGATGCAGCGGATCTCGCCGTTCGTGAGCACGGGCTTGATGAGGTTCGACGCGTCCATGACGCCGCCCGAGGCCGCCCCCGCACCGATCACCGTGTGAATCTCGTCGATGAACAGGATGGCGCCGGGCTGCTTCTTCAGCTCCGTGATGACGCTCTTCAGACGCTTTTCGAAATCGCCGCGGTACTTCGTGCCCGCGATGAGCGAGCCCATGTCGAGCGCGTAGATGGTGCAGTCCGTCAGCACCTCGGGCACCTTGCCCTCGACGATCAACCGGGCGAGGCCTTCCGCGATGGCCGTCTTGCCGACGCCGGCTTCGCCGACGTACAGCGGATTGTTCTTGCGCCGGCGGCAGAGAATCTCGATGGTGCGTTCCACCTCGAGCTTGCGGCCGATCAGGGGATCGATGCGGCCTTCCTGCGCCATGCGGTTGAGATTGGTGGTGTACTTCTCGAGCGCGCTGCCGCCGCTTTCCGGATCGCGCTCGCCATCGCCCTGCGACTCGTCCTTGTCGGAGGTCTTCTCGTCCGCGATCTTCGAGAGGCCGTGGGAGATGTAATTCGTGACGTCGAGCCGGGTGACGTGCTGGCGGTTCAGCAGGTACACGGCGTGACTCTGCTTCTCGCTGAAGATCGACACCAGGATGTTGGCGACGCCGACTTCCTTCTTGCCGCTCGACTGCACATGAAAGAGCGCCCGCTGCAGCACGCGCTGGAAGCCCAGCGTGGGTTGCACCTCGCGCTCCTCGGACTCATCGATGCGCGGCGTGGACTGCTCGATGTGCTCCTTCACCTCCTGCTTGAGCTTGGCCAGATCCGCGCCGCATGCGCGCAGGATCTCGCGCACCTTGGGCGTGTCGAGGATGGCGAGCAGCAGATGCTCTACGGTGAGGTACTCGTGACGAGCTTCACGCGCCTGGTGAAACGCATCGTTGAGACAGTATTCAAGCTCGTTGGACAGCACGATTGAAACCTTCCGAAGGCGTCAGGCCTCTTCGAGTGTGCACATCAGCGGATGCTGATTGTCGCGTGCGTAGGTGGTCACCTGCGCTACCTTAGTTTCAGCGATCTCGTATGTGAAGACTCCGCAGACACCCTTACCCTTCGTGTGGACCTCCAGCATGATGCGCGTCGCCGTGGGGCGATTCAGCGCAAAGAACTTTTCGAGCACGTCGACGACGAACTCCATCGGCGTGTAGTCGTCGTTCAAGAGAACGACCTGATACAGGGGCGGTTGCTTGACCTGCGGGCGCGCTTCTTCAACGACAACGCCGATGTCGGGACGTGCGATCTGCGGGTCGGACATGGTGGCCTTTATAGGGGTCGCCAATCGGCAACACAAGCAGTCGAAACAGTGACCGAGTTTACCGAAAGAAAACAATTGCTTGAGAGCACACTTGGCACACTCGTATGATGTCGCCGGCGCGCGCGGCCGGCACGCTTGCCGCGCGGCGCGCCGTGGCGCCTTCTCTCACCTGATCGGGGATCCTTCCTGCCGATGAACGCCGCATCCTGGCTCGAGAATCTGCCAGCGCCGCAGAGGTGGCGCGAGATCGTGCTGGTGCACGGCCCGCGCATCGCCACCTGGGTGCTCGCGCTCGCGCTTGGCGTGCAGGCGGCCCTCATCGTGACCGACCTCACAGGTGGAAACGCGGCAAATCCCGCCGCAAGTTCCGCGCCAGCCGCTCCGCCACCGCCACCCGCGCCACGCGTGAACGTGGCTGCGATCGCCAACAGCGGGCTCTTCGGCGCCGCGAAACCTGCAGCGGTCGCCAACGCGGCAGACGCGCCACGCACCAGCATACCGCTCGTGCTCACGGGAATCATTGCAGCAAACGATCCACGTCAGGGCCTCGCCATTCTGGGGGAGAATGCGGCCTCCACGAAGGTCTACGCGGTCGGCGACACCGTGCCGGGCGGCGTGAAGCTGCATTCGGTGCTCAACGACAAGGTCATTCTGGACCGCAACGGCACGCTCGAGTCCCTCACGCTGCCGCGCCAGAGCACGGGTGCCCCGGCGGCGCCGCCGCCCGTGGCCCGTCTGCCGACCGAAAGCCCGGTGGTGGACCGCATGCGTCAGCTCGTCTCGAGCCAGCCGGGCATCCTCTCGGACATCATGCGACCACAGCCCGTGTTCGCGCAGGGCAAGCAACGGGGCTATCGCGTTTACCCCGGACGCAACCGTCAGGCGTTCATACGCCTCGGCCTGCGCCCGGGCGATCTGGTCACCGCCATCAATGGCACGCCGCTGGATGACCCGGCGCGCGGCCAGGAGATCTTTGCCACGCTCGGTAGTTCGAGCGAGGCGCTGGTCACCGTGGTTCGCAACGGACGGCAGCAGGATGTTCCCCTGAACCTCGCCATGGTGGCTCAGGAAGCGGAACAGCTCCTCGGCGCCGAAGGAGATGGCTCGCCGGCCTCACCGCCCGGCGAAGCCGCACCCGCGCCCGAAGATGTCGCGCCCCCCGGGGGGCGCGAAGAATGATAGAGGCACGCCAGCGCCGGCACGGGCCGGCGCTGATAGGACTGACTGAATGAAATTGAACGGTCTCGTCGCACTCAGCCGCGCACGGGTCTTCGCCTTGGCCGCGGCGCTGGTGATCGCGGCTGCGCCGGGGTCCGCACAACAGCCCGGCCAGCGGATCACCCCCAACTTCAAGGACGCGGATATCCAGCAGATCGCCGAGGCGGTCGGTGCCGCAACGGGCAAGACCTTCATCATCGAGCCTCGCGTGCGCGCGCAGGTGACGATGTTTTCCTCCACGCCCATGTCGCCGGACGCCTTCTACGAGGCGTTCCTGTCGATCCTCCAGGTGCACGGGTTCGTGGCGCTGCCTGCGGGGGATGTCATCAAGATCGTGCCGGACGCCGCCGCGCGCACCATGCCCGGCAACGACCTGCCGGACCGCACCAGGGGCGTCGACGAGATGGTCACGCAGGTCATCCAGGTGAACAACGTGAACGCGGCGCAGCTCGTGCCGATCCTGCGTTCGCTCGTCCCGCAGAACGGGCATCTGGCGGCCTATCAGCCCTCGAACATCCTCATCATTTCGGATCGCGCCGCGAACGTGAACCGCATCCAGCGAATCGTCCGGCGCATCGATCAGGCCGGCGACTCGGACGTGGAGATCATCCCGCTCCAGAACGCCTCGGCCGCCGAGATCGTCCGCGTGATCACCACGCTCTTCCAGCAGCAGCAGGCGCAGGAAGGCGGCGCCAACCCCATGAAACTGGTCGCGGATGACCGCTCCAACAGCGTGCTCGTGAGCGGGGACCCGTCGCAGCGCCTGCGCATCAAGACGCTCATTGCCCATCTCGACACGCCGCTGCAACAAGGCGGTGATACGCAGGTGCGTTACCTGCGCTACGCGGATGCGGAGAAGATCGCTCCGAAGCTGAAAGAGCAGCTCACGGGCATCGCGCAGGCGCAGCCCGGCCAGCAAGGCCAGCAGCAGTCCCCACAGGCGCAGGCCGACCGCGCCGCCATGATCTGGGCCGATGCCGACACGAACGCGCTCGTCATCACGGCGCAGCCGAAGACGATGCGTGCGCTGAACCAGATCATCGACAAGCTCGACATCCGCCGCATGCAGGTGCTGGTGGAAGCGATCATCGTCGAGGTGAACGAAGACAAGAGCGCCGCGCTCGGCGTGAACTGGGCCGCCTGGTCCCAGGACGATGACACGCGCATTCCGCTCGGCACGTTCATCAATCCGGTGAGCGGGACCTCGATCGTCGATCTCGCCCAGATCGTCAACGATCCGCAAGCCGCCGCCTCCGCCGGCGTCACCGCGCCGCTCGGCAGCACGTTCGGCATCGGCCGCATCGCCAACACCGGAGTGAATTTCGCTGCGATGTTGCGCGCCATCCGCAACGACGCGAACGCGAACCTGATCGCCACGCCCTCCGCCGTCACGATGGACAACCAGGAAGCGGAGCTGAAGGTGGCGCAGGAGGTGCCCTTCCTCACCGGCCAGTTCACCAGCACCGGCGCGGCTCAGGGCGCGGTCAACCCCTTCCAGACCATCCAGCGCGAAGAGGTCGGCACGATTCTGAAGGTCACCCCGCAGCTGAGCGGTGGGGACACGATCATGATGAAGATCGAGCTGGAAAGCTCGAGTCTCGCCCCCAGCTCCACGGGCGCCGTGGACCTCATCACGAACAAGCGCACGATCAGCACGAACGTGATGATCGAGGATGGCGGCATCGTGGTGCTCGGCGGCCTGATTTCCGACAGCGAGACGAAGGGCGAGCAGCGCGTGCCGTTCCTCGGGCGCATCCCGCTGCTCGGGCTCGCGTTCAAGTCGCGTGACTCACGGGCCACGAAGAACAACCTCATGGTGTTCATCCGTCCGAAGATCCTGCGCGATGGCGTGCAGGCCGCCTTCGAGACGGACGCCAAGTACAACTACATGCTGGACCAGCAGAAGAAGACCAACCGTCGCGAGCTGCTCCCGCTTCTGCCCGGCGTGAAGAAGCCGCAGCTGCCGCCTGCCCCGCCGCTGCCGGCGCCGGGCACCGGAACGCCGGACGAGAAAGTCGACTCACAGAATCAGTCGCAAACCCCATCGCAGGATCAGCCGCAAGGCACGGAGCCGCAGGCGCAACCGCAGCCGGCGCCGGCGCCGGCGCCGCAGGCCACGCCGGCGCCCACGCCGCCCGCAACGCCCCCTCCGCAGCCGGAGGCCGAGGCGCAACCGGAGCGACCGCCCGGCTGAGGAGCTTGGATCTCACATGAACGACGTCGCCACGATCACCGCGCCTGAGCGCAGACTGTCCTTCGCGTTCGCGAAGCGACACGGTGTCGTCGTGAAGCGCTTCGTGAACGGCACGGCCGAATGCGCCTGCCGTCCCGACACCCCGCCGCTTGCGATCGCCGAGGTGCGCCGCTACCTGCGCACGCCGCTGAAAATCGAGCGTGTCGATGAGGCGACGTTCGATGTTCTGCTGCGCTCGGCGTACGAAGCCGGGTCGGATGCGATGCAGGCGGCCGAGGGCCTCGAGGACACGACGGACCTTGCGCACCTCGCCCAGGAGCTGCCGGAGCAAGCGGACCTGCTGGAAAGCGAAGATGACGCGCCGATCATCCGCCTGATCAACGCCGTGCTGACGCAGGCGGTGAAGGAAAACGCGTCGGACATTCACATCGAGCCGTTCGAGAACCGGCTGGTCATCCGCTTCCGCGTGGATGGCGTGCTCCGCGAGGTGCTGCAGTCCAAGCGCGCAGTGGCTCCCCTGGTGGTTTCGCGCATCAAGGTCATGTCGAAGCTGGACATTGCCGAGAAGCGCCTGCCCCAGGACGGACGCATCAGCCTGAGAATTGCCGGTCGTGCGGTGGACGTGCGCGTGTCCACGATCCCGTCGGGCCATGGCGAGCGCGTCGTGCTTCGCTTGCTCGACAAGCAGGCCGGACGGCTGGACCTGCACTCCCTCGGCATGGAGCCGCAGACCGCGAAGCTCATCGACGAGCTCATCTTCAAGCCGCACGGCATTCTGCTGGTGACAGGCCCCACGGGCTCCGGCAAGACGACCACGCTCTATGCCGCGCTCGAGCGCCTGAACGACAACACCCGCAACATCATGACGGTCGAGGACCCGATCGAGTACTACATCGACGGCATCGGCCAGACGCAGGTGAACACCAAGGTGGAGATGACATTCGCCCGTGGCCTGCGCGCCATCCTCCGCCAGGACCCGGACGTCGTGATGGTCGGCGAGATCCGCGACCTCGAGACGGCGCAGATCGCCGTGCAGGCGAGCCTCACCGGCCACCTCGTGCTCTCGACGTTGCACACGAACACGGCCGTGGGCGCGGTGACCCGTTTGCGGGACATGGGCATCGAGCCGTTCCTGCTCTCCTCGAGCCTCATCGGCGTGGTGGCGCAGCGCCTCGTGCGCGTGCTGAACCCGGAGACCCGCGTGCCCTTCACGGCCGGCGAGTACGAACGGCGCCTGCTCAATCTGAAGGACGGCGAGGTGTCCCCCACCCTGTACCGCCCGGGGCGCGACCCCACCGGCGGGTATCGGGGGCGTACCGGCATCTACGAGCTGGTCGTGGTGGATGACCAGATGCGCACGATGATCCACGATGGCGCCGCCGAGCACGAGCTCGAGCGCTACGCCCGTACGCTGACGCCCTCCATCCGCGACGACGGCCGGGCAAAGGTTCTGAAGGGCGAAACCACCATAGAAGAAGTGCTGCGCGTCACGCGAGAGGACTAGGTCGATTCGACAACAGGCTTCGTTGCCGGCTGGCGAAGGCACGACGCTGCCCACCTGGCACGGAGCAGAAGCACATGCGGATATTGCGCTGAGCCAACCACACACGTATGGGTGCATTTGAATACACCGCACTGGATGCGGGGGGCCGCGAGCGCAAAGGCATTCTGGAAGGCGACACCGCGCGCCACGTGCGTCAGCTGTTGCGCGAACGGCAGCTTCTGCCGGTATCGGTCACGGAGGTCGCGCAGAAGGAAGCCACACAGCAGAAGAAGTTCTCCCTCGTGCGGCGCGTGTCCGCGGCGGACCTCGCGCTCTTCACCCGGCAGCTCGCCACACTGGTCCGTGCCGGGCTGCCGCTCGAGGAAGCGTTACTGGCCGTGTCGCAGCAGACGGAGAAGCCTCGCATCCAGAGCATCGTCCTCGGCGTGCGATCGCGGGTGATGGAAGGCCACACGCTGGCCGATGGTCTCGGGGAGTTTCCGCGCGTGTTCCCGGAAATCTACCGCGCCACGGTATCGGCAGGTGAGCAGACCGGGCATCTCGACGAGATCATGGAGCGCCTCGCGGACTACACCGAGAATCGCGAGCAGATCCGGCAGAAGATCCTCGGAGCGATGCTCTATCCGATCGTGCTCACGATCATGTGCTTCGGCATCGTCTCCGGACTTCTGGTGTACGTCGTGCCGAAGGTGGTGGAAGTCTTCGAGTCGAGCGACAAACAGCTCCCGCTCATCACGCGCATGCTCATCACCACGAGCGACTTCTTCCGCGACTACGGGCTGTGGCTCATCGTGGCGCTCGTTGCGGCCGGGTTCCTGTTTGCTCGCTGGCTGCGCAACCCCGACGCGCGCCGCCGGTGGCACCGGTTTCAGCTGCGCATGCCGCTGGTAGGCAAGCTCGCCCGCGGCTTCAACACGGCGCGGTTCACACGCACGCTGAGCATTCTGTCCGGCAGCTCCGTCCCGGTGCTCGAGGCATTGCGAATCGCCGGAGACGTGGTCACCAATCTCCCGATGCGGGATGCCGTGCGGGAAGCGGCACAGCGCGTGCGTGAGGGCGCGCCCATCGGGCGTTCGCTCGCGCAAAGCAAGCTGTTCCCGCCGATGACCATCCACCTGATCTCGAGCGGTGAGTCAAGCGGCGAGCTGGACAGCATGCTGGAGCGCGCCGCGGTGAGCCAGGAACGCGAGCTCGATGGCTTGATCGCTGCGATGGTGGGGCTCCTCGGGCCGCTGCTCATCATCACCATGGGCCTGTTCGTCATGGGCATCGTTTTTGCAATGCTCCTGCCGATCTTCCAGCTGAACCAACTCATTCACTAGCGTCCCGGGCACGTGTGCCGATGCGCGGCGCGGGCCGGCGCCAACGTGCGCCTCTTTGATGGCGCAACCGGCAGCGTTGTCCTGAAAAAAGCCGACAGGACTTTCTCCAAACGGACCCGCCGCGGTCGCTCCAACCGACGCGCCTGTGTCGCCGAAAAGGTGCAACGCCGCCCGTTGCAGAACGCCGTGAATCGAATTAATTTCCGGCCCGCCAAAGTTGCCAACCGAAGTCGTTGACCAACTGATCTCGTTCACCATGAGCGAAAAGCCTGAATCGGACGATTTCGAGGACGAAGAAGAAGATTCGCCCTCCGTCGAGGAAGACGTCGACCTCGACCAGGTCACCAAGGAACTCGATCTTGCCAAGCGCCGCGGCCAGAAGCTCGGCGATCCGGCGTGGCGTCGTCTGGAGCGCATCATCGAAGACAAGCGCGTCGCGGAGCTGACGAGCGACTTCGACGATTACGACATCGGCCTCGACGACGATCGCCCGAAATTCCGGAAGCGGCCCTCGCGCTGAAAAGGGGCACGCAGGCGTGCGCTCGCCCGTGCGGCGAGCG
>JADGHX010000015.1 GCA_019683695.1 Steroidobacteraceae bacterium
GGTTTTTTTTAAAACCCCCCGGTCCGGGCGGGGGGGGCGGGGGCCCGCCGCCCCCCGGGCCGGCGGCGGAAAGTCGCGCTTTCCGCCGCTGGTAACCCGACGAGCCAGTGAATGAGAGAGACTGTCGGCGGCGCCGTTTCGCACCGGGCGCGCGCCGGCACACGATGTGATTCCTGCCGGCACCGGGCGCGTTCCGCGGCACCCGGGCCGGAGCAGATGGGCAGCAGATGCCGCTGCCTTACGGATTCACCAGCGGAATGCCGTGCGGCGCGATGAGCCCGGCATACCAAGCCGCCATCAGCAGCAGGAAAAGCGCGATGGATAGCCCGATGCGGTAGGTGAGGGCACGCGCCATCTTCCGCGAGTCCTCATCGGTGCGGGGGCGGGTGCCGCCGCGTGTGAGGTGAAACAGCGCGGACCCCAGGCTCACCAGAATCCCGAGGAAGACGACGATCACGAGAATGCGGATCCAATTTTCCATTGCGGCTCATCCGATCGGTTGTGCAGCCGGCTTCGCGAGCTTCCATCGGGCGGCGATGCCGACGCGCAGCGTGAGACCTGTGCCCGCGGGAAAGGAACGCCTGGTCCGGATGTCGTGCCTGCCGACCCGGTGCGCCGGAGCGGTCGGTCGACGTCGTGCCCTTGCGCGCCGGGAACGGAGGCCTCGTATGAAACGATCGCCCGGGGCGATGTTCCCAACGGACAAAGCCTAGCAAATCCCGCTCCCATGAGCCTTCGGCTGCGCATCGCGTTCGGCTCCCGGATATTCGCTCCGTCGTTGCTCATGACGGTGCTCACGCTGCTGGCAGCCGTCGCTTTCGTGAGTCTGGGACGCTGGCAGTGGAACAAGGGTGAGCTGCGTGCCACACAGGCCGAAGCGTTCGCGCGCGGCAACGAGCGAGCCGTCCCGCTCGGCACGTCATCCCTCGATCGCGCACAGCGATTTCAGAGGGTGATCGTGGAAGGGCACTTGGACAGCGCGCACCAGTTCCTGCTGGAGAACCGCACGCACAACGGGCGGCCGGGCTATGAAGTGCTCACGCCACTCGATCGCAGCGGTGGGGACACGGTGCTCGTGAACCGCGGCTGGATTCCGTTCACGGGATATCGGGATCGCTTGCCGGATGTGTCGTTCGAGGCGCCGGCTTCCGTGCAGCTGACCGGGCGAGTGGACGAGTTGCCGATTGAAGGGCTCGCCAGCGGGCGTGCGCCGCCGGCGTTGCAGGGGCCCTGGCCGCGAGTGACCACTTTCCCGCACGCGGACGAGCTGCGCGCTGCACTCGGAAGACGGGTCGAGTCACGTATCCTGCTGCTCGACCCGGCAGCCCCCTTCGGGTACGTGCGCGAGTGGCAGCCGCCGGGGATGCCGGCGATGAGACATTGGAGCTACGCCGTGCAATGGTGGGCGTTCGCGCTGCTCGCCGTGGTGCTGTGGGTGATCATGGGTTTGAAGAAGACCGCACATGCCGGACATTCAGGATAAACAGCTCGTCTCGAGAAACCTGCGAACGATCGCCGCGCTGGCGGCGGTGTTCCTGCTGCCCCTCATCGCCTCCTTCTGGATGTACTACGGCACGGACTGGCGCCCGTCCTCCACCACGAATCATGGCGAGCTCCTTCAGCCCATCCGCCAGCTCCCCGCGGCGGATCTGCGCGAAGCAAACGGCGACTTCGCGCCCGCGAACCTGTTCCGCGAAAAATGGGCGATCGCTTACATCGGCGACGGGCAGTGCGACGAGACCTGCCGGCAGGCGCTGTACTTCATGCGCCAGACCCGCCTGTCGCTGAACAACGAGATGACGCGGGTCTCGCGCGTGTTCCTCGCCACTGCCAACTGCTGCGACATGCAGTTCCTCGAACGCGAGCACGCCGGCCTCATCGCGATCGACGCGAGCGGCCCGGAAGCCGAGGAGCTGCTGAACACCTTCCCGCAGGCGGATCGCGCGCATTCGCTGTTCATCGTGGACCCGCTCGGCAATCTCGTGATGCGCTATGACATCCGCGACGAGCCGAAGGGCCTGCTCACGGATCTCAAGAAGCTCCTGAAGCTCTCGCACATCGGCTGACGGCTCGATCTTTCATGAATGCTTTCGCAAATTCCCAGACTTCAACCCTGATCCGGCGTCTTGCGCTCGCGGCGCTCGTGTTGTGCTTCATCGTGGTGGTGCTCGGCGCGTATGTCCGGCTCACCGCGGCCGGCCTCGGCTGCCCGGATTGGCCGGGCTGCTACGGCCACTTCACACCCATCGGCGCCGAGCAGAACGTGGCGGCGCAGGCGGCCTTTCCGAATACGCCATTGCATGTCGGCAAGGCCTGGCGCGAGATGATCCACCGGTATGCCGCATCGACACTGGGCATCATCATCGTGGTGATCGCGGCATATGCCATCGCCACGCGACGTCAGCGCATCGTCAGCCTGCCGCTCGCGCTGGCACTGCTCGTCACGGTGGTCGTGCAGGGCATTCTGGGAATGCTCACGGTCACCTGGCAGCTGAAGCCGCTGATCGTCACGTTGCACCTCCTGTTCGGTCTCACCACGCTCTCGATGTTGTGGTGGCTCTGGCTGTCTCAGCGGTCGGGCAGCCGGGGTAGCGTTCGCCTGGGCAACGCTCGCACGTCAGCGGGCAGCGCGTACCCTTCAAGAACACCGGCGCCGCGGCGCCTCGCGTTCGTCGCGCTGATTGCGCTGGTCGTGCAGATCGCCCTTGGCGGGTGGACCAGCAGCAATTACTCCGCCGTCGCCTGCCCGGATTTCCCCACCTGCCAGAACAGCTGGTGGCCCGAAATGGACTACAAGGACGCCTTCGTCCTCTGGCGCGGGCTCGGCGTGAACTACGAAGGCGGCGTGCTCGAGCATCCGGCTCGCGTTGCGATTCATTTCACGCATCGTCTGGGCGCCGTTGTTGCGACGCTGGCTCTGATCCTTGCGGCAGTTCTCACGCTGCGATGGCAAGGCGGCACGTCTCGCATGCGCATCGCCGCGTACGCTGTGCTCGCGGCGCTGGTCTTGCAGTTGCTCATCGGTATCACGATGGTGCTGCGCGCGTTTCCCTTGCCTCTGGCCACGGCACATAACGCGGGCGCCGCGCTGCTGCTTCTTTCCACCGTTGCGCTCGTGAGAGCCCTGCGAACCACGTGACGTTCGCGTTCCACGGGTCGATGTGAATGCGCCCGTGGACGGTGGCGGCCATAGGCGACGGGCGCCGTTCCGCTACGCTGCATGGCCCTCCTCGGTGCCATGCGCCGGCAGCGAACGGAGCGCCCTGTCGAGCGAACAGGGTCTGCCCGCGGACTGGCTCAAGCTTCAGGACGCAACCCGGGGACTCCTGACAGGGCACGGCCTGTAAGATCACCCCGTGAAGAACGTACGTGCCACCATCCTGAACGTCGACGACACAGAGTCGTCGCGATCCGCGAAATCCCGCGTCCTGCGTCAGGCCGGATACACCGTGCTCGAGGCGGCGAGCGGCGCAGAGGCCCTGCGCATCGTGCAGGAGCAGCTGCCGCAGCTCGTGGTGCTGGACGTGAGCCTGCGCGACATGAGCGGCATCGAGGTCTGCCGCCGCATCAAGACCGAGCCGCTCACGCGCTCGATTCCCGTCATCCAGATCTCGGCCACATTCGTGACGCCGCAGGAAGGGGCGGCGGGCGCCGAGGGTGAAGCGGAGATCTATCTCACCGAACCCGTGGAGCCGCTCGAGCTCACCACGGCCGTGCGCGTGCTCCTCCGGCTGCACAGCACCGAGCGGGGACTCGTGCAGAGTGAGGCGCGGTGGCGCAGCTTCGTCGACTCCAACATCATCGGCGTGCTCATCGTGCAGCGGGACCACATCGTCGAAGCGAACGATGCCTTTCTCCGCATGATCGGGTATTCCCGCGAGGAGGTGCTCCGGAACCCGCTGTCGTGGCGCTCCATCACTCCACCGGAAAGCCTCGAGCGAAGCGAGGCGGCGCGCATGGAGCTGCGCACGCGTCGCACCTGTGCACCATTCGAGAAGCAGTACATCCGCAAGGACGGCTCACGTGTCTGGGTAATGATGGCCGCGACCGCCATCGCGTCCGAGGCGGAGGATGAGTGGATGTGCTTCGTGCTGGACATCAGCGATCGGAAGGCCGCTGCCTTCGAGCGTGAAGCGGCCTTCGAGCGCGAGCACGCGGCGCGGCGGCAGGCCGAGGAGGCCACGCGTCTCAAGGACGAGTTCCTCGCGAACATCTCGCACGAGCTGCGCTCGCCCATGAACGCGATCATCGGCTGGACGCACCTGCTGCGCTCGGGCCGCCTGGACGAGAACCAGCGGCAGCGCGCGCTCGAATCCATCGACCGGGGCGCGCGCTCGCAGGCCAAGCTCATCGACGACCTTCTGGATGTCTCCCGCATCGTGAGCGGCAAGCTCAGTCTGTCGCTGCAGCCGCTGGACCTGGCGGGAGTGATCGAAGCCGCCGTGGACAGTCAGCGCCCGTCCGCAGAGGCGAAGGGCGTGCAGGTTGCGATTGGCGCCGCGCCACCGAACCTCACCGTGCTCGCAGACGCGCAGCGCCTCCAGCAGGTGTTCCTGAACCTGCTCACCAATGCGGTAAAGTTCACGCCTTCCGGGGGGCGCATCGACATCACCCTGAGCCGCCGCGGCGAGCAGGCGGAGGTCGCCGTCGCGGACACCGGCGAAGGCATCTCCGCGGAATTCCTGCCGCACGTCTTCGACCGCTTCAGGCAGGCAAACGGGACGAGCACCCGGCGCCACATGGGGCTCGGCCTCGGGCTCGCAATCGTGCGGCACGTGGTCGAGATGCATGGCGGCAGCGTTCGCGTGACGAGCGCAGGAGAAGGCAAGGGATCGACCTTCATCGTCAGTCTTCCAATCGCCGCCCACGTCGAGGGCACGCCTCGCCGGCCGATCGCCGACCGCATGCCGGGCACATACGCCACGGCAAGCAACGCGGGCGTGCGGGTGCTGGTGGTGGAAGACGATATCGAGACGCGCGAAATGCTCGGCACCATTCTCGAGCGAGCCGGCTTTTCCTATCGTGTCGCCACGCGCGCCAGCGAGGCGCTGAGCGTGCTCGACGAGTGGCAGCCGGACGTGATCATCTCCGATATCGGCATGCCTGACATCGACGGCTACGAGTTCGTGCGTCAGCTGCGCGCCCGGCCGCCGGGCCAGGGCGGTGACATTCCGGCGCTGGCGCTCACCGCCTACGCGCGCGGCGCGGACCGGAATCTTGCCCTGCGCAGCGGCTATCAGGCCCACGTGGCAAAGCCCGTGGACCCGGCGGACCTCATCCGGCGGATCACGGAGCTGACGGGCACGCGCAGCACCCCGCCGGGCCCCCCGGAACCCGTAGAATAGACCACTTTCATGCGCCGGCTTGACGGGCGCGCTTGCAGCAGACTGAACCCGCCTTGGCCACCGAGACGAACCTGACCGCGCCCGCCGCGGCCGCTACCTGGCGACACTACCTGGAGCTCACCAAGCCGAAGGTGGTGGCGCTCATCACGTTCACCGCCATCGTGGGAACCCTGCTCGCGAGCCCCGATTGGCCGCCGCTCGATGCGCTTGTCTGGGGCAACCTTGGCATTGCGCTCGCGTCGGCCTGCGCAGCCACGATCAATCACGTGCTCGACCGGCGCATCGACGAGCAGATGGCGCGCACGCGCGGTCGCCCGCTGCCCACCGGGCATCTGAAGGAGCGACAGGCGCTCACGTTCGCCGCTGCGCTGGGGCTTGCGTCGATGGCGATCCTCGCGTTCCTGGTGAACCTGCTCACCGCCGTGCTCACCTTCGCTTCGCTCATCGGATACGCGGTGATCTACACGGTGTGGCTGAAGCGCGCCACGTCACAGAACATCGTCATCGGCGGCGCGGCCGGGGCGGCGCCACCCGTGCTTGGCTGGGCGGCCGTGACGAACAGCGTCGATCCGCACGCGCTGTTGTTGTTCCTGATCATTTTCGTGTGGACGCCGCCGCACTTCTGGGCTCTGGCCATCGCACGTCGGGACGACTATGCGAAGGCTGGCATCCCGATGCTGCCGGTGACGCACGGTGTGGAATACACGCGCCTGCACGTGCTGTTGTACACGGTGCTGCTTTTCGTGGTGACGCTGCTGCCCTTCCTGACGCGCATGAGCGGGCTCATCTACCTGGCTGCGGCGCTCGTGCTGAACGCCGGGTTTCTGTATTACGCGTTCGCGCTCAAGATCACGGCTCGCGAGGAGCTGCCGATGCGCGTGTTCAAGTTCTCGGTGACGTATCTCATGTGGCTGTTCGCGGCGCTGCTCGTCGATCACTACGTGCCGATCATGGCGTGAGGCGCGACGCCGGGCGCAGCCGATACGCCTCACACCTTTGCCGGGCGGGACCGCAGCGACGGCCCGAGAGAATCGCTTGCGGCGATTCTCTCCAACCCCGCTACCGCGCGTTCTTCAGGTGCGCCTGGATCTGGCGCCGATACGCGCGGCCTGACGTGAACTTCTGGCCATTGGCCAGCGTCAGCAGGTACTCGCCGTGCAAGCGGCGCTCCATCTCACGGATCTTCTGCGTGTTCACGATCACGGACCGGTGCACGCGCAGAAAGAGGCTCGGGTCGAGCGTGCTTTCGGCCTGCTGCATGGTCCATCGGATGGTGAATTTGTCCGTGCCCGCGTTGATGTTCACGTAGTTGCGATTGGCCTCGACGCTGTCGATGTCCGGCTGCGCAATGAAGAACAGGCGCCCGTCGCGTTCCGCGACGATGCGCTTGGGTGCGGCACCGGTGGCGGAACGCTCGGTCACGGAGATCACAGTCTCGCGCACCGCACTCGAGATGCCATCCGCAAGGCCCGTGCTCCGGTCGCCCGCGAGCCGCGCTCGCACTCGCCGGATGGCCTCGCGAAACCGCTCGCGATCGAACGGCTTCAGCAGATAATCGACCGCCTCCACGCCGAATGCTGCGAGCGCATACTGATCGTAGGCGCTGACGAAGACGACCAGCGGCCGCGCTCCCGTCAGACGGTCCAGCACGTCGAAACCGTTCGTGCCGCGCATCTGCACGTCGAGCAGCAGCAGATTCGGGTGTGTTGCGTGCGCCTGTTCGATGGCTTCCACGCCGTGCGACGCCTCTCCGACCACGGCGACATCGGGCTCCTGCGCGCAGAGCTCCCGCAATCGGTCACGCGCATACGGTTCATCGTCGACGATGAGTGCCCTGATGCTCACGCTGCGTCCTGCCCGGCCGACTCGATGTAGGGGATGCGGACGCGTGCGAGGACCGACCCATCTTCCGAGTGGATGAGCTCCAGCTCGTAGTCGTCTCCAAACAGCGTTCGCAGCCGCTCCCGCGTGTTGCTGAGACCCACGCCCATGCGAACGTCCGTACGCACGCGCGCGACGGAGTTGCGCACCAGCAGTTCCAGACCGGTGTCGATCCGATGAACGCGCACATCGATGTGCACGTGTTCCGTCTCCGCGGAGATGCTATGCACGACCGCGTTTTCTGCCAATGGCTGCAACAGGAGACTGGGCACTGCGGCGCCGAGCACGCTCGGCTGCACGTCCAGGTTGAAGCTGAGGCGATCCGGAAAGCGCAACCGCTGCACTTCGAGGTAGTTGCGAACGAAGTCGGCTTCGCGCGCCATGGTGATGAAGTCGGGCTCGCCGTCATGCAACGTCTGGCGCAGCAGGTCCGCCAGTCGCACGAGCATCTGCTCCGCCGCCTTCGGCCGGCTCGAGACGAGCGCCACGGCAGCGTTGAGCGTGTTGAACAGGAAGTGGGGATTGAGCTGCATGCGCAGCGCCTGCAGGCGGGCCTGAGTCCACGCCGCCTGAAGATTGGCGGCTCGCAGCTGGGTGTACTTGAGCTCCCGGTAGTTCCTCACCCCGAGCAGAATCGCCAGACCGAGCACATACGAGAGCAGGAAATCCGAAAAGCTCGTCGCCCAGAGATCCACGGACAGCCGGATGCCGAACACGGAGTGGAAGAGCTCACGCATCATCTCCCACTCGTGTCGCTCGGCGGCTACAAGCACCAGCAGAATGGGCCGTGCGAGCAGCGCAAAGAGCACCGCCATCGACGCATGCAGGAGGAGCGGACGCACCCACGCGTGCCGGGACCAGCCGATCTCCAGCGCCCATCGATAGAACAGGATGAGCAGCGGCAGCAGCACTGCATGCTGCAGCAGGCGCAGATGCGAGGGCGCGATGATGATGCCCGGATTGCCCGCGTTGATGAGCATGAACACGATCACGCGCATGAACGCGAGATAGGCCCAGAAGGGCACGGTGACTGCGAGCACGAGACGCCACGTGTCCCTCGCGTTCGCTCCTGCAATCGCGTCCGCTGCCGTTTCCCCCCGCGGCAGCGACGCGCGCCGTTCAACTGCCTTCGGACCGAGCTCGGTCCGAGCCGCGACGGATGCGTTCATTGGAGTGAGGCCCTGTCCGGGTCTGCGCTGATCATGCGCTAGCGCCGGTGTGCCCGCAACGCAAGCCCGGCAGGCCGGCACAGGATTGAGGGCTGCAGGCGAGAGATGCCCGGCGGCTCAAAGTCCCCAGCGAGCCGACCGTCAGCAGGAGGAACCCGACCACAGCCCCCAATCCTTTGCCGGCACGCGTGACTGTCGTTTCGCGGCCGATGTCGCACCGGAACCGGCGAGCACACCGTGGTGCGTTGACCGGAACCTGTTACTCGTTCACGTCGATAGGATGTCCGTCCCCCATCGCGAGTTGCATGGGCATGCGGTGAAGCGCCCTGTGCTCACGATGAAGACGTCAGCTTGACCGGCCTGTCGCTGTGCGCGCGGGACGAGTCGCTATTCGCACGGGACCAGTGTACGGCCTTTGGGCGCAATGCTGTCATGCGCGACAGACCGTCGCGCATGCGCACCGTTCCGCGGCCACGTTTGTGCGACTCGCTATTTTCGCCAGAAGGCGGGCGTGAACAGCACCAGCACGCTGAACACTTCGAGTCGGCCCACGAGCATGGCGAACGTGCAGATCCAGGTCTGCACGTCGGTGAGGGACTGGAAGGTCGTGGTCGGGCCGACCACCCCGAGCCCGGGCCCGAGGTTGTTCACCGAACCGATAATCGCACCGAAGGAAGAATCGAAGTCGAGCCCGGTCGCGAGCAGCGCGAACGTGAGAGTCACGGCGGTCATGAAATACAGGAAGATGAAGCCGAGCACCGCATCGCCGATGTTGTCCGGCACCGGGCGCCCGCCGATCCGCACGGGCCAGAGCGCGTTGGGATGCACCAGCAGCTTCAGCTCGCGCCCGGCCTGCCGGGCGAGCAGCAGCGTGCGGAACATCTTTATGCCGCCGCCCGTGGAGCCCGTGCTGCACACGATGCACGCGAGAAACAGCATCCAGATGGGCGCGAACGCCGGCCAGCTTTCGTAGTTCTGCGAGACGAAGCCAGTCGTTGTGGCGGCGGATACGACGTTGAAGGCCACGTGGCGCAGCGTGGTGAGAAAGTCCGGGTAAACACCCTTCCATTCCAGCAGGAGCGTGATCGCCAGCACGCTGAAGCCGAGCACCACGAAGATGGCCTTCGCCTCCGCATCCTGCCGGAACGGGCGGAGCGACAGCCGCCTGAGCGCAAGAAAGTGACGCGCGAAGTTGAGCGATGCGAGCAGCATCAGCACGATCAGGACCATCTCGATGGCGGGCGAGTTGTAGTACCCGATGCTGGCGTCGTGCGTGGAGAACCCGCCAAGCGCCATCACGGAGAATCCGTGACAGATGGCGTCGAGCCAGGTCATGCCGCACAGGCGCAGTGCGGCGATTCCGATGAGGGTGTACAGCGTGTACACCACCCACAGCATCTTCGCGGTTTCGGTGATGCGCGGCGTGAGCTTCTCGTCCTTCACCGGCCCGGGCGCCTGCGCCTTGTAGAGCTGCATGCCACCCACGCCGAGCAGCGGCAGCACCGCAATGGCGAGCACGATGATGCTGAGCCCGCCGAACCAGTGCAGGGCGTGCCGCCAGAGGTTGATGGAAGGCGGCAAGTCATCGAGGTGGGTCAGCACCGTGGAGCCCGTGGTCGTGAAGCCGGACATCGCTTCGAAGTACGCGTCCGTGAACGACAGCCCCGGGATCGTCATCAGGAACGGAATCGTCGCGGAGGCGGACATGAGCACCCAGCTCAGCGTCGCGAGGAGGAACCCATCCCGCGGTTTGAGCTCGCGTGCGTGCCGGCGCGTCGCGATCGAGATGGCGAGGCCGACACCGGAGCTCAGGCCCGCCGCGATCACGTAGTCGAGCATGCACCCGTCGCCCGTGACGAGTGACGTGATGAAGGGCAGCACGTACGTTGCCCCGAAAATCGCCAGCAGCGATCCCAGAACGTGTGCTACGCCCAGCATGTTGCGCCTTCGCGCTCCCCGTCAGCGCGCCGCCGCACCCAGGAACAGGCGCTCCACCGCTTCGACCTGTCTGCGATCCGCCAGAAACAGGATGACGTGGTCGTCCGCTTTGATGACCACGTCGGGCTGCGCCATGATCACCTCGTCCCCGCGCACCACCGCGCCGATCGAGGCGCCGTCCGGCAGCCTGAGCTCGCCGATCGGCTTGCCGACCACGCGCGAGTTGCGGTCGCTGCCGTGCACGACGATCTCCAGCGCCTCCGCCGCGCCCCGGCGCAGCGAGTGCACGCGCACCACGTCGCCCCGCCGCACGTGCGCGAGCAGCGAGCCGATGGTGATGGTCTGCGGCGAGATGGCCACATCGATGCTGCCGCTCTCCATCAACTCCGCGTAAGACGGCTTGTTGATGAGCGCCATCACCTTGTGGGCGCCGAGGCGTTTCGCGAGCATCGCGGAGAGAATGTTGGCCTCTTCCGAGTTGGTGAGTGCCACGAAGACATCCGCGCTGTCGATGTTCTCCTCGATGAGCAGCTCTTCGTCGGCGGCGTCCCCGTTCAGCACGATGGTGTTCTCGAGCAGCTCGGAAACCCGGCGCGCCCGGCGCGGGTCGCGCTCGATGAGCTTGACCTGATTCTCCTTCTCCAGCGCCTTCGCCACGCGGAAGCCGATGTTGCCGCCGCCCGCGAGCACGACGCGACGCACCGGGCTGTCCTCCCGGCGCAGCTCGCTCATCACGCGGCGCAGATCGTTGCGCGCGGCGAGGAAGAAGACTTCGTCGCCTTCTTCGATCACGGTGTCGCCCTCCGGACGCACGTTGCGCCCGGCGCGATAGATGGCCACGACTTTCGCTTCGGCCTTGGGCAGATGTTCCCGCAGCTCGCGCAGGGCGCGGTTCACCAGCGGCCCGCCGCGCTTCGCGCGCACGCCGACGAGACGCAACTTGCCCGCGGCGAAGTCCAGCACCTGCAAGGCGCCCGGGTGACGGATCAGGCGCTCGATGTATTCGGTGACGAGTTGCTCCGGGCTGATGAACACGTCCACCGACAGCGCTTCCTCGGTGAACAGCTCGGGCCGGCTCGTGTACTCGGCGGAACGAATGCGCGCGATCTTCGTGGGCGTGCGGAAGAGGGTGTACGCCACCTCGCACGCCATCATGTTCACCTCGTCGCTGCTCGTCAGCGCGACGATGATGTCCGCTTCCGCGGCACCCGCGGCTTCGAGCACGGTCGGAAAGGCGGCGTTGCCCGCGATGGTGCGAATGTCGAGCCGCTCCTGCAGGTCGCGCAGCGCCTCCTCGTTCAGATCGACGACGGTGACCTCGTTCGCCTCCTCGCGCGAGAGGTGATAGGCGGCCGTGCGGCCGACCTGCCCCGCTCCGAGAATGACGATCTTCACAGCAGCGGACCGCGCGGTTGGGGCCGCAGAGAGGCGCGACCCGTGCGCGTGGAGGTGCGGAACACGTCTGCGGCGTGGCTCACCGCAGCGGCTCCAGGTTGGCGTACTGGACCATGAGCCACTTCGTGCCCTGATTCTCGAAGCTGACCTGCACGCGTGCGTGCGCACCGGTGCCTTCCACGTTCAGGATGACTCCCTCGCCGAACTTGCCGTGCCGGACACGCGCACCGAGCCGCACGCCGGGAACCGAGGTTTCCTCCGATGGCCGGAAGCGGCTCACCGTGACCGGACGCGACACCTGCACGCGCGGGCGAACTTCCTCGAGCAGCTCGTCGGGAATTTCCTTGATGAAGCGCGAGGGCATGCCGTAGCTGTCCACGCCGTGCAGCCTGCGCTGTTCCGCGTACGTGAGATAGAGCTGTTTCATCGCACGCGTCATGCCCACGTAACACAGGCGGCGCTCCTCTTCGAGGCCTTCGAGATCGTTCAGCGAGCGCTGATGCGGGAAGAGGCCATCCTCCATGCCCGTGAGAAACACGACCGGGAATTCGAGGCCCTTCGCGCTGTGCAGACTCATCATCTGCACACAATCCTCCCAGGCCTCCGCCTGCCCTTCGCCGGATTCGAGCACGGCGTGCGCGAGAAACGCTTCGAGCGGCGGCAGCTCTTCCGCGCCACCCTCGGGCTCGAAGCCTCGCGCGGCGCTCACGAGCTCGTTCAGGTTCTCCACGCGCGCCTCGCCGCGGTCCGCGCCTCGTTCGCGCTTGTGATGCTCGATGAGGCCGGTGGCCTGCAGCACATGATCGACCTGCTCGTGCAGCGCCAGCGGCACGATCTCGCGCGCCAGGCGCTCGATGAGCTGCATGAAGCCATGCACCGCGGTCGCGGCCTTGCCGCTCAGCGCGTTCGTGCCGATGCAGGCACCGGCGGCTTCCCACAGCGAGCACCCCGCACCTTTCGCGTATTCACGGATGATGTCGAGGCTTTTCGCGCCGATGCCGCGCGCGGGCAGATTCACCACGCGCTCGAACGAGGCGTCGTCGCGGCGGCTGGAGATGAGCCGGAGGTAAGCGAGCGCGTCCTTGATCTCGGCGCGCTCGAAGAATCGCAGACCGCCGTACACGCGGTACGGGATGCGCGCGGAGATGAACGCCTCTTCAAAGACCCGTGACTGCGCGTTCGACCGATACAGCACCGCGATCTCGCGCCGGGTGCCGCCGTGCTGTACCCAGTCCCGCACGCGGTGGACCACGAAATCCGCCTCGTCCCGCTCGTTGAAGGCGGCGTAGAGGCGAATGGGGTCACCCTTTGCGCCACTCGTCCAGAGATTCTTGCCGAGGCGCCCCGCGTTGTGCGCGATGAGGGCGTTCGCCGCGTCGAGGATCGAGCCGGTCGAGCGATAGTTCTGCTCGAGCCGGCAGAGCCGGGCGTTCGGGTAGTCCCGGCGGAACTGCTGCAGGTTCTCGACCCGCGCGCCGCGCCAGCGATAGATCGACTGGTCATCGTCGCCGACCACGAACGGAAAGCCGTCCGGGCCCGCGAGCATCTTCATCCAGCCATACTGGATGGCGTTGGTGTCCTGGAACTCATCGACCAGCACGTGCCGGAAGCGATGCTGGTAGTGGGCGAGCAGCGACGGGTTGTCGCGCCACAGCTCGTAGGCGCGCAGCAGCAGCTCCGCGAAATCGACCACGCCCGAGCGCTGGCACAGCTCTTCGTAGTCGCTGTAGAGCTTGATGAACATGCGCCGCGTGGGGTCGCCGTGATCCTTCAGCTGCTTCGGGCGCAGGCCCTCGTCCTTGTTCGAGTTGATGAAGTAGAGGATCTCGCGCGGCACCCAGCGGGTTTCATCGAGGTCCTGCGCCTTCAGCATCTTCTTGATGAGGCGCTGCTGGTCCTCGGCATCCATGATCTGGAAGTTCTGCACGAGGTTCGCCTCGCGCCAGTGCATGCGCAGCAGCCGATGCGCAATGCCGTGGAACGTGCCGATCCACAGGGCATTGCCGGGCACGCCCAGCAGCCGCTCGATGCGCCCGCGCATCTCCGCCGCGGCCTTGTTCGTGAACGTGACCGCAAGGATGCCGTGGGGCGAAGCGCCTTCGGCCGTGATGAGCCAGGCGATGCGATGGGTGAGCACGCGGGTCTTGCCGCTGCCGGCGCCCGCGAGCACGAGAACGGGGCCGAGCGGGGCGGTGACCGCCTCGCGCTGGGCATCGTTCAGGGGATTCAGAATCGGCGAGAGATCCATGAAGGCGCGCATTGTACCGGCCCGGTGCCCGGCCTGCGCCCGGATCGGGGGCGGCTGGCCTGACTGCGGCGCTTTCAGGGGCCGCCACCGCGTCGTGGGCGAGGAGCCCGCGGATGAGGGCGCGCGGGCGGCCTCTCAAGGCTCACGCCCGCGCCGGACGCCCCGGGCGCGCCCGGAAGGAGACACACCACCCGGTCAAGCTGCTCGCAGACGACGCGGTGAATCTCACCCCGGCTCGGCCGGCTTCAGCACGTGCTCTTCGGCGAACCTCAGCAGCGCCACGATCAGCGCGAGCACGACCGGCCCGATGAGCGAGCCAATGAACCCGAACGTCGAGACGCCGCCGATCACCCCGACGAAGACCGTCAACGTGGAAACCTGTGCGCGCTGGCGTGTGAGGTACGGGCGCAGCAGGTTATCGGACGTGCCCACACCCGCGGTCCACAGCGCCATGAAGATTGCCCAGCCCCACTGCTGCGAGATGAGCAGATAGAGCACAGCGGGGATGAGCACGAATCCCGTGCCGGCAGCGGGAATGAAGGCCGCGATGGCGCCGAACACGCCGAACACCACGGGCGAGGGCAGGCCGGCAATCGCGAACCCGATGCCGACCAGCGTGCCCTGGATGACCGCCGTGAGCGCGTGCCCGAATACCACGGCGCGCGTGACATCGCTGAGGTAATCCCGGAGCTTCAGGCGCTGAGCCGGCTCCATCGGGATGAGGCGCATCATGTGGCCGAGCATCGATTCCCCATCGCGCAGCAGAAAGAACAGCAGAAACAGCATGAGGAAGAAGCCGACGAGCGTGCCGACCACGCCGAGCGCAAATGTGCCGCTGAGCGCGGCCGCGGATTTCAGCATCGCCTGCAGTCCGCTCACGAGCCAGTTGCCGATCTGCTCCGCGGTGATGGACACATCCGGCCCGAGCCAGCTCACGATGCGCCCGAGGAGCGGCAGGTTCTCGAGGCGATTCAACAGATCGGGCCAGGACGTGGTGACGTCGCGCTCGCGCAGGTAGTCGAGCAGCGCGGCAACCTGTTGCGCGAAGATGAGCGCGAACGACGCCAGCGGCGCGATGATGAGAAACGGCGTGAGCCCCGTGAGAATGGCGGCGGCACGGCCCCTTCGTCCCTTGAGCTTGCGGGTGAGCCAGCCATTGAGCGGATGAAGGAGGAACGCCAGGATGGCCGCCCAGCCGAGCGGGGCCCAGAACGGCTGCAGGAACTGCAGCAGCACGTAGCCCAGAATCACGACGGTGGCGATGAGGAAGCATCGTCGATAAAAGCGTGAGTACATGCGCCTGCTGCCCCTTGCGAGCGAGGCCCGAAGCCTATCATTCCGCAGGGCGCCTGAACGATGTGCGCGCGTCGTTCAGCGTTCCTGAAGCGTAAGGGTGGGGGCAGTCCGTAGCATCCTGCGACGCGTGCGGGACGGGTCGCGCAGCGCGTTCACCTGCTCGTCCGTGGCGAAAGCACTTTATCGATGCGCACCGCGGGTCCTGAGGGCTTCGCTCCCCCGGCGCGTGACTGGGAAGCAGGAGGTTACGTAATGCCCCGACTGTACGACTATCTGGATTCCGGCAACGGCTACAAGATTCGCCTGCTGTTCGCCTTGCTCGAGCAGCCGTACACGTGGAAGGAGCTGGATATCCTGGCTGGCGAGACGCGCACGCCCGCGTTCCTCGCCCTGAACCCGAATGGGCGCATTCCGACGCTCGAGCTCGATGATGGCACCTGCCTCGCCGAATCCAACGCGATTCTCTGGTATCTGGCGGAAGGCTCGCCCTTCGTTCCGCAGGACCGGCTGGCGCGTGCCCAGGTGCTCCAGTGGATGTTCTTCGAGCAATACAGCCACGAGCCGTACGTCGCGACTCCGCGGTTCATCGTGCGTCACTTACCGAAGGATTCCCCACGGCGCGCGGAGCTGCCGGACCGCATGGCGCGCGGCATGGCCGCGCTCGCCGTGATGGAACGCCACTTGAGCACGCGCACCTTCTTCGTGGGCGAGCGCTATTCCATCGCAGACATCGCGCTCTACGCCTACACGCACGTCGCGCCCGAAGCGGGGTTCGACCTCGCGCCCTACCCGCACATCCTGGCGTGGATGGGGCGCGTGAGCGCGCATCCGAAGCACATTCCCATCACGTGCAGGCCGCCGGAATGAGCGCGCTGGTGGGCTGCTCATTGCGCGGTGCCTGTTCCCACTAACGCCGGCCGCACAACCCACGCATGTACATGCGTCAGTCGTCGCGTGAGTCGTGCTTTCGCTGGCTTTCAGTGCTGGGCGTACCGCTTCCAGGCAACCTCGCTGTGGCAGCGTCTGCGTGAGCGAGCCCGCGTTACCACTTGTTGCGTAGCTCGCGCAGCTTCAGGAACACGGTGCGCGCATCCGGTTGCTCGCCGATCTCGGGAAAGCGCTCGCGAAGGCGCGCGATGATCTGCGGATTCTGCAGCCGGAAAAACGAGTTGATACGCTTTTCCTCGCCGAGCGTGGTCACCGTGGCTTGCGCGGGCTGGTGGGACCGCGCCGTCTCGAGAAGCTGCTGCGCATCGCGGTTGCCGGGCTCCCGATCGAGCGTGAACTCGAGATTCCGGGCCAGATACTCGTGGCCGGGATACACCAGCGTGTTGTCGGGCAACCGCGCGAGCTGGTTCGCGAAGGTTTCGTAAAGCGCTTCGGGGTTGCCGCTGTAGCAGTTGCCGGCGCCCGCGTTGAACAGCGTGTCGCCGCAGAAGAGAGCCGGTTGTTCCGTGTGCGCCAGCAGACAGATGTGCGCCATCGTGTGGCCCGGCGTATCGAGGCACTCGAGCTCCACGGTGCGCCCGACCTTGATGACATCCCCCTTCTTCAAGCCACGATCCACGCCGCCTATGCGGCTCGCGGCGCCGGCGTGCGCAAGCACCTTTGCGCCCGTGGCGCCCACGAGCCCCGCGTTGCCGCCGATGTGGTCGTGATGCTCGTGCGTGTTCAGGATCTGCGTGATCTCCCAGCCACGCCGCCGCGCAGCCTCCAGGCACAGCTTCCACTCAAGAGGGTCCACCGCCAGTGCTTCTCCGGTCTGCGGGCAGGCGATGAGGTAGTGAAAATTCCGCAAGGCGTTATCCGCCCAGACGCGCTCGACTAGCATGTGATCTCTCTCACGGTTCCAGCAGTGTGTCGGATTCGGGGCAACGCCGTATGGCCGCTCGCGGCAGGCGAACGTCGCACGCAGGCCGCGGAACCGCAGGGCTTTGCCCAAAAATCCCCGTCGCGATTCTTCCTGGGAAGCAAGGCTCGCGAACGTACCGCCAAAGCGGCGGGCGCGCCATAATGAATCGCGCGTGTTCACATGGAAGGGCTCGGGTATGCCGCACACGTTTCTGTTCCAGCCCGGCGTGTGGTCCGGTGCCGGCACGTTCTGGACCGAGGACGGCAAGGCACTGAGCGCGGAAATCCACACGGAAATCTCGCATCGCGCCGATTGCTGGCTGCTGGCCGGCTCGTTGCGCGTGCTATGCTCGCCGCACGTTGAATTCGTGAACAACTATTTCGTCGAGCCGCCCGCGCCGGATGCGCTCACCACGCGCTTCACGTCCGAGAATTCCGCTATTGGCAAGCTCAAGGGCTCGTTCTCCATCGTTGGGCCGTCGATCGTCTCCCTGTACCGCTGCGAGGGCGGCCCCGGGTATTACGGCACCGAGCATCTCCTGCAGGTCGACGCGAATCATTACGAAGCCTGTGGCGTGCTGCTGCTGGACGGGCGGCGGCTCTCTTCGTGGCGCGTGGCATTGCGGCGGCACAGTTGAGCGGCTCGAGGGCGTGATCATGAAACTGCATTTCGTCGTGCTGACACTGGTTGCCACGCTTGTCGCCGCACCGTCGCGGGCTGAGACGCTCCGGTGTGGCAATGTGCTCATCCAGCCGGGCGACAGCGCGAGTTATGTGCTCGCGCGGTGCGGGGAGCCGAACGCGCGCGAGCAGATCACAGAGCCCGTATTCGCACGCCGTCCGAACGGAACCACCTATCAGGTGGGCACGACCACGCGCGAGATCTGGCGATACGAACGCCGGCGCGGTCAGTTCCCCGCACGGCTCACGTTCGAGGGCGGCGAGCTGAAGAAGCTGGAGTACGACCGCGGCAGCAGAAGCTGACGCGCCTCGTCGGCCGACGATTTCAGCCCGGCGGAACAGGCAGCGTCACCGTCGCGACGGCACCCTGACAATCGGTTCGGTTCTGCAGCGTCAGCGTGCCCGCATGCGCTTCCACGATCTGGCGCGACAGCGTGAGCCCGATGCCGCTGCCGCCGGGCTTGGTCGTGAAGAAGGGGACGAAGAGATTGTCCGGGTTCGCCAGTCCCGGCCCCGTATCACGAATCTCCACGGCCACCGCATCGCGCGTACGCCGCAGCTCGACTTCGACGCCCGTTGCGTCATTCGCGCACGCTTCGACGGCATTCTTGAGCAGATTGATGAACGCCTGCTCGAGCTGGCCGGCGTCACCGGAAATCACCGCCTCGCAAGGCGCGACGACGCGCGCCCCTGCGAACGTTTCGAGCGCAACGAGCCTCTGCAGCAACGTGTTCAGTGAGACCGGATGTTTAGTCGGCGCGGGCAGCCGCGCGAGCTGGCTGTAGGTGGCGACGAAGCGCGTGAGGGAAGACGCACGATCGCCAATGAGCGTCAGGCCCTCGACGACATCGCCATGGTGCTCGGAGTGGCTCTGGCGCGAGACCATGTCCCGAAGCGTCCCCGCCAGAGACTTGATGGGTGCGAGCGAGTTGTTGATCTCGTGGCCGACCACGCGAATCAGGCGCTGCCAGGCGCGCCGCTCCTCCTCACGCAACGCGCGGCTCAGATCCGAGATCATCAGCAGCGTGTGCGGCACGCCGTTCTCGCGGAATGTGCGCTTGCGCACCTCGAAGCGCCCGGCGCGGCTCGGGAAAGAGAGGGCGACCACCGCGGGCAGCGAACGGTCCAGCAGGTCGTCCAGTCCGATGGCGCTGGCGGGCTGTCCCAGTAGGCTTTCGCTCGAACGACACATCAGCTCGCAGGCCGCGCGGTTCAGTAGCTTGAGATTGCGCGCGTCGTCGAAGGCCAGGACCGCAGTGTCCAGTTCCTCGAGCACGGTGTGCACGAGCGCCGTGGCTTCCACAGACTCGCGCCGCTGCTGCTGCAGCGTTTCGCCGAGCCTGTTGATCTCGCGAATCACCTCGCCCAGCGTGTCGCCCGGCGGGCCTCGGCGGCCGCGCAGGCTGTAGTCGCCGCAGCGCAGGGCCTCGATGAGGTTCGCTACCGAGTGCAGAGGAAAGATGAGCCGACGGCGCACGGCGAGCGCGCACGCGACCCAGAAACCCACCAGCAACGCGATCGAGATGACACGCAGTTCTGGCGTGGGCGCATGAGTCCAGGCGTACCACGCGGCAATTGCGGTGGCGGGAAGGCCGCCCACCAGCGCAAGGAGCGCGAGGCGATTCTGGAACGGGATGTTCACAGGCGGCGGAACTCTACAGTCCGTCGCTGCGGATGCCCAGCTTCTCCAGTCGGCGGTACATGGCGCTGCGGCTGAGTCCGAGGCGTTCCGCGGCCGCATTGACGTTGCCCTCCGCCCGGCGCAGGGCCGACCGGATCAGCAGGCGCTCGGCATCCTCCAGGCTCATGGCTTCGATACCGGGGGCAGCGGGCACCTGCATGTCGAGCCGGAGGTCCGCGGCGGTGACGGTGGCCCCGCGCGCCATCAGCACCGCGCGCTCGATGACGTTGCCGAGCTCCCGGACATTGCCCGGCCAGGAGTAGCTCTTGAGCAGCTGCACGGCGCCATCGTCGAACCCTTCGATGCGTCTGCCGTATTTGGCGGCGAGAGCGGCGAGCCGACGGTAGGCAATGGGGACGATGTCCTCCTGCCGCTCGCGCAGCGGCGGCAGGCGCAACTCGATGGTGTTCAGGCGAAACAGCAGGTCCTGCCGGAAGCGGCCCTGCGCGACGAGCTCGGCCAGATTCGCGTTCGTGGCGGCGACGATGCGCACGTCCGCCCGTTGCGTGCGCGAGGAGCCGATGCGTTCGAACTCACCGCTCTCGATGATGCGCAGGAGCTTCGCCTGCTGGCTCACGGGCACGTTGCCGATCTCGTCCATGAACAGCGTGCCGCCGTCCGCCAGCTCGAACCGGCCGACGCGGTCGGTCTTCGCATCGGTGAAGGCGCCGCGTACGTGGCCCATCATCTCGCTTTCGAAGACGGTCTCGGGAATGCTGCCCATGTTCACCGAGATGAACGGCTTCGCCGCGCGATGCGAGAGCTTGTGGATCAGCCGCGCCATGAGCCCTTTGCCCGTGCCGTTCTCACCCGTGATGAGGACCGAGGCATCCGAAGGCGCAATGCGCTCAACGGTGTCCAGCACGGCATGCATCGCGGCGGATTCCGCGATGAAGTCCTCGTCCCCCGAGGCGCGCAGCAGCTGGTTCTCGGCTTCGAGGCGCCGGGCGCGGCGCACCTCGCGGCTGTAGCTCACCTGGTTGCGCACGAGTGTGAGCACGCGGTGGTTGTCCCAGGGCTTCTCCAGGAAATCGCGCGCGCCGCGGCGCATGGCTTCCACGGCAACATCGATGCTGCCCCACGCCGTCATCACGATGACGGGGAGCGATGCGTCGATGGCCTGGATCTGCGGCAGGAGGTCCAGCCCTTCACGGCCGGAGGTCGTATCCCGGGCGTAATTCAGGTCGATGATCGCGACATCGAAGGATTCCGAGCGCACCGCTTCGATCAGGCCCGCGGGCGAGCTCACGGTGGTGACCTGCATGCCCTCGTTCTTCAGCAGCAGGCGCAGCGCGGTGAGCACATCCTGCTGATCGTCCGCAACGATCACGCGTGGGGCGTCGGTGGAACGGTGGTCGGTCATGTTCATTCCTGCCGCAAGACCGACGCGGGCTGCACGCGCAGTGCGCGGCGCGCGGGAATCCAGCTCGCCAGCAAGGAGGCGACGATCAGCAGCGCGAACACGATGCTATAGATCACCGGATCATCCGGCGACATGCCGAGCAGACCGCCGCCGAGCGCGCGCGCCATGATCGGCGCGAACAGCGCGCCCAGCCCGAGCCCGACGACAAGCTGAAACGCCGCGCTGCGCATGACCGTGGCGAGGATCTGCCGGTCCTGCGCGCCGAGCGCGCGGCGCACGCCGATCTCCCGGTTGCGCTGGCTTGTTGCGCAGGCGAGCACACCATAGATGCCCACCGCCGCGAGAATGATCGCGATGACGGCGAATCCCAGGAACACATTCGCCAGCAGGCGCAGTGCCGCCCGCTTCTGCATCTGGAATTCCTCGAGCGTCATGATCCAGTACGGCGCGAGGTCCGGATCCAGGTCCTGCACCACGTCCTGAATGAGCGCACCGTACTCGTGCGGGTCACCCTCCGTGCGGATCGCAACGGTCATGAAGCGCCAGGGCTGCTGGGCGAGCGGGCGGTACAGCGTCGGCGGAAACTTGCCCTCGTCCCAGTGCATGCTGTGATTGATGTTCGGGACGACGCCGATGATCGTGATCGGCTGCTGGTTCCCCACATCGGGTGTCAGCAGACGCTTGCCGACCGGATTTCCCTCGGGAATGTATTTGCGCACGAACGCTTCGTTCACCAGCGCGACGCCCTCGCTATCCGCGCGATCGCCGCTGTTGAAATCCCGACCGGCGAGGATCGGGCGGTCGAGCGCGGCAAACGTGCCTGGCGTCACCGTGACGGTCTGTGCCACCGGGTACTCGGATCGACTTGCGTACGACTGACCTTCCAGGGCGTATCGCCAGTCGTCCGTGTCCGTGCCCGGCACGGCCGTGGTCGCGAATGCCGCGAGAACGCCCGGCCGTGAGCGCAGCTCCCCGACCATGCGCTCGAAGAAGGCGGATTGCGCTTCGATGGGGTATTTCGCGAGCGGCAGCCCGACGCGCGCGCTCATGAACGGCTTCACGTCGACGCCGTAGTCGGGTTGCAGGGACATGAACGACGCCCGTGTCATCAGCCCCGCGCCGGTGAGCAGCGAGGCGGCGAGTGCGAGCTCGACGATGACCATTGCGGTGGTGAACTTGTTGAGCCGCATGCCCGTGCCGGTGCGGCCACCGTCACGCAGGATGCGCATCACATCCGGCCGCGAGGCGCGCAGGGCCGGCAAGATGCCCGAGAGCAGCGCAGCGAGCGCCGCAGCACCGGCGGCGAACAGCGCAACGCGGAAGTCGATCGAGAACGTCCACCAGGACGGCAGGTCCAGCTCGACGAGCGAGGCCGTCGCGCGATGCATGAGATGCAGCGCCACGGCCGCAAGCACGAGCGCTCCGGCAACGCCAACCAGACTGATGATCACGCTCTCCGCGAGCATCTGCACGACGAGCCGTGCCCGCGGTGCGCCCAGCGCGACGCGCATGCCCGCCTCGTACATTCGTGAGTTCGCGCGGACGAAGATGAGGCTCGACACATTGGCACACGCGATGAGCAGCACGAGCCACACGGCCGCGAACATCGCGTAGACGATCGTCGTCCCGTCGCCAATGCCGGCCGCCGCGACTGGTACCACGTTCGTGGTCGTGCCCGCGTTGGTCCGCGGATAGAGCTTGGCCAGTCGCGCGGCGATGCTCGCCAGGTCATCCGCGGCTTGCTCCCCCGTGACGCCCGGGGCCAGCCGGCCGACCCCGATGACACCCACCGAGGATTCGTACGTCTGATCGCCCCGTTGGGCCTTGCTCACGTCGCTGGCCATGGGTATCCACAGCACTTCGCGGGCCGGATAGGAAAACCCGGGCGGCATCACGCCGATGATCTTCGTGGGCCGTGCGTTCAGCCGGATGACGCGACCGATCACGTGTCGATCGCCGCGGAAGCGCGTCTTCCACAGGTCGTAGCCGAGCAGCGCCACGGGCTCGGCGTTCGGCAGGTCGTCATCGCGCGTGAAGTCCCGGCCGAGGATGGGCTTCACGCCGAGCACGCGCATGAAGTTCCACGACACCATCCCGCCGGTGTAGCGCTCGGGGAAATCATGGCCGGAGAGGATCACGGTGCCACTGAAGTACGCCGCAAGATCCTGAAACGTGTGCTGCTGCTGCTTGAGCTCCAGATAATCGGGATACGAGACGGTGTTGAAGTGCTGATTCCGGGAGGGCTCTGCGCTCAACACGGTGTACAGCCGGTGGGCATCGGGGAAGGGCGGCGGCTTCAGCAGCAGCGTGTTGATCACGCCGTACATGAAGATGGTGGCGCCGAGGCCGAGCGCGAGCACTGCGGAAGCCAGCGCAAGGAACGCGGGCGAGCTGCGCAAGCTGCGCCACGCCTGCAGGAAATCGTCGATCAGGAACATGAGCGAACGCCCCTTGCGGTCACATCGCCGGTGCCAGCTCGGGCGCAAGCACCGGACGCGCGTGATCCTCGAAAAGGATACGGCCATCGAAGATCTGCACGCGTCGTTCAGCGAAATCCGCATAGCGCGCGTCGTGCGTCACCATGCAGATGGTGGCGCCTTCCGCGTGCAGTTTGCGCAGCAGCTCCATCACCGCCTCGCCGTTGCGTGAGTCCAGGTTCCCCGTGGGCTCGTCTGCGAGAAGGATCGAGGGATTCCCGGCCAGCGCGCGCGCCACGGCTACGCGTTGCTGCTGCCCTCCCGAAAGCTGCGAAGGGTAGTGAGTCAGGCGATGTGCCATTCCCACGCGCTCGAGCGCTTCGATCACGGCCTTGCGGCGCGCCTCGCGCGAGAGGCCCGGGCGGTAGGTGAGCGGCAGCTCGACGTTCTGATAGACGTTCAGATCGCCGATGAGATTGAAGGACTGGAAGATGAAGCCGATCTCGCGATTGCGGATCGTGGCGCGCTCGTCGGGGCGGATCTCGGCGACCGACCTGCCATTCAGGAAGTACTCGCCGCTCGTCGGCGTATCGAGCAGCCCGAGGATCGCGAGCAGCGTGGACTTGCCGCAGCCGGACGGCCCGGAGATCGACACGAACTCGCCGCGCTCGATGTCGCAATGAACACCCGAGAGCGCGTGGGTCTCGATCTCGTCCGTGTGGAAGACCTTCGTGATGGCGCGCATGCGGATGAGCGGCATGCGTTCCGCGTTCCGGTTGAATGAGTCGATCATCGTGAGCTCCCAGGAGACCGTCGCGCCGGCACTCGAGGACACCGATCCGGTGGTCCGGGTCGCAGTCTGGAATCGATCCGCATTCGGGCGGCAAACCTGAGGTCTCCCGGCGGGGACGCGCTGCACCGGACGCGAGCAGCCCCTGCAGATGAGAAGGCAAGGCTCATGCCAATGAGCCATCGCCCGCGACCGATGATGTAACTGCATGAGTGCCGCCGCAATTGCGGGCGGCTCAGTCGCGGCAAGTGCCGGATTTTCGCGGGCGGCGATCGCGTTTTCGGGACGGCGCACCGGCCCCGGATCCCATTATCGGGATCGAGGGGGCAACGCCCGTGTCGTCCCGCATGCGGGATCGGTGTCCGCCGGACGTCCGGCGGACGTCCCGGCCGCGGGACTGGACGGCGCGGCGGACACCTCTGCCGTACGCGGCAGGCGCGCGCCGGAGCAAAAACTTTTGGCGTGCGATCAGAGATTTAACTGACGTTGCAGGCGCGCCCGCGAGCCTTCCGGCGCGATTGGCATACGCGGTGCTTTACACCGATCGCAGCACACGGACATCGAAGCCGACACGGATCGAGGCCCGGACTGCCCGATCCCTCAACCCCCAACCGGAGAAGTGCCATGCGTAACGTCCTCTTCACGATCACCCTCGCGGCCGTGGGTCTGTTGCAGCTTGCCCTCGTCGCGGAGTTCCTGGGCTTCTGAGGCGTCGGTGCACGACCGCGAGTCGTGCATCGGCGACAGCCCGCACAGTGCGGACCGCCACATTTTGGAAAGCGTCATCGTGCGTACGGCCACGTTTCCGGTACATTTGCGACCGCCGAAGTCCCCCGGCGAGTTACCGCACCCGATGTCTGCAGCGACGCATCGAGAAGTCTGCGTTGCGCCCGATCGATTCGAGGTCGTGGCCGACGATGCCGTTCTGGTTGCCGAGCTTCGCTCGGCAACGGCGGTGTGCCTCTACGACGCCGTGGAAGAGGCCGGCGCACTCCTGCATCTGCGCTTCATCGTGCGTCCGTCGAAGCCGGCGGATGTCACCGACACCACGCTTGCAACGGAGCTGCTGCTCCTCGACCGCTGCATCGCGTCGCTGCGCGAGGCGGCGCCCGCTGCGAAGAACCTGCAGGCCAAGATCGCTGCGCACCTTCCTGAGAACCCGGATGCGCAACGCGCCTGCGAAAACGTACTCACGCTTGTGAAGCACGTCCTCGACGACTCGGGCATGAAGGTCGTCATGTCCGACATCGCGGGCGGCCTCACGCCTCGGCAATTGCGCTTCCGCCCCAGCATGGGGTCGTTGCAGATCCGCTAGACCACGCAGGGCCGCCGCGCCGCGGGCGGCCTGTCACACGCGATTCGCTCCTCTTCGGACTTGCCCCTCTTCGGGAGGGCGCGAGGCGACCCGTCCCCGAGCTCGAACCCCGCCGTCGCGGGCGCGATACTTGCTCCCTCCGGGCGCAGTGAAACGTCTCGTCTGTGTTTCCAATCGGATTTCGCTGCCAGGTAACGGCGCCTCCTCCGGCGGGCTTGCCGTGGGACTCCTCGCCGCCATGGGCCATACCGGGGGCGTGTGGTTCGGCTGGAGTGGCGAAACGAGCGCAGAGCCGGCGGATGCGCCCCAGGTGATCACCCGGGGAAACATCCAGTTCGCAACGATCGATCTGACGCCCCAGCAGTTCGAGGAGTACTACAACGGGTACTGCAACGGCACGTTGTGGCCGCTGCTCCACTACAACCCCGAGCTGTTCCGGCACGAGCAGCGCGATTACGACGCCTATCTGGCCGTGAATCAATTGTTCGCGCGCCAGCTCATGCCGCTTCTCCAGGCCGGCGATGCCGTGTGGGTGCACGACTATCACCTGATTCCGCTCGCCCGCTACCTGCGGGAGCACGGCTTCGAGGGGCCCATAGGCTTTTTCCTGCACACGCCCTTTCCGCATATCCAGGTGCTCCGGCTGCTGCCGGATCATGCAGAGCTGATCAGCGATCTGTGCGTGTACGACGTGCTGGGCTTTCAGACGGAAGACGACGTGCGCTCCTTCCGCTCCTGCTTCGAGGCGGGCATCGTGGGCACGTTCCGCGGCAGCGCCGGAGTCGCCGAGGCGCTCGACTGCCGGGCGCACGTTGCGGCGTATCCGATCGGAGTGGACGTGAAGGCCGTCGCGCGGGAAGCCGCCGAAGCGGTGAACGAGGACACCGTGGCGCGCCTCACGGCAAGCCTTCTCGGCCGCAAGCTCATCATCGGCGTGGATCGCCTCGATTACAGCAAGGGGCTCATGGAGCGCTTTGCGGCCTTCGAGCACTTCCTGGAGACCTATCCGGAGAACCAGGGCAAGGTCACGTTTCTGCAGATCGCACCGCTCAGCCGCTCCGACGTGCTCGCGTATTCGGAGATTCGTCAGGCGCTGGAGCAGAGCGCGGGCCGCATCAACGGGCGCCTCGCGGAGGCGGACTGGACGCCCATTCGCTATCTCAACCGCAACTTCTCCCACGCCACGACCATGGGATTCCTGCGCGCCGCGCAGGTGGCGCTGGTCACGCCGGTGCGCGACGGCATGAACCTCGTCGCCAAGGAGTTCGTGGCGGCGCAGGATCCTCGCGATCCTGGCGTGCTGATCATCTCGCCCATGGCGGGTGCCGCGCGTGAACTGACGGGCGCGCTGCAGGTGAATCCGTACGACAAGCGTGGAATGGCGCGTGCGCTCGAGAAGGCGCTGCACATGCCGCTCGAAGAGCGTCGGCAGCGCCATCGTCAGATGCTGGATGCCGTGCGGCGGAACGACATCCACCACTGGTACGGCGAGTTCTGCCACGACCTCGACGAAGTGGAGCTCAGGGCGCGCCGCCCGGAGCTCGTCGGTGCGCCCGACGAACGGACCCTCGAATCGCAGGGCTGGTGGCGGCGGGCGGTGAGCCGGCTGTTCAGTTCGCGCGCGTCGTTCTGAGCGAGAGGTCCTTGCTGTAGACGACGTTCATCACGTTGTCGTACCAGCCCACCACTTCCGGTTTGACGAGCCGCTTGTTCACGTAGAAATACACGGGCATGAGCGCGTGATCACGTAACAGCACGCGCTCGGCCTGCTGAAGCAGATCACGGCGCCTGGCCTCGTCGACCTCCGCGGTGGCGCGCGCCAGCAGTGCGTCGTACTCCGCGCTCTTGTAACGAGGCAGGTTGATGCCGAAATCGCTCTTCAGGTACTGCAGGAACGTGTACGCGTCGTTGTAGTCACCGATCCAGCTCGAGCGGAATACATCGACGTTCCCGCGATCGATGTCCTGCAGCAGCGCCTTGAATTCCACAGCTCTCACCTGCACCTGCGCGCCGAGGGCTTCCTTCCACATGGAGCTGATGGCAACGGCGAGGCGTTCGTGCACTTCGCCCGCGTTGTAGCGCAGCTCGAAGCGCAAAGGGTTCGACTTGGAGTAGCCCGCTTCCGCATAGAGTCTGCGTGCCTCTGCAACGCGCTCCGCCATGGGCTTGCCGGCGTAGTCGAACGTCTGCGACGTGTAGTTGTGCACGCCCGGCGGCACCCAGCCGTACGCGGGCAGCTCACCAACGCGAAGAATGGCTTGCGCGAGCCGCTCCCGATCGACCACGAGCGAGAGGGCGCGACGCAGCTTCACGTTGTCCTTGAACGGTGGGCGCGTGAGATTGAAGCCGTAGTAGTACGTGCTGAGTTGCGTGTGGACGTGGAATTCCTGCGGCACGTTCGCCTTGATCCAGTCCGCCTGGCCGCGCGGCACGACGGCCGTGATGTGCAGGTCTCCCGCGCGGTAGCGGGTGAGCTCGGCGTTCTCATCCGCAATGTGCAGGTATTTCACCGCATCGAGCCGCGTGGCCGCGTCGTTCCAGTAATAGCGGTTGCGCTCGAGGAGCACGTGCAGGTTCGGCACCCATTCCTTCAGGACGAAGGCGCCGTTCGAGACCATGATCCCGGGCCTCGCCACATTGTTCGGGTGCGCGGCCAGCGTGGGCCGGTGCACGGGGCAGGTGCTCGGATGCGAGAGCAACCCCGGCAGATACGCCGTGGGCGCAATGAGTCGTATCACGAGCGTTCGGTCGTCCGGCGCCTCGACACCGAGCGATTCGGGCAGTCGTCTGCCCGCGATGATGTCGGTGGCATTCTCGATGGTGTCGATGATTTGCGCGTATTGGGAGGCGGTTGCCGGGTCCACCAGCCTGCGGAATGCCGCGACGAAATCCGCCGCAACCACCGGATCGCCATTCGACCAGCGCGCGTCCGGGCGCAACGTGAAGGTGTATTGCTTGCCGTCCGCGCTCACCTTCCACTCGGTCGCCGCACCGGGTGCGGGGCTTGCGTCCTTCGCGAGCGTGGTGAGGCCTTCGCAGAGGTCCCGCAATATGGTGTGCGCTTCGACAGAACGAGCCTTCTGCGGGTCGAGCGAATCGGGCTCGGGACCGTTGCCGCGCAGGAGCACCGCACCTTCATCGGGCGCAGCGGCCGAATTGCTGGAGGAGGCTCCGGTGTTTCCCGAGCAGGCCACCAGCGCAAAGGAGGCCATCAGCGCAGCGAGAGCGATCTGGCCTGGGCGCCAGAGCTCGCGGAGGCGCCCTGGCAAACCGGACTCAGCGAACCTTGCGGCGGCTCGCATTGATCTGATCACGCAATGCCGACGTGGCCGCGCGAGCGGCAGAGGCGAAATCCGGGCCCGATGACGCGTAGAGAATCGCCCGCGACGAGCTGATGACGAGCCCACGGCCATCGCGTGTCTGTCCGTTCTTCACGGCCTGTGCAACGTCCCCGCCCTGCGCACCCACACCCGGCACGAGGAAGGGCACATCGCCTGCAATCTCGCGGATTTCCGCAAGCTCCTGCGGATACGTGGCACCCACCACGAGCATGCAGTTCCCGCGTGTATTCCAGCGGCGCGCCACCAGCTCGGCGATGGCGTGGTACACGCGGCGCGAGCCCACCTGCAGATCCTGCACATCGCGTGCGCCGGGATTGGAGGTGCGGCACAGGATGATGACGCCCTTGTTCTCGTACTTGAGAAAAGGCTCGAGCGCATCGCCGCCCAGATACGGGTTGACGGTCACGGCGTCCGCGCCATAGCGCTCGAAGGCTTCGATCGCATATCGCTCGGCCGTGCTGCCGATGTCCCCGCGCTTTGCGTCCAGGATCACCGGAATCGCCGGATACGTGCGATGGATGTACTCGATGGTGCGCTCGAGCTGATCTTCCGCCTCGTAGGCGGCGTAGTGCGCGAACTGTGGCTTGTACGCGCACACGAGATCGGCCGTGGCGTCGATGATTGCCTTGTTGAACTGGAAGATGGGGGAGGCTTCGCCCGCAAGCCCTTCGGGCAGCCGCTCGATCTCCGGATCGAGCCCCACGCAGACGAGCGAGTTGTTGCGATCCCAGGCTTGCGTGAGTTGATGGATGAATGACGTCATGCGACCCGGCTGCGCGCCGCGAGGCTCCGCTTCTTGAGGTGAACGAGCAGGATGGAGATGGCCGCCGGCGTCACACCCGGCACGCGCGCGGCCTGCCCCACGGTGGCGGGGCGGATTTCAGAGAGGCGCTGGCGCACTTCGGTGGACAGGCCGGCGACCGCCGCGTAATCGAGATCCGGAGGCAACGCGGTCTCCTCGTTGCGCCGGTGGCGATCGATTTCGTCCTGCTGGCGCTCGATGTAGCCCGCGTACTTGGCGCGCACCTCCACCTGCGCACGCACCTGGGGCGGCAAGCGATCGTCGATCGCGCCCTCTGCGCTGCGCGGTTCCGCCGGCCACCACTGCGGGGCGCCGGCCACTTCGAGCAGTGCCTCGTAAGTCACTTCGGGCCGGCGCAGCAGATCGAACGCGCTCTGATCCCGGCCGAGGGGTGCCTTGAGCACGCGCTGCGCCCATTCGGGCGAGACCGCATCCGGATGGATGCGCGTGCGCGTGAGGCGCTGCACTTCGCGCTCGGAAAGCTCCTGTTTGCGCTCGAACAGCGCCCAGCGCTCATCGTCCACGAGCCCCAGCGCGCGGCCTGTGGGGGTGAGCCGCAGGTCCGCGTTGTCTTCGCGCAGGAGCAGGCGATGCTCGGCGCGGCTGGTGAACATGCGATAGGGCTCGCGCGTGCCGCGCGTGACCAGATCGTCGATCAGCACGCCGACGTAGGCTTCGCTGCGCTTCGGGACAAAGGGCTCGCGGCCCTTCACCGTGAGCGCGGCGTTGATGCCCGCGATGAGACCCTGCGCGGCGGCTTCTTCATATCCCGTGGTCCCGTTGATCTGCCCGGCGAAGTACAGGCCCGAGATGAACTTCGTCTCGAGCGAGGGCTTGAGATCGCGCGGATCGAAATAGTCGTATTCGATGGCGTAGCCCGGGCGCGTCAGGTGCGCATTCTCGAATCCGCGGATGGTGCGCACGAACTCGAGCTGCACATCGAACGGCAGGCTCGTGGAAATGCCGTTCGGGTAGATCTCGTGGGTCTCGAGCCCTTCGGGCTCGACGAAGATCTGATGCGAGGGCTTGTCCGCGAAGCGCACCACCTTGTCTTCCACGGACGGGCAGTACCGCGGGCCGACGCCCTCGATCCGGCCGGTGAACATCGGCGAACGGTCCGTGGCACTCCGAATGATCTCGTGGGTGCGCTCGTTCGTCTGCGTGATGAAACAATCGACCTGCTGCGGGTGCTCTTCGGGCCGCCCGAGGAACGAAAACACCGGCAGGGGCGAGTCGCTGGGCTGCCGCTGCATCACCGAGAAGTCGACAGTGCGGCCGTCGATGCGGGGCGGCGTACCGGTCTTCAGGCGACCGACCCGGAAGGGCAGCTCCCGCAAGCGCGCGGCCAGCCGGTTCGAGGGAGGATCCCCCGCGCGACCGCCCTGGTAGTTGTCCAGGCCGACGTGAATGCGGCCGCCGAGGAACGTGCCGACCGTGAGCACGACCGTGGGCGCTTCGAAGACGATGCCCGTCACCGTCACGACACCGCGTACCCGATCCGCCTCGATCACGAGGTCCGCCACTTCCTGCTGGAAGAGCGAGAGGTTCGGCTGGTTTTCCAGCATTGAGCGCACGGCGCGCTTGTAGAGCTGGCGGTCCGCCTGCGCGCGGGTGGCGCGCACGGCGGGACCCTTGCTCGCGTTCAGCGTGCGGAACTGGATGCCGGCGCGATCCGTGGCGCGGGCCATGGCCCCGCCGAGCGCGTCGATCTCGCGGACGAGATGTCCCTTGCCGATGCCGCCCACCGCCGGGTTGCAGCTCATCTGGCCCAGAGTCTCGATGCTCTGGGTGAGCAGCAGCGTCTGCGCGCCCATGCGCGCTGCAGCGAGCGCGGCTTCAGTGCCCGCGTGGCCGCCGCCGATGACGATGACATCGAATGGACGCGAGAAGCGCATCACTGCGTGGGAACGTTGGGAGGGGACACGGCCGGTATTGTAGGGGTGGCGGCAGGCGCCGAACAAACCGCGAGCGCACGGCGGTGCCGCCGCTGCGTTACCGGCGACAGCATTCACGCGTCGAGCGGGCGATCCCGCGCGAGTGCACCGGCGACCCGCCCGAATGAGAACCGGCGAGACGCGTCGCACATCCACGCACCCGGTTGCTTTAATCTCCGAGCCCGCTTGAACACACGCACATTCAACATTCCCTGGCTGCGGACCGTGCTGGTCGCAACCGGGCTGGCCTGCAGTGCCCCTGTGGCTGGCAACTCCGCGCCTCCCGTGGAGGGCCGCCTCGTTCTCTCGGCCTGCACGCTGGAAGATCCCGCGCGTGTGAGCGTCGTCAGCGCGGAGTGCGGCACTCTGAAAGTGCCCGAAAATCCCGCCGAGCCGGAAGGGCGGCGGATCGCCTTGCATGTCGCACGCGTGCCGGCCATCAGTCGTCGCAAGGCCGCGGATCCCTTGTTCATCCTCGCCGGCGGGCCCGGCATGGCGGCCTCGACGATGTACGCCAGCGTGGCACCCGCGTTTGCGCGCATCCGCAGGGATCGCGACATCGTGCTGCTCGATCAGCGCGGCACGGGTCGCTCCAACGCTCTGAACTGTCCCTTTGATGATGAGGCGCTTCTGAGCTCCAGCCCTGCGGAGCTTGCCTCTGAAACACGCGAGTGCCTGCAAGCGCTGAGTGCGCGTGCAGATGTCGCGTTCTACACCACGAGTGTCGCCGTGCAGGACCTGGATGTGGTGCGAGCGGCGCTCGGATACGAGCAGATCAATCTGTACGGTGGCTCATATGGCACGCGGGTGGCCGAGCACTACATGCGCCGCTTTCCACACCGTGTTCGTGCGGCGATTCTGGATGGCGTGATTGTTCCGGGGCAGGCGCTCGGCCCGGCCATCGCGCTCGATGCGGAGCGAGCGCTGGACCGCGTGCTCACCCGCTGCGCGCAGGACAAGGACTGCAGCGAGCGCTTTGGCGATCCGCGGCTCACCTATCAGGCGCTTCGCGACCGGCTGGCCCGCAACAGTGTGCCGGTGGAATTCGCAGACCCGGCAACCGGCGAGCCGATGCGGCTCGGATTCGGAGCGGCTCATCTGGCCACGGTGCTTCGGCTCTCCACGTACACATCCGAGCAGGCCTCACTGCTGCCGCTCGTGCTGCATCTTGCGCAGCGTCTCGGAAACTTCCAGCCGCTCGCCGGGCAATTCGTGCAGACGCTGCGCACCTACGGCGACGTGCTCGCGTACGGCATGCACAACTCGGTCGTGTGCACCGAGGACGTTCCGTTCTACGACCCCGAGGCGATTGACCGCAAGAAGCTGGCAAGCACGTTCATGGGCACCGCGCAGGTGGATGCGTTGCAAAGTCTCTGCGAAGACTGGCCGCGCGGACCGCTGGATCCGGATTTGCGTGCACCATTGAAGTCCGACGTGCCGGTGCTTCTGCTCTCCGGCGGAAACGATCCGGTGACGCCCGCTGCGAATGCAGAAGCATTGCGCAAGGGGTTGAGGAACAGCGTGCATGTCGTCCTGCAGGATCTGGGTCACGGGCAGATCGCGGCACCGTGTGTCGATCGCGTGATGGCGGACTTCCTGGAGCGCGGATCCGTCGCAGGGCTGGACGTGTCCTGCACGCGGCGCGTTCGGCCAGCGCCATTCTTCCTTTCACTTGCCGGGCCGGCACCGTGAGCGCGCACGCATGATCGAAGCCCACGCGCTCTCGAAGAGCTTCGGCCCCGTGAAGGCGGTACGCAGCGTCACGCTGCGCGCGGCAGACGGGCGCATCACCGGACTGCTTGGGCCGAACGGCGCCGGCAAGTCGACGACGCTGCGCATCCTCTACACCGTGCTCCGGCCGGACGCGGGCGACGCGCTCATCGATGGCACGAGCGTCGTGCACGCGCCACTTGAAGCGCGGCGGCAGATCGGCGTGCTGCCGCATGCCGCCGGCATCTACCAGCACCTCTCCGCGCGCGAGAACGTCCTCTATTTCGGCGCATTGCATGGGCTGTCGCGTGCGGAGCGCGAAGCCCGCGCGGACGAGCTCATCGAGCTGCTGGAAATGCGGGATTTCGCGGACCGGCCGGCAAGGAAGCTGTCCCAGGGGCAGCGCATGAAAACCGCGCTGGCCCGTGCGCTCGTCCATCGCCCGAAGAACGTGCTGCTCGATGAGCCCACCAACGGTCTCGACGTGATGGCGGTGCGGAGCCTGCGCGCTCTGCTCGTGCGCCTGCGAGATGCCGGTCATTGCGTGCTCTTTTCGAGCCACGTGATGCAGGAAGTGGCCGCGTTGTGTGACGAGATCGTTGTGATCGCGCGCGGCAACGTTGTGGCCGCGGGAACGCCAGAGGAGATTCGTGCCCGGACCGGGCAAGACAATCTCGAGGAAGCCTTCGTGCAGCTGATCGGCACAGGCGAGGGGCTGGGCTGATGGGCGCGATTCTCACTGTATTCAGCAAGGAGTTCCGGGAAAATCTGCGTGATCGCCGCACGCTGTTCACGGCGCTGATCTTCGGGCCGCTGTTCACGCCTCTGCTCTTCGCCGTGGTGCTCAACCTGATGATCCAGCGTGGCGGGGCGCAGAGCGATGAGCCTCTCGTGCTCGCGGTGGCGCACGCCGAGCGTGCGCCGAATCTGGTCCGTCACCTTCGGACGTATGGGGTGACGATCTCCGACGTGCGCTACGACGACGCGGCTGCCCGAGCGGCGGTGCAGAATCAGCGGCACAAGCTCGTGCTCCTGATTCCCGAGAGTTTCCCCGAGCAGTTCGAGGCGGGCCGCCCGGCCTCCCTGATGCTGTACTCGGATGCCTCCGAGAATTTCGCGGAGCGTGATGTCCGGCGGGTGAAAGCGATTCTGGCGCAGTACAGCTCGACGCTCGTGCGATTGCGCATGGTGGCGCGAGGCCTGGATCCGATGGTGCTCGCGCCCCTCGCCGTACATGATGTGGATGTGTCGACGCCGGCGAGCCGTTCGGTCGTGGCACTCGGCGCGATGAGCTACATCATTCTGCTCACGATGCTGATGGGCGGCCTGTATCTCGCGATCGATGCCACGGCGGGAGAGCGCGAGCGCGGCTCGCTGGAGCCGCTGCTCACCGCGCCGGTGCGCCGCGAGCACCTGATCTACGGAAAGATCCTCGCAACGTGCGCGTTCATGACGCTCTCGCTGGTGCTGAGCGTTTCCGTGCTTTCCGTGCTGCTGCGGTTCATCGGGCTCGAAGCGCTCGGGATGAGCGTGAACTTCGGTCCTCTGATCGCGGTGAAGGTGATCCTCTTCTGCCTGCCGATGGTGCCGCTCGGCGCCTCGCTCATGACCATTGTGGCCGCGTTCACGCGCAGCTACCGCGAGGCGCAGACGTATCTCGGGCTTGTGCTGCTCGTGCCGACCTTGCCGCTGATGTTTGCGGGCGCGCTGGGGCTGCGACCCACGCTGCCGCTGATGGCCGCCCCCTCGCTGAGCCAGCACTTCCTCATCACGAGCCTGCTGCGGGATGAGGCGCTGCCTCTTTCGTACGTGGCGCTATCCGTGGGCGCTACGCTTGGGCTCGGGCTCGTGCTCGCGGCATTCGCGGGGCGCCTCTATCATCGCGAGGCGCTTCTGGGCTGACCGGCCGCCGGAAAGCGCGTGAGCAGCGCGCGAAAGCGGTAAAGGTTATCCGCTGCAAATTCGCGCGCTTCCACTTCGAAGCGATTGTCCCAGTAACCGCGCCGGAGCCACTCAACGACGTACCGCGCGATCGTGAGCAGGCCGGGCTCCCACTGCTTGAGCACGTGACAGTACTCGTGGAGCATCAGCCCGGGATTCTCGAAGAACTCCGCGGCGCTGCCACGGAGATAGATGCGTCGGCGCCGGGTGGTTGCCACGCATCGGAAATGTGCTCGCGCGAACCAGGAGTGCTCGATCACTCGCACGCGCTCCACCGCGTCCCCGAAGAAGGCTTCGAGCGCGGCTCTCACGTGCGGCGGAGGTGGAACGTGCCTGCCCATGGCGGGATAGTACTCAGAAGGACGAGCCTGGCGTGATGAGCACCGAAGTCGTTTTCAGCATAGGCCATTCGACGCACCCGATAGAGCGATTCGTCGCCCTGCTGGTTCAGCATGGCATCGAGGTGCTGGCTGACGTGCGATCCACGCCCTTCAGCCGCTTCAATCCGCAGTTCAATCGATCCAGCCTCACGAGCGCTCTGGCGGAGGCGGGCATCCGCTATGAGTTCCTGGGAGAAGAGCTGGGGGCGCGCAGCAACGATCCTGCCTGCTACGAGCAGGGCCGCGTGAGCTACGCGCGGCTGGCGCAGACGGCGCTGTTTCGCAAGGGCATCGAGCGGCTGCGGACGCTGGCGCGGGAGTATCGGGTGGCGATCATGTGCGCCGAGCGGGAGCCGCTCGATTGCCATCGCACGATTCTGGTCGCGCGCGAGCTGGAGCGCTCAGGCGTGGCGGTGACGCACATTCTCGCTGACGGCACGCTGGAACCGAACCGGCAGACGATCAGCCGATTGGTCCGCCGACTCGGGCTGGCGGAAGGCGACCTCTTCGGAGAGTCCGCTGAGACAATCGGGGCGGCCTACGATGCGCAAGCCGCGAAGATCGCTTACGTGCTGAAGCCTGGCGTTACGCCGGGTCGGCCGAAACGAAGCGGCGGGTCGCCGTGAGCGGTTCGAAACACCTGCGCAATGATCGCGGAAATCGACACGCTTTCTGTCGTGGCGAGCCGGCGGTCAAGCAGTCCGACCGCGAGTGGCGAGGGCTTTGACGTGGAGTTCCGGGTGCAGGCGGAGCAGATCGCGAAGATCTCAGGCACTCATTCGGAGTGAGCCATCGGTTCGCGACTCTGCGGCACGCACTCGCGCACGGCGGCGCTCGAATGTCTGGAGGAGCTGACGGGCTACGGCGTTTGCCTGATCCCGCAATTCCGGAATTGCGCTGATCTCCCAGCGTGTGCCACGTGTAAGTGCGCCGAGCGCGAAGAGCGTTGCATGCGCGGAGCCGTTTGCACCGATGACTCGCGATTCTGCGTCCACCGCGAGCCCCATGCCGAGCGCGTCGAGCCGCGCCACGCCATCGAGAACGAGGCCCTGCAGCAGCGGATTGGACGAGTTCGCCGGATTCAGCTCCGGGCCCGTGCAGTTCACCACTCGCGCGACATGAAAGACCCGCGACGCTCCGCGGCTCTCGCTGACCACACGCAGCGACTGCGAATCCGCCGGCTCGATGGCGACGATGCGTCCGCGCACAATCGTGAGACGCCGGGCAGTGATCGCTCGCTGCAAGCGTGAGTGAACGAGCGGCGGGAGCCGGTGCCTGTGCACATCCCAGATCACGCGGAGGTGGCGCAGGAAGCGCCGGCGCTCGGTCACGCTCAATCCGCGCCACAACGAGGGCGTGATGCCGCGGAGATCGGTGAACACGCGCCGCCACTTCTCGCCACCGGGATCGTTCGCGGTCACTTCGCGCACGTGTCGCACGAGCGCGCGCACTGATGACGGCAATGCATTGAGCAGGCCTTCACGCGCGGGCGCGAGCGGGCCATGCGAACGCGGGAGCAGGCCGTGCCGGGAAATCGCGGTGATCGGCCCCTTGTGGCCGCGGTGGAGGAGCTCGAGCGCGATGTCCACGGCCGTGAGGCTCGTTCCAACGAGCAGAACCGGAGCGTCCGCGGGTATGGCCGCCTTCTGCTCGGCATCCCAGGGATCTTCGATCACCAGCGACTGCGCGGCCGGTTGCAGGTCACGCGCGAGAGGGCGTGGGCGCTCATTGCCCGTTGCCAGAATGACTGCGTCCGCCGGAAGCGCGTCACCATGGGCGGGGATGATTTCCCACGAATCTCCCGTTCGTTTCACGGCATCCACAGGATCCCGCAGCCAATGCACGTTGAGATGCGACGCGGCGCAGGCCTCACGAAGACGGGCCTGAAGGTACTCACCGAAGTACGCGCGCGGAGCGAAGTCGTCTCGCGTCCAGTTGAGGATGCGTCGCGGGCGTTCTGCGCGTAGCCAGCGAACAAAGTCGTCCGGGTCATCTGTCACGGACATGTTGCACGCTCGCGTGTTGAGCAGATGTACCGGAGAAGACGTCGAATACGCGACGCCCACGCCGAGCACGGGGCGCGGCTCGAGAATGGTGACCTCCACCACGCGACGCGCCTGCTGCCGCAATGCCTGCAGCGCGAGCACGGCGCCGGCACCTCCTCCGCAGATCGCAATGCGTATCGGCGCGGCATCGCGCGCGATCGACTCATGTGGTTCCATGGCTTTCGGGTCCGTTCAGTCTTCGACCCGACGCAGCCTAAGGACTGCAGGTCACAAAGTCGGTAACGACTGGATTTCAAGTGCGTCACCGCTGGGGTCGTGCGTGAGTGGTCCAGCCGTTGCTCAGGTTTGTCGGGCTGGCCGCGGCGTCGCCGTAAGCGCTTGCACGTGGTTAAACAGCAGGAGGCGGAAGCGCAAGTTCATAGCGGACCGATCGCCCACTGGGCCAGCCAGGCTGCTGCCAGATCCAGTTTGTCGGGGTACTCGTGCTCACGCTCACTCGACTTCGGGGGCCGCGCCGTCGAATCGCCCCGTTGGCTGAGGGTGATCCGCGACTCCAATGGGCCCGTCTTGAGGCGATTATGCGCCCCAATCGCCTCATCAGATGAGGTGATCCGGTCACGGTTGCACCTCCTCTGATTCAGAAGGACCTCGGAGGAGGTCCCGGAAGACCCCGAGTGCGGCTCTACTTCCCGATGCAGAAGCTCGAAAAGATGCGGCCGAGCAGGTCCTCCGACGTGAACTCGCCCGTGATCTCGCCGAGTGCGTGCTGAGCGATGCGCAGCTCCTCGGCGACGAGCTCGCCGGCGCGGCGCTCGGTGAGATGGCGGGCGGCTTCCTCGACGCTGGCGCGGGCGCGTGCCAGTGCGTCCAGATGACGCTGCCGGGCGGAGATCGTACCGACGTCGGAAGTGCGATAGCCCATGCAGGACTTCAGGTGCGCGCGTAGCGCATCCAACCCCTCACCGGTGAGTGCGGATATCGCCACGCCCGGCGGACCGCTGATCGTGTCTGCAACGGGAAGGCCGGTGGCGAGATCGCACTTGTTGAACACAAGGGTGACGGGCACATCGTGCGGCAGATGCTTGCGTTCCTCGATGTACGCGCGGCCGTCCGGATCCTCCGCGGCATCGATCACGAACAGCACACGATCCGCGCGTGCGAATTCCGCCTGGGCACGCCGAATGCCTTCCTTCTCGATGTCGTCCGGACTTTCCCGCAAGCCTGCGGTATCGAGCACATGCAGCGGCATACCATCAATGTCGATGCGTTCCCGCAGAATGTCCCGCGTGGTGCCGGGAATGGCGGTGACGATCGCGGCGTCATACCCCGCGAGACGATTCAGCAGACTGGACTTGCCGGCATTCGGTCGCCCGGCGATGACGACCGTCATGCCCTCGCGGAGCAACCGGCCTTGCCGCGCACTCTGCTCCACGTGCTCGAACTGATCGCGAACCTTCTGCAGACGCTCCTCGAGCTCGCCGTCCGCGAGGAAATCGATCTCCTCCTCCGGAAAATCGATCGCGGCCTCGACATACGTGCGCAGATCGATGACCGCTTCGTTCAGGGCTTGCACCATCGCCGAGAACTCGCCCTGAAGTGAGCGCATGGCGGCGCGCGCGGCTTCACGCGAACCGGCATCGATCAGGTCCGCAATCGATTCCGCCTGCGCCAGATCGAGCTTGTCGTTCAGGAACGCGCGCTGCGTGAACTCACCGGGCAGCGCACGGCGGGCACCGAGCTGCAACACGCGCGCGATCATCGCTTCAACGACTACAGGCCCGCCGTGCCCGTGCAACTCGAGCACGTGCTCGCCGGTGTACGAATGCGGAGCGGGGAAGAACAACGCCAGGCCTGCGTCGATCGGGTGCTGCTGCTCGTCCAGAAAACGAGCGAAGGTAGCCCGACGCGCGATCGGCACATCGCCCAGCAGAGCCGCGGCGATCTCCGGCACCTTGGGACCGGAGACCCGCACGATGCCCACACCCCCGCGACCCGGAGGTGTGGCAGCAGCCACTATCGTGTCGGTGTGCGCCATCACGTTCGTGGAACGCTCCGCGCTACCCGCCACGCAAGGTTCATTCGCGTGGCGTCGCTTTCTTCCTCGCGTTCTCGATGCGGCGATTGATGTTCCACTGCTGAGCAATGGACAGCAGCGTGTTCGTCACCCAGTACAGCACCAGGCCCGCCGGGAAGAACGCGAACATGGTCGACATGGCGAGCGGCATGAACATGAACACCTTTGCCTGCACCGGATCCGGCGGCTTGGGGTTCAGCCTGTACTGCAGGAACATCGCCCCCGCCATGATCGCCGGCAGCACGAAGAACGGGTCACGCGAGGACAGGTCGTTGATCCACCCGATGAACGGAGCCTGCCGCATTTCCACGCTTTCGAGCAGCACCCAGTAGAACGCGATGAAGACCGGGATCTGCACGAGCGTCGGCAAGCAGCCGGATACGGGGTTCACCTTCTCGCGTTTGTAGAGCTCCATCATCGCGCGGCCGAGCTTCTCGCGATCGTCCTTGTAGGTCTCCTGCAGGTTCTTCACGCGCGGTGCGAGCACTCTCATCTTCGCCATCGAGCGCCCGCTGGCTTCCGAGAGCGGATAGAACAGCAGCTTCAACAGGAACGTCACGAAGACGATCGCCCAGCCCCAGTTGCCGAAGACGCTGTGCGATTTGTCCAGCAGCCAGAAGAGTGGCCCGGCGAGCGGCGTCAACCTTCCGTAGTCCGCGACGCGCTCGAGCTCGGGGCCCGCATCGGCGAGCTGCGCTTGCAGTTTCGGCCCGACAAAGAGCGTCTGGCTCAGCTTTTCCGTCTGGGCCGGCGCAACCGTGCGGAGCGGGCCGGCTGCCGCGATACGGAACTCCTGCCCCTCGGCGGCGAGCGTGAAGCGGTACGGCACATCCGCCGCCGGCACCACCGCGCCGACGAAATGATGCTGAAGCGCGGCGATCCAGCCGTTCGTCACCTGAATGTCGAGGTGCTGATCGTCCGAATCGTGAATGTTCAGCTTGTGATACTTGCTGCCATCGAAGATGGCGGGGCCATGAAATGCGTAGTTCTCCACATTCGTGGTGAACCAGGAACGCTTGGTCACCGGGTCGCGGCGCAGGATCTGCGCGTACGTGGCCGCCTGCCACGGAGCACCCGAGCGATTCTCAATGGTGTATTCGAGGTCGATGCGGTAACTGCCCGCAGTGAAGACATACGTCTTCGTTACGGTGACACCCGAGCCGTCCGTCCATGTGAGCGGAACACGCAGCTCCTTCGCGCCATCCAGCCGATATTCGGTTTGAGGGCTCGTGAAGAGGGCGAGATGCGTAGGCCGCTCCCCATTGGCCGGCCCGGTGAGGCCGCTCTGAAGGAGATACAGGGAGGCGGGCGCGGTGTTCATGAGCCGCACCAGCTCCTTCTCACCTTTCTTCCTGGGATATTGCAGAAGGTCCGCGCGCTCGAACGTGCCGCCCTGCAGGCTGATGTCGAGATCCAGCACGTCTGTGCGCACGTGCACCCGACCGGCATGGGTTGTTCCGGCGGTGGCCGCGGCAACGGGACCGGAGACGGAAGACTGAGTAGCGGCACTTGCCGACGCCGCCCCTTCACCACTGCCGGGCACCTCGGTGGTGGAGGCTTGCGGAACCGCGTTGCCCAACCCACCTGGCGCTTCGCCGGTCGATGGCTCGCCGCTCGAGGCGGCGGTGGTCTGCGCGGGAGCAGGGCGTGGCGCGTAGTCGCGCATCCACGCCTCATAGTTGAGCCAGAGAATGAGCGCCAGGGCGATCCAGAGAAAGACGCGTGGGTTGCCGGTCATGGCCGAGGTCTGTTCATTTGAAAAAATGGCCCGGAGCCATTCTCTCGGATAAAGCGTGTGCTTGCGGCGGGCGAAGGAATGACCTTGCCCGGCTGTGTGGGTGCGTTGGGTGCGAACACAAGGGCGAGGTTGCCGCCGGCTCCACGGACCTTGCGCGTCGCAATGGGTTCGCGATCAGCGTTTCGTACAGCGCTCGCACGGCCGCCGCGGCGCCGCGCTTTTCGCGCGCGCAGTCAGCGTGCGTGGCGCAGGGCGGCGGATCGAATCCACCCGGATGAAACGGATGGCACTTGCTCAGACGCCGCAGCGTGAGCCAGCCGCCGCGCAGGACACCATGGACGTGAATCGCTTCGAGTGCGTAGTTGGAGCAGGACGGATAGAACCGACACGCGCCCCCGAGCAGCCACGGGCCCAGCGTCACCTGGTACAGGCGGATCAGGAGCTCGGCGAGGAACCGCATTGCTCTATCACCTTGCGCCACAGTTCATAAAGGCTCACCCGCAGCTCATGGTTCGTGGCATCCCGCGCACGCGGGCGCGCACTCACGACGATGTCCACCGCAGGGAGCTCATGCTGATGCAGCCTGAAGGATTCGCGGATGACGCGCCGGATGCGATTGCGCGCCACGTGACCGCCTGCGGTCTTCGCGGCCACAGCAAGCCCCAGACGTGGGCAGCCCTGATCGTTCAAGCGAGCAGTCACACCGAAGAACCCGTTCCCCATGCGCCGGCCGCGCGCGTATACCGCTTCGAAGTCCGGCTTCCGCCGCAAGCGCCGTTGCGCGGGGAGGGTGAGTCGGGAATGCGCGCGGCCGTGAGTCAAAGGCCCTCGAGCTTTCCGCCCGCGCAACCCGCGCGGGGACTCTCCAATCAGGGAATGAGCTTCTTGCGGCCCTTGGAACGACGCCGGCTCAGCACCTTGCGGCCGTTCTTGGTGGCCATGCGTGCGCGAAAGCCGTGCGTGCGCTTACGGCGCAGCTTGCTCGGTTGATACGTACGCTGCATGGTCTTCAGGCTCCACGAAAAAGCGGCCAAGGCGGCCGGCCGGAAAAGGTCGGCAAGGCTAAGCCGCGCCCCTGAACGTGTCAACACGGAAACCTTACGGCCCGCCGTCCAATCGGTATAGACTCCGCACCCCCTTATCCCCTGCCGCTCAAGAGACATTCGCGGGAGACCCTTGCTCGTGGAAGCGTCGCTCTGGACTCGTTGCGTGCGTGTGCTGGAAGCGGAGCTGCCAGAACAGCAGTTCAACACCTGGGTCCGGCCCCTTCAGGTGGTCGAGCGCGATGGTGCGCTGAAACTGCTTGCGCCGAACCGATTCGTCGTGGACTGGGTGAATACGAACCTGCTCGCGCGCATCGGCGAGCTGCTGAGGGACGGTGGCACGGCGGATGTGCCGATCGTCACGGTGGAAGTCGGCTCGCGCAATGGCAGCAGCTCGGCGCCGTCGCTTCCCAGGCCGGAGCTGCCTGCCTCGAAGCCGCGTCGCTCCGACGGGCTCGTCGTGGGTGCGCGCATCAATCCGGACTTCACGTTCGCCACGTTCGTCGAGGGCAAGAGCAATCAGCTCGCGAAGGCCGCGGCACTGCAGGTGGCGGAAAATCCGGGGCACGCGTACAACCCGCTGTTCCTCTACGGCGGCGTCGGCCTCGGCAAGACGCATCTGATGCATGCCATCGCGCACCTCATCAAGGAGCACGACGCGGATGCGCGAGTGGCTTATGTGCACTCCGAGCGCTTCGTCGGCGACATGGTGCGTGCGCTCCGGCACGACAAGATCAACGACTTCAAGACGGCGTATCGCTCGCTCGATGCGCTCCTGATCGACGACATCCAGTTCTTCGCGAACAAGACGGGCTCGCAGGAAGAGTTCTTCCACACCTTCAACGAGCTGCTCGAAGGGCAGCACCAGATCATCCTCACGTGCGACCGCTACCCGAAGGAGGTGGAGGGGCTCGAGGAGCGTCTGAAGTCGCGCTTCGGCTGGGGACTCACGGTGGCCATCGAGCCGCCGGAGCTCGAAACGTGCGTAGCGATCCTCATCACGAAAGCGCAGGCCGCCGGTGTCACGTTGCCCGAGGAAGTCGCGTTCTTCATCGCAAAGCGCATCCGCTCGAACGTACGTGAGCTCGAAGGTGCGCTTCGCCGCGTGATCGCGAACTCCCGGTTCACCGGCCAGGAAATCACGCTGGAGTTCACGCGTGAGGCGCTGAAGGACCTGCTTTCCCTTCAGGCGAAGCTCGTCACGATCGAGAACATCCAGAAGACCGTTGCGGACTACTACAAGGTGCGCATGTCGGATCTGCTGTCGAAACGGCGCAACCGCTCGGTCGCGCGTCCCCGGCAGGTCGCCATGGCTCTGGCAAAGGAGCTCACGAACCACAGCCTGCCGGAAATCGGCGACGCCTTTGGCGGGCGGGACCACACCACCGTGCTGCACGCCTGCAAGCGCATCAAGGAGCTGCGGGCCGAGGAGCAGCGGATGAGCGAGGACTACACAAACCTGTTGAGAACCTTGACAGGATGATGTGGGTTACCGTGTGCGTTTCCTGTGGACAAAACTGGGGATAAAGTTATGCACAGGGCGTGCACAGGTCATCACGAGGTCGTCCCGGAGTTTTCCGCACCTGTGAGGCCGTTCAACGTATTGATCCGCTTCAGTTACCCGGACAAATCCCGTAATCCACAGGCCTTAGTGCAATAACAATCAGGATTTCCTGAATCCTAAGAGAAAGAGTTATTCATGAAGCTGACCGCGACGCGCGAAGACATTCTTTCGCCCCTGCAGAGTGTGATTGGTGTGGTCGAGCGCCGGCAGACCATGCCCGTGCTCGCCAACGTGCTGCTCTCCGCGCGGGATGAGCGGCTCAGCATCACCGGCACGGATCTCGAAGTGGAGCTCATGGCGACGAGCACCGTGAGCGTCCAGAGCGGTGGGGATATCACGGTGCCCGGCCGCAAGCTGCTGGACATCTTCAAGGCCCTGCCGGAGAAGACCAGCGTCACGCTCAGCACGGAGGGCGATCGCGTGTCGCTTCGTGCGGGCCGCAGCCGATTCACGCTGTCGAGCCTCTCTGCCACCGAGTTCCCGCTTGTGGACGAGATCAACGCCCAGCAGACGCTCACCGTCGCGCAGGGCGAGTTCCGGCGCCTGATCGACAAGACGCACTTTTCGATGGCGCAGCAGGACGTGCGGTACTACCTCAACGGCATGCTGCTCGAGACGGAAGGCAAGTCCCTGCGCGCGGTTGCCACGGATGGGCATCGTCTCGCCTTGTGCGAAACGGAGCTCGCGGAGCGGGCGAAGAGCCCTCAGCAGGTGATCGTTCCCCGGAAGGGTGTGCTGGAGCTGCAGCGCATTCTCGGCACGGAAGGGAATCTCGAGCTGGCGGTGGGCACGAATCATGTGCGGGCCCAGGTGGGCAATGTCCGCTTCACTTCGAAGCTCATTGACGGCCGTTTCCCCGAATATGGCCGCGTGATCCCGACAAATCCCAGCAAAGTGCTCGAAGCGGACCGGGATGCGCTGCGACATGCGCTGCAACGCACGGCAATTCTCTCGAACGAGAAGTACCGCGGCATCCGGCTGATGCTGCGGCCGGATCTGCTGACCCTGCAGGCGCACAATCCGGAGCAAGAGGAAGCCGAGGATCAGATCGAGGTCAGCTACAAAGGGGACGAGCTCGAAGTCGGCTTCAATGTGAACTACTTGTTGGAAGCATTGGCTGCGATCGACAGCGAAAAGGTCGAGATCGGGCTCACCGACGCCAACAGCAGCTGCCTGATCCGCACGCCCGGGGCCACGGCGGCCCGGTACGTCGTGATGCCGATGCGGCTATGACCCGCAGGCCCGGTAGGTGCCCCGTATGTTGACGGGCCTACGCACCCCGGGTGAGTCATGAGTCTGGCCGAGCTCGCCGTGGAGGACGTTCGGTGCCTCCGGCGGGCGGAGCTGCAGCTGCACCCGGGACAAAACCTGATCTGGGGCGCGAATGCCTCGGGGAAGACTTCGCTGCTTGAAGCCGTATTCCTCCTGGGCCGGGGCCGCTCGTTCCGAACCCGCAGCTCGGAGCGCCTGATTCGGCACGGCGAGCCGCGTCTGCGGGTGGTGGGAAAGCTCGCTGGACCACCGCCCGAGACCCTGGGCGTCGAAGTCTCCCGACAGGACGGAACCGTCGCGAAGGTGCGCGGCGCCTACGTGCAGTCGCTCGCGGAGCTTTCGCGTGTCTTTGCGGTTCAGGTCATCGAGCCCGGTGCGCACAAGCTCATCGAAGAGGGTGCGCAGCGCCGGCGGCGCTGGATGGACTGGGCGGTGTTCCACGTGGAACCGGCGTTCATCGATGTGTGGACCCGATACGCTCGCGCCCTGAAGCAACGTAACTCCGCGCTCCGCACGGCACCGGACCAAGCCCGCATCTGGGATGCCGAGCTCGCCCGCCAAGGCGAACACATGGCGCAGCTTCGGCAGGAGTTCATCCAGCGTCTGCAACCCCACTGGAGCGAAGCGATTCGCGAGCTCACCGGACTGCAGGTGGAGCTGCACTACGCGCGCGGCTGGCCCGCAGAGCTGAGCCTCATGGACGCGCTGGCGTCGAGCCGGGAGCGGGACACCGCCCGGGCGATCACGCACGTCGGCCCCCATCGCGCCGATATCATCGTGCGCCTCGACCGCGGCCTGGCCCGCGAAACCCTGTCTCGCGGCCAGCAAAAGCTCGTCGCCACAGCCATGACGCTGTCCCAACTCAGCCTGATCCGGGACCTCACCGGCACCGTCCCCACCCTGCTCCTGGACGACCCCGCCGCCGAGCTCGACCGTGACCGCCTATCCCGCTTCGTCGCCC
>JADGHX010000124.1 GCA_019683695.1 Steroidobacteraceae bacterium
GCCCACAATGCATCAAGATCGATGCACGACATTCGTGCGTACGGCCGCCAAGCCCTTTCCGGCATCAACACATCTGTATGTTCATCCCCGTGCAGCAATCCGATCGGACCGCTCTCGCCATCATCGAGAACCTTCCCGATGCCGTGCTCGTTCTGGATGGTGAGGGACGCATTCAGTGGGCAAGCCCGTCCGCGTGCGAAAGCGGGCTTGCGCCTGCCGGATACATGGAGCAAAGCGCAACAGTACCGATTCACCCGGATGACGTTGCCCGGTTTGCCGGTGGCCTCGACGAAGCCATCACGCACCCGGGCCGCGCCATTCGCGTGCGCGCGCTCGCGGTGAGCGCCGCGACGGGTGCTCCGAAGCCGATCGAGGCAACGTTCAGGTTCCTGCCCGATACACCCGGAATACACGGCGTGCTCGCCGTGATTCGCGAACGCGAACGGGACTCTGACGCGCACACGCCGCGCGGTCGTGATGGCCTCCGCCGGGACGCATTCGCGCGATCGCGTGACATCGAGCGCGAATCCGAAGAGCAGCTGCGGCAAGTCGTTCGCCTCTCGAGCATCGGCATCTGGGATCACAACCACATCACGGGCGAGCTCTACTGGTCCCCCGAGCATCGCAAGATCTTCGGATGGGCGCCGGACGAGCCCGTCACCGCCACGAATGACGCCGGCACCGAGTGGCAGACCTGCGGCCTCGTTCATCCGCAGGACCGCGAGCGCGCGTCGCGCTCCGCGAAACGCGCACACGACGCCGACAGCGATGGCCGCTTCGATCTCGAATATCGCATCGTGCGGCGGGACGGCTCGGTGCGCTGGGTCGCCACGCGTTCGCAAACGTTCTTCGAGGGCACGGGCGATGCGCGCCGCCCGGTGCGTACCGTCGGGGCCGTGCAGGACATCACGGAGCAGAAAGAGGCGCAGCGTCAGCTGCAGCTCACGAAGCGCGCCGTCGACAAATGCAACACGGCCATCTTCTGGATCAACGCCACGGGTCAGGTGACTTACGCCAATGAGTGCGCCTGCCGCAGCCTGGGGCTGAGCGCTGATGAGCTTGTGGGACGCTACGTATGGGACTTCGATCCCGATTTCATACCCTCGCGCTGGCCGGCGCTGTGGGAGCAGGCCCGGCGCGACAAATCGATCACCGTCGAGAGCCGCCACCGCCACAGCGACGGCCACGTGTTTCCGATCGAAGCCGTGGGCAACTATCTGGTCATCGATGGCGAAGAGCATCTCTTCGTGTTCGCGCAGGACGTGACGGAGCGCCGGCGGGCCGAGCGCGAGCGGCAATTGATGCATGCGGCCATCGACAAGAGTCACACGCCCTTCTATGCGATCGCCCCGTCCGGGCAGATCGTTTACGCGAACAATCACGCCTGCCTCATGCTCGGGCTCACGCGCGATGAGCTGGTCGGCCGGCATCTCTGGGACATCGATCCGAGCATGGATTCCGGCCAGCAAGGGAGCTTCTGGGCGATGATGAAGGCGCGCGGGATCGTGCACTTCGAGACCACGCACCGCCGCTCGGATGGCACGACCGTTCCCGTGGAGATCACCGCCAACTTCTTTTCCTTCAAGGGCGAGGAATTCACGTTCGTCTTCATCAGCGACATCACGGAGCGCAAGAAGGCTGAACGGGCGCTTCGCGAGAGCGAAGAGCGCCTGCGCCAGGCCGTGCTCACCTACGACATCGGCATCTTCGAGCACGACCACATCACGGAATCCGTGTACTGCTCTCCGGAACTGCGCAAGTACCTGGGCCTGGAGGAGGACACCAGCGTCGACATTCCGGTACCGGTGTTCAAGGACTGCGTGCACCCGGATGACCGCGAACGTACGTACGCGGCTGTCGCGCGCGCGCACGATCCGCGCGGCGATGGACGCTATAGGAACCTGTACCGCGTGATCCGTAGCGATGGCTCGATCCGCTGGTTCGAGACACGTTCGCAAACCTTCTTCGAAGGCGAAGGCGCAGCGCGCCGCCCGGTGCGCACCGTGGGTGCCATCGCAGACATCACCGAACGGCACCTGATGAACCATGCTCTGAAGCGCTCGCTGCACGAGAAGGAAACCCTGCTCCGCGAGGTGCATCACCGGGTGAAGAACAATCTTCAGATCATCGCCAGCCTGCTGCACTTCCAGGCGAAGAAGGTCAGGGATCCGGCGGACCTCGCCGCCTTCATCGATGGGCGCAACCGCCTGCGCTCGATGATTCTCGTGCACGAGAGGCTCTATCAGTCCGCGGATCTCTCGCACATCGAGTTCGGCGGATACCTGCAGTCCCTGGTGCGGGATCTGCAGCGCTCCTACGGCTCGATGACCCGCCACCTGGACGTGCGCGTCTGCGCAGACAAGCTCGCGCTGCCCATCGAAGCCGCCCTGCCCTGCGGGATGATCCTGTGCGAGCTGCTGACGAACGTGTTCAAGTACGCCTACCCGGATGCGCGCACCGGCCATGCCGAGGTTTCGCTGAAAGCGGCGGACGGCCGCGCGCAGCTGACCGTGAGCGACGAGGGCGTCGGACTGCCCGCCGGGTTCTCCCCGGAACACGCCACGTCCTTCGGGTGGCAGCTGATCCGCAATCTCACGATACAGCTCGGCGGAACAGCGACCATCGGGCCGGGCGCCGGCACGCGCGTGATGATCGACTTCCCCACTTCAGCGTCCGACCCATGAGTGCCATCGCCCCGGAATCCCCAACGCGCGTGTTCGTCGTCGAGGACGAAGCGCTCATTGCGATGGAGCTTCGCGACCGGCTCACGGATCTGGGCTACGTCGTGATGGGCACGGCCTCACGGGGCGAGCAGGCACTCGAGGCGATTCCCGCCTGCGCGCCGGATGTGGTGCTCATGGACGTCCGGCTCGCCGGCACGCTCACGGGCATCGAAACCGCTGCGCGCCTTCGGCCGCACCTCGACGTGCCGATCATCTTCCTGAGTGCCTACTCGGATGCGGAGCTGCTGCGGGAAGCGGGCGAGGTGCTGCCGTTCGGCTATCTCGTCAAGCCCTTCGAGGAGCGCGAGCTGCACGCCACCATCCAGATGGCACTCTACAAGCACCGAATGGAGCGTGAGCTGCGCGAGTCACATGCGCGGCTCGAGGAAAAGGTGCGCGAACGCACCGCGGAGCTCGCGCGCAGCCGGGAAAATCTCGCGGTGACGCTCGATTCGATCGGTGAAGCCGTCGTGGCCACCAACGCCGCAGGCAACATCATGCTCATGAACCCCGCCGCGGAGGATCTCACGGAGTGGGCGCAGCACGAGGCATTGGGCGCGCCCGTGGTGCAGGTCGTGCGGCTTGTCAGCGAGCAAACGGGCGACACGGTGCCGATTCCTCTTCGCATCGTTCTCGCCACCGGGCAGCGGCAGTTCCTGCCGAACAACACGGTCCTGCTGACGCGCATTGGCGGGGAGCGCAAGGTTTCGGGCAGCACGGCGCCCATTCGCGATGCAGGGCGGATCGTGGGCGTGATCCTGGTTCTGCGCGATGAAACCGACGCGCGCCGGGGATATGAGCAGCAACGGGACAACCGGGAGTTCGTGCGCAAGCTGAGCGCGCGCGCCACGCTGTTCGAGTCACTCGCCGAGCTTGCGCCGGTGGGCATCGTGCGCACGGACATCGGGGGCCGCTGCACGTATGCGAACCCAAAGTACTGTGAGATGACCGGGTTCACGCACGACCAGCTGATCGGCAGCGATTGGCTCGCTCCCGCGATACACGAAGCGGACCGCTTGCAGGTGCTCGGGGACTGGGAGCGGGCGCGTGAGCTGGGAGAGCCGTTTCAGTGCGATTGTCGACTCGTGCGCGGGGATGAGCAGATCGTGTTCGTACTGGCTCAGGCCGTGCCCGTCAGGGACCGAAGCGGCACGCCTAGCGGCTACATCAGCACACTCACGGACGTGAGCGTATTTCATCGGGGCGAGACCGACCTGCAGCCGTGGTAGGCGGATCACCGATCGCCAGCTCGAACGGCCCCACCGGCAAACCGCTCTGATCGTAGAGCGTGCACACGGGGCTATCCGCCCAGCAATATCTCACGCGCACGGCGGCTGGAGCGCTCGCGCTCTGGATACGCACGCGATCGCCTTCCACCACTCCTTCTGTGTACTCGCACGTGCCGGGTTCGCGCCCGCACAGCTCGAAGCCGATTGCCGAACGCGCACCGTACGTCACGAGACGCTCTTCGACAGCTTCGAACTGCACGATGAGCGCGTCGCCGGAGCGCGTGACCTCGCGGGCCACCGGCCCCGATGGCGCGAGCGCCTCGCCATAGGCCACGTGCCGTGCGGCACGAGCGAGCCGGCGCCCGAGCTCCTGCTTGTTCGCCGGATGAATGTCGTATCGATCGCCAATGTCGATGGTCACCGCGAGGGCCGCGTGCTCATCCTGCGCAACGACGGTGCGCTGTGCTTCGCGAAGCTGTGCCCAGCCGCTTTCCACGGGGGCAATCGGCGGCGCCCCATAGTTCGCGAGCTGCACTACCAGTATCGGCATGTCCGGCGCGCGAAATTGCTTGCGCCAGTCCGCCATCCATGCGGTAAGCAGTATTCCGTAGCTTTGCGCTTCCTCGGTGTTGGACTCACCCTGGTACCACACCACGCCGCGCAGCGTATATGGGACGAGCGGTGCGATCATCGCGTTGTAGATCGTGCTGATACCACCGGTGGATTCCCACGGAGCACGCGGCGGCGACGCCATTCCCGGCGGCGCGATGAGGTACTTCCACCCGCCGTCGAGCGGCACAACCGTTCCGTCCGCAAGAACGATCTTCCGCTCCGTTGCGGGCGCAAGCATGCCGCCCGTGGCATACGTATCGAGTGCTGCCACGGCGATCGTGTTCTCACCGGCTCGCAGCGCACCCGCTGCAAGCTCGTACACACGACTTTCTCCTGCACCGGATGTGTAGCCGACGACCTTGCCGTTGAGCCAGGTCGTGTCCACCTCATCCACCGGGCCCAGTGTGATCGTCGCCGCCTGTTCCGCCTGCTTCGGTGTCAGCATGAAAGAGGTGCGGTACCAGACGATTCCGTTGTACTGGGCAAGCTCGGGCACACCCCACTCTTCCCACGCGCCCATTTGCGTGGGCACCGTGTGCCAGTTGCGACTCACTTCCGGTGAGGCGGACCACGGCTCGTTTGCGGCTTCCGTCTTGCCGACCTGCACCCGCCACCAGGCCTGCCACTGCTCACCCCAACGCGACAGTGCACGCGGCGGGCTTTCCGCATAGGTGTGCAGCAACTGCAGTGCTTCCGCATAGCCGCCCACGCTCTGAAGCGACTCCGCGCTCATCCACGCCTGAATGCGCGACCCGCCCCAGGACGCGTTGATGAGCCCAAGGGGCACTTTCACGTGCTTCTGCAGCTCCCGCGCGAAAAAGAAACAGGCTGCGGAGAACTCGGGTACGGTTTCGGGGGATGCGGGTTCCCACTTTGCCTGAACCGGCAGGTCCTGCAGCGGCGTCGAACTACTGGTGAGCGGCACAGTGAGCATGCGAATGGAGTCGTTCGCGGAGCGCGCGATTTCCGCGCGCGAATCGAGCGCACGGTGAACCTGCAGCACCATGTTCGATTGGCCCGAGCACAGCCACACGTCACCCACCAGAACGTCTCGTGCCCGCATCGTCGCTCCGCTCTCCGAGCGCGCCGCGAGCACGAACGGGCCGCCTGCATGCATTGGCGGCAAGGTCGCAGCCCAACGTCCTGTCGCGTCCGCGCGCGCCGAGGCAACGGCGGTGCCGGCGAACGAAACGGTGACCCTGTCCCCCGGTGCGCTCCACCCCCACACTCGCACCGGGCGCTCGCGCTGCAGGACTGCGTGATCGCGGAACACCGAGGCGAGCAGAGGCCGGGCCGAGAAGTATCTTTCCGCGTACGCAAGAAAAGCGGGCCAGCTCGGGCCGTTGGTGTGCCCGCCGCTGTGCTGGCGGAACGCGATCTCACCCGAAATCAGCGCCGTTTCCGGCGGCGGCATGGTGGTCGCACCCAGATCCTTGCGCCCGAGCAGTCGATACACGGGACCGGCGGCCACGGCCGCCATGAACATGCCACGCGCATCGACCCAGCCCCCTTCGACGTCCGGCGATCCCACGCCGATGAACACGGGGCGCGGCGCGGCCAGCGCGATCAGCTCGTGCGCGTCCACCGGCAGATCGTTCGCCGTCAGCGGGCCGGCGTACCGGAGGTAGTTGCCCGCCATCCAGTGATACTCGCCGGGCCCGGCCAGATTCTCCACGCGCTCGCCGAAATCGCGGCGATGAAGCTTCGCGCCGCCTGCGCCCGAGGAGCCGATGAACCCGATCGCGAAGCGCGGCTCGTATGCCATCGCGACGAGCGCAGCCTTGCCGTAACGGGAAAGGCCTTCGATGGCCACGCGCGTTGCGTCCACGCGCGGGTCCGTCTCCAGATAATCGAGGGCGCGGCTCGCACCCCACGCCCACGCGCGCAATACGCCCCAGTCATCGGGCTTGCGCGGTTGCCCGTGGTTTGCAAGGCCGATGATTCCGCGCGTGAGACCCGCGCCGTTGTCCGCTTGCACGCTCGTGGGATTGAGCAATGCATATCCCCAGCCTTTGGCGAGCACCTGTTCACGCCAGTCCTGACTCGCGCGCGGCCGGAACCACAGCTCCATGATGACGGGCACCGGCTCGCTGACCGAGGCCGGCGTCGTGACGCTCAGCTCAATCTCCACGCTGATCAGCGGATAGGCAGAGTTGTCTGCCCGACCCACCAACTGCTTGGTCATCACGGGAATTGCGCCAATCTTCTCGTGCGTCGTGGCAACAACTTCCCAGCGAACGGCGGGCACGTTCTCAGGCACGCGCCCGTACACCTCGCGATCGAAGTCTTCCACGATCTCCGCGCGCCGTTCAGACCACCAGGCCTGCGCGCTGCGCACACGCTTGCCGTTCTTCAGTCGCAGTGGATCGGGCAGCGTGGGATAGGGGTTCGCGCGCGACTCGTCGTAGTTCGGCGCGTTCGGTGAGCTCGCGTTGCGCGGGTCCGCACCCGGGCGGAGGGACGGGATGCCGAGCAGATCCAGCATGCGACGATGATCCTGCTCGGCCGTCAGTTCGACCGGAGGTGCCGGGGCGGGTGCGGCGCTCGCGGCGGATCGTGTCGTCACACTGCGAACGTCTTTTTTCTGCGCCATGGCCACTGTGCAAAGCGCCGCGCCGCCCAGGAGCATGGCGGCCAGCACGGCTCGCAACCGGCTCACTGCAATGGCGCGTTCGCCCGCTGCGTTAGCGGTAACATCCTTGGGGCCACGTGCACGCGATTCCTGGCGATTCAAGGATTCCCCCTTTTTCCGGGGCCGCTGGCGCGGTGTTAGATCCGGCGCGGATTGACCAGCCGGACGCCCCGCCGTTTGAACAGCCCGACCAGCACCATCCCGGCAACGAACCCGCCGATGTGCGCCCGGAATGCCACCCCGCCGCTGCCGGGCGCAGCCATCAGATTACTCAGGAACTGCAGCCCGAACCACAGCAGCAGCACGACGCCCGCCGGCAAATGCGACGTGTGCACATAGAACCCGAAGGGTATTCCCACGAGCACGCGTGCGTGCGGGTACAGCAACAGGTACGCACCGAGCACGCCCGATATCGCACCGCTGGCACCGATCATCGGAAGTTGCGACGTCGGGTCCGGAATGGCCTGCGCAAGCGCCGCGGCCACACCGCATGCGAGATAGAACACGAGGAAGCGGCCGTGGCCCATGGCGTCCTCGACGTTGTCCCCGAAGATCCACAGGTACAGTCCGTTGCCGATCAGATGCATCCACCCGCCGTGCAGGAACATCGACGTGAACACCGTCAGGGTGGGCGGAACGACGGCCAACTCGGGCGGCAACTGATCCGTGCCGAAAAGCACGGAGGGAATCAGCCCGAACGCATAGACCGCCGCCTGCCCGCCTTGCGGCCCGAGCGTCAGCTGCCAGAGAAACACGAGCCCGATGCTCACGAGCAGCGAGACGGTCACAACGGGCTTCAGCTCGGAAGGATTGTCGTCTCGTAACGGAATCATGCTCGCGGGGGCTCCCTGCTCACGGTCGGGCTATTGTACCGACCGCCGCGACGGCTGCTCTCAGTACGGCAGACCGACGTAGTTTTCCGCCAGCGCTTCCTGCGCGGCGCGCGAGCGGAACAGGTAGTCGAGCTCAGCGCGCTGGATGCGGCTTGCGAACTCGGGCTCGTCCGGAAATCGATGCAACTGCGCCGTCATCCACCATGAGAAGCGTACCGCGCCCCACACGCGCCGCAGGGCACGCTCGGAATAGCGATCCAGCTCCGACTCGGCGCGTGTGCGGTACCAGGCTTCGAGCGCCTCGGCGAGGTAGTAGACGTCGCTCGCGGCCAGGTTCAGCCCCTTGGCGCCGGTCGGCGGCACGATGTGAGCCGCATCGCCCGCGAGGAACAACCGGCCGTGACGCAGCGGCTCGGCCACGAAGCTGCGCAGCGGTGCGATGCTCTTCTCCAGCGAAGCACCGGTGACGATCCGCCCGGCCACATCCTCGCCCAGGCGCCGCCGCAACTCGTCCCAGAACCGGTCGTCGGACCACGCCTCCACGCGTTCGTCCAACGCGCACTGGATGTAATACCGGCTCCGCGTTCGCGAGCGCATGCTGCAGAGGGCGAAACCGCGCTCCGAGTTTGCATAGATGAGCTCGTCCGCCACGGGCGGCACATCCGCGAGCAATCCCAGCCAGCCGAAGGGGTACGCGCGCTCGTACACCTTCAATCGAGCCGCGGGCACCGTGCGCCGGCTCACCCCGTGGTAACCGTCGCAGCCGGCAACGAAATCGCATTCGAGCTCGTGCAGCTTGCCGTCGCGTCGATACTCCACCACCGGGCGGCCGGAATCGTGTCCGCGCACGGAGACGACTTCGGCCTCATACACCGCGGGCAGGCCCAGCGCGGCACGGGCATCCATCAGGTCCCGCGTGAGCTCGGTCTGGCCATAAACGGTGATCGTCTTGCCGATGAGGCTGCGGAAGTCGATGCGGTGGCGCTCGCCCTGCACGCTGATCTCCACGCCATCGTGCACCAGCCCCTCGTCGTGGAGTCTCGCGCTCACGCCGATGCGGTCGAGCACCTCCACCGTGCCCTGCTCCAGCACGCCTGCGCGAATGCGGCCGAGGACGTGTTCCGCCGTGTGCCGCTCCAGAATGATGTTCGCGATGCCGGCCCGATGCAGCAGATGCCCGAGCAGCAGGCCCGCGGGCCCCGACCCGACGATCGCCACTTGCGTTCTCACGCACCCTCCTCTTCGTTTCCCGGAGCGGTACCACGATGCCGCGCGCGGGCCGAAGGCGCCATGCACGAAACGCATGGCCACTTGGATATCTTTGCACCGACGCTTGCGACACCGGTAGTCCGCCGCCGGCGGCACGCCGGATGCTGGCCGGCTCGCCCGGAACAGCAGGCACCGAAGGAGCCGACCATGATTGCCCACACGACGCTTTCCGTCAGCGATTACCGGCGCGCGAGGGAGTTCTTCACGAAGGCGCTCGAGCCGCTCGGTTACCGGAACAACATGGAATACGGCGAAGCCGCCGGCTTCAATGACGGCAAGAGCACGGACTTCTGGATCAGCCGGGAAGACACCGTCGTGCCCTCACACGTGGCGTTCGAGGCGCGGGATGCCCGGCAGGTCGAGGCCTTCTATCGTGCCGCGCTCGCCGCGGGCGGGAAGGACAATGGCGCGCCCGGCTATCGCGACTACTGGCCGGGCTACTACGCGGCCTTCGTGCACGACCCCGATGGCAACAATATCGAGGCCGTGTGGTACGACTACAGCAAGGCCAAATGACGGCTACAGAGCCAGCGGGTCGTCCAGCAGACGAAATGTGCCGCGGGCCATGAGCACGGTGACCCGGGGTTCGATGACATGAGGCGGCTCGATGGGCTGGCCTTCGCGGTCCACGAGCTGCGCCGAGGTCGTCACGAGCGATGACGTGTCGTCGATCTTCATCCGCGCCCACTGCACCTCGACGAAGTACGGCGCGCCGGAGTATGGACTGCGCTGCAGGCCGGGCACCTCTGTCCTGAACGCGCTACCGTCGGCGCCGTCCAGCAGCATCTCGACGGACGCCTCGGAAGGGATGGCTTCGAGATAGAGCGTGCCGTGCTCCTCATCCGCAGACTGCCCGCGAATGTAGAGCAACGTGGTGGCTGCGCAGGGATGAGAGCTGCCGATGACTCTCAGCGACGCAATCTCGGACTGAAGGAGTTTCGTGCCGGACGATTCATCGGCCGGCTCGTCGGCGAGCACCGCTGTCGGGAGGGCCCAGCCATGAAGGGCTCCGGATGCCACCACGAGGAGCCGCAGAATGCGGCCTCCGGGGCCGTCGTGGAAACGCTCGCTTGCCATTGCGCCTCCGGCTGTCCCGCCGGGACCGCCTGCACGGTGCGGCATCGAATCTGATACGTCAACGTCGCCCTCGGGCTTGGCGGGTACGCGAGCTGGACATGTGCCGCATCCCGCCGGCTGAAGCCCAGGCTCGGCATCCCTCGCCTCCGTCGGAACCACCGCCCTGCGCGAGAGTTTGCTGTTGCAAGCCCCTCATCGGAGTCGTGCCGTGCAGGTTCGCGAAATGATCAATGCGCACCGGGCCGTTCGCGGAGAAGTGAACGATGCGTTGATCCGCTGCATCGAGGAGTGTCACACGTGCGCGCAGACGTGCATCGCTTGCGCGGATGCCTGTCTCGCCGAGAACCAGGTGCAGCAACTGCGCCAGTGCATTCGGCTCGATCTGGACTGCGCCGATGTCTGCACGGCGACCGGAGCGCTGGCTTCACGGCGCACCGGTTCGAACGAGCAGCTTCTTCGACAGATGCTCGACGCATGCACCAGCGCGTGCCAGATCTGCGGTGAGGAATGCCAGCGGCACGCGAGCGCCCACGAGCACTGCCGCATCTGCGCTGAGGTCTGCCGAAGCTGCGAGCAGGCGTGCCGTACAGCGGCAGCGACCATCAAACTGCATTGAAGCGCCGGGCGCGCACGTGGCCGTACTTCAACAGGGCCACGAATACCGTTCCCCCGATGGCGTTGCCGACAACCGCCGCGAGCAGGAATCGGCCGAAGTCCCCGAGCGTGGGCCCGGCGTGCGCCACCACTGCCATGAGCACCTCCACGGCGCCTGCAATCGAATGATGCAGACCCGCGATGCCGATCACGAATGTGGTCATCACCACGATCGCGATCTGGCTGATGGTGTCGCGAGCCGCCACGACGAGCCACGCAAGGAGTCCCATCAGCCATCCCGCCGCGATCGCGCTGAACAGGATGATCCACCACGGGTGCGCAAGCAGCTTGCTCGCGATGGCGGCCAGCGCGCTCACTTGCACGATGCCGTGCCTGGGCGCCACGTAGCCGATGAACGCGGCCGCGATCACGGTTCCGGCCAGATTGCCTGCCAGTACGATTCCCCATACCCGCAGAAGGTCCGCCACGCTCGCGCGCCGCGACAGCACGGGCAGCACCGCTGAGGTGGTTTGCTCCGTGAAGAGCGCTGATCTGCCGATCACCACGAAGACGAACCCGGTGGTGTACGCGAGCGCCACCAGCAGATCCGTTACGGATCGCGGCAGCTCGCCCGCAGCGAGCGTGGCAATCACGGCCATGACGAAGGGACCGAAGCCGATATCCATGCCGGCGGAAAAGCTGGAGAGCAGCAGCCCTCCCGCCGGGCGCAGATACTCCTCGGCCGCCTGCTCCACGTGCTGCTCGAGCACCGTGTGGTAGCTCTTCTGCGCTTCCTTTTCAGGCTCGTCCCGCAAAAGCTGCTCGCGGATCGCGCTGTCGGGATCGATGTCGCGTTTCGGTCGACTCACGGGCATGCTCATGGCGAGCCTTTTGGAGCAAGCCGAGTTCCCGTCACAGCGACGTCTCTCGGCGGCGGGTGGCTGCGGAACTTTTCACCCCTTCCCGAATTCGCCGTCAGCACGCCGGAGACACGCTCATGACGCTCACCGTGACGACATCGGCCTTCAGGCCGGATGGCAGAATTCCCAACCGCTTTACCCGAGACGGCGGCAACGTCTCGCCCGAGATCGAGTGGCAAGGGGCGCCCCCGCAGACGCGCAGCTACGCCCTGGTGGTGGAGGATCCGGACGCGCCGCGCGGCACGTTCCGCCATTGGGCGGCGTACGACATTCCCGCGGACACGCATCGCCTCGATGAGGGCATCGGCTCGCGCCAGAATGCATCCACACTCCACATGGCGATGAACGATTTCGGGAACACGCAATACGACGGGCCTCAGCCTCCGCCCGGCCACGGCACGCATCACTATCACTTCCGGCTCTTCGCGCTCGACGTGCCGAAGCTCGACGTGCCGCCGAACTGTGCGGCCGCCAACGTGCTGCGAGCGGCACAGTCTCATGCGCTGGACGAAGGTGACGTCGTCGGCACATTCGAGCGGTGACACGCGATCTGAAACCAGCGGACTGGCGTGGGTACCGGCGCGAGGCGTTTCCGGACGAGTGCTGGCGCGCCAACGGGGAAACCCTGATCGCGCTGCCCTCGAAGACGCCTGTGGATCTCGTGTCCCGCGACCGCTTCGGCGATTTCTCGCTCGCCTTCGAATGGTGCCTGCCCGCCGGCGGCAACTCGGGCGTCTTGTATCGAGTCACGGAGGACCCGCCCCGAAGCTGGCAGAGCGGACCGGAAATGCAGCTCCTCGACGACCACGGTCATCCGGACGGCGCCGACCCACGCAAATCCTGCGGCGCGCTGTATGAACTGATGGCACCGGAGCCGCGCCTGTCGCCCGCTCCGGGTGTGTTCCACACCGCTCGCGTGGTTGTGCGCGGCTCCTACATCGAGCACTGGCTGCAGGGCATTCGCGTTCTGGAATGCGACCTCGACGGGCGCGGGCTCAGAGCCCTCATCGAGGCGAGCAAGTTCGCGGAGTTTCCGCTCTTCGCGCGCGGTGCAGAAGGTCATATCGCGCTTCAGCACCACGGCACTGCCGCGGCGTTTCGTCACCTGCGCGTGGAAACCTGAACCGGGCTTGTGCCGGCGGCATGCCTGCCGGAACCAACGCCTGCGCCGTCGATTGTGCTGGTGGCAGGTCGGATGTCCCGGCCTGCACCCTGGTCGGAAGCTGCGCCACCCATGCATGCAACAGCACTCTCGAGTCCGGTTGTGGTGCTTACGGGAGCATCAAGCGGCATCGGTCGCGCGATCGCGAATGCGCTCGCTCGCCGCGGCGCTCAGGTCGTGCTTGCCGCGCGAGGTCGCGAGGCGCTCGAGGCCGTGGCCGCGGAATGCGAGCTCGCGGGTGCGGCGACAGAAGTCGTGCTGACCGATGTCACGGACGATCAGGCCGTGCGGGCGCTCGCCGGGAGTGCGATCCGGCGGTTTGGCCACATCGACGTCTGGATCAACAACGTCGGTGTGGGTGCGGTCGGCCGCTTCGATGAGATCCCCATCGAAACGCACCGGCGCGTCATCGAGGCCAATCTCCTCGGACACATGAACGGCGCGCACGTGGCCATCGCGCATTTCCGCGCACGCGGACGCGGAACGCTCATCAACATGGTGTCGCTGGGAGGCTGGCTGTCCACGCCATATACGGCGGCCTACACGGCAAGCAAGTTTGGGTTGCGCGGCTTCGGCCAGTCTCTCCGCTCGGAGCTGGCGGACCTGCCGGACATTCATGTCTGCGACGTCTACCCGGGATTTGTCGACACCCCCGGCGTCTCCCACGGCGCGAACTACACAGCCCATCGGCTGCGACCGTTTCCGCCTTTGCTGTCTCCTGAAAGAGTCGCGCAACACGTCGTCAGGCTCCTGACACACCCGAAGCCCATCGTGGTGATCGGCAGCGCCGCGCGCGCAGCCCGATACACGAGCGGCCTGCTCCCGGAACTGCGCGGGCGCCTCGCGAAACGCTCCATCGACATGGCGCTGGCGCGCGCCGCTCCTGAGCCCATCAGCAACGGAAATCTCTTCGACGTCTCTCGGAACCACGCCATCTCAGGCGGCTACCGGCGCGCCGCGACTGGGCCGTGGCTTGGGCTCGGCGCGTTGGGCCTGGCTGGAATTGCCTTGTACGCGCTGCGCCGTCACGCGTAGGGGAGCGTTTGGCGCGCGCAAGGCGCTCAGTCGCCCGCGCCGATGTGCCGGACGCGCATCTGGACGCGAAGGTGAGGCGGCCGTTCCTTGCTTCTTCTTTCGCGGGTGAAGGTGCACGTTTCAGGCACGGGTTTCCGCGGGAATGCCCGGCACATAATCCACCAGCACCGCTTGCCACGCGCACTCCTCCTCCGTCGATGTTCGGGTTCTTCTCTTCGTTCTTTCATCTCCACTCTTCAGCCGCAGTGGCGACGTCGCCGGAGGCGACCGGGCCCGATGGGCGCAGTGCCTCAATGAATGCAGATGGCGTTTGGCGAAGAGGATGTGCGGTTGATTGACGGCGCTGCGCGAAATCGGGTGCAGCCGCTTCGCTCGTCGCCCGAGCGAAGAGGCGCGCTGCCGCCTGCACGGAGACGGGCATGTGCCGCCCGCGTGAAAGGTGCACCTTTCGGGCACAGGTTTCCGCGGGAACGGCCGGCACATATTCCACGCGCATCGCTTGCCGCGCCGGCTCCCCTCGCTCGATGTTCGGGTTCTTCTCTTCTTTCTT
>JADGHX010000125.1 GCA_019683695.1 Steroidobacteraceae bacterium
GGTTTGAAGGATAGACGGGCACCCCCTCATAATTCAACGCCAAGCCGAAGTCCCCGCGCAGTTCGTTCCCAGGTTCCCCAGCCGCCATGCAATTGCGGGTAAAGTGCCGGCCTGCGGCAAGGCACCGCCAGACGGGGGTTATCGAATGAGACTGCAACTACGGCCGACCCGGGTCGCCATGGCGGTTGTCGCTCTGGCGGCACTGCTCCTGACGAGTGGATGTGCCGTGTCGCTGCTGAAGGGCGCTGCCGGGAGTCCATCCTCCTCCGGCACGAGTCAGAGCGGGCGCACCCCCGCGCAGGTGCAGGCGGACAGCGCCCTGAGCACGGCCGTGCGATCGCGCCTGGCGGCGGATGCGCAGCTGAAGGCTTTGAATATTCGCGTCGATGCCCATCAAGGGGTGGTGACGCTGCGTGGGCAGGTGGCCACGGTCGAGCAACGCAACGCGGCCGCCGCGGCGGCAAGGTCCGTCAAGGGCGTGAAGTCGGTGCAGAATCTGCTGACGGTGCGCTGAAAGACAGTATTGGCTGAATTTGAGAGGCGAGTGAAATGGAAGCAGAGAAGTCGGACATCATCGAGCGCATCAAGGCCGAGATCAATTCGAGCCCCGTGGTGCTCTTCATGAAGGGCACGCCGGACTTCCCCCAGTGCGGCTTTTCCGCGCAGACGGTGCAGGCGCTGCGCCTGCTCGGCGCGAACTTCAAGCACGTGAACATCTTCGAGGAGCCGGAGATGCGCGAAGCGCTCAAGCGCTACTCCAACTGGCCGACCTACCCGCAGCTTTACGTGAAGGGCGAGCTGATCGGCGGCTGCGACATCACGCTCCAGATGTATCACAACGGCGAGCTGAAGACGCTCCTGCAGGAAGCCGGCGCCGTGAGCTGAGTCAGGCCCCGTATTTCCCCGTGGCGAGCGCCTCCACGGGGACCCACATGCCGTGCAGGGTCGAGCGCATGCGCAGCGGCAGCTTGAATACGGCGAGCGGGCCGTCCATCAGCCTTCGCGCATTCAGAATGGCGAGGTCCGTGCGCTTCGCGTCGAGGCGGTTCACCAGCACGAGCAGATAACCCTCGGCTTCCGGTGCGCCGGGCGGCACCGCGAGCGTCGGCTCGTGCACGCTACAGTTCGGGCCCGGGTCCCACATCGTCAGGGTGCCGTTTGCGTGGTCCCAGCACGCAACGGCGCTGAGGCCAGCATCCGGCACAGGGATCGTCGGCCGGCACACGGCGAACCCGAAACGATAGGGCTTGCCCATGAAGCGCCCGTCGCACACCGGCATCTCGAGCGGCATGGGGGCGAGCGCGTGTGCTTCGTACCCATCGTGCCGGCCGGCGAGATCCAGCGTGACGCGCGTCAGTCGTGGCGTGGAAGGCTCGAACGGCGAGCCATCGTACGTGGGGACGAACTTGTAGCAGTTCCCCTGATACAGACACAGGTCCACATGAATCTGTGAGCCGTCCTCGAAAGCATTCATGACGTGAGTGCCACTCACGGCGGGGCCGTGGAACCAGCGCACCGAGTTCGCGATGCCCCGCCGCGGGAACACCGCGAAGTGGCTGTGCCTTTCCGGATGCCAGAGACAGCACGGGCCGCCGCGTTTGAGCACGGTGGGATCCGTGATCAGGGGGAAGAACGGCACGATCACATGGTGATCCGTGACCGCGAAGTCGTGCACGAGCGCGGCATAGGGCATCTCGAACCACACGTGGTGCACGATCCTGCCGTTCAGGTCCGCCGTGTAGAACACGAAGTCCAGCGACCCCTCGCCCTGCGCCTGGCAGGAATACCAGTGCAGCTCGTTCGTGCGCATGTCGAGCTTGGGGCGCGCCGTGAGACTGCGTGCTTCGACTCGCCCGTCACCGTTCCACTCGCCGCGCACCTCGAGCGTGACCGGGTCCAGCTCGACGGGCAGCGAGATCTGATCGAGCGCGAGCAGGCGCTTGCCATGCCAGACCACATTCATGTTGGCCGTGCCGCGATTGCGTCCGGCAGCGTCCGGGTCGTCCGTGAACGGGTTGCGGTAGCGCCCGAAGAGCGCGCGGCGCGCGCGTTGCTGCAGCAGGAAGCGCTCGTTGCGCACCCAGCGGCTGCGGTAGTCCACGTGGCCTTCGATGAAGTGAAACCGGTGGACCATGCCTTCGCCGTCGATCGGCACGTCCTCGGTCGAGAGCGGCGGGTACTGGTGATCGGGCCCGCAGCGGTAGAGCACACCGTTCAGCTCGCGCGGCACGGCGCCGTGGATCAGTTCGAGATCCCGTACGTCGGTTTCCGCGCGGAGAGGTTCTCCCCAGCCCTTGAATTGCGGAGTATCTGGGAACGTGACGTCCATCAGAACGACCTCCCGTCTGGCCCGACAAGGTCGATTCACGATAACGCCGCACGCGTGCAGACGCACGCGACCAACGGTTGCGCTCGCGGTGCCGCTTGGCCGCCGCGAGCGGTCAGGTCTCCATCTGCGGGTCTTCGCTCGTCGGCTCCTGCGGAGGCGCTTCATGCCACCCGAGCGCACAGGCGCGCGCCTCAGCTTCGCGATAACTGTCGCGCATGCGATTGGTGATGTGGCAGAAGATTTCGGCCGTGCGCTGGGCGTCGTACGACGCGGAATGCGCCGAGCTCGAATCCCACTCGAAGCCGGCCACCGTGACGGCCTTCGCGAGCACCGTTTGCCCGAGCGCGGCGCCCGCGAGCGTGGCGGTGTCGAAGCACGAGAACGGATGAAACGGATTGCGCTTGATCTCGCACCGGGCCACTGCGGCATTCAGGAAGCCGAGATCGAATGCGGCGTTGTGGCCGACGAGAATGGCGCGCCGGCAGTTGTATGCGCGAATGGCATGCCGCACTTCCCGGAAGATGCGCTGTAGCGCGTCCCGCTCCGGAATGGCGGGGCGCAGCGGGTGCCACGGATCGATGCCCGTGACCGCGAGTGCGGCCGGGTCCAGCCGCGCGCCTTCGAACGGGATGACGTGGTAGCTGTGCGTGGCGCCGGGATGTAGCAGGCCGGACTCGTCCATGTCGATGGTGACGGCGGCAATCTCGAGCAGCGCATCGGTGGCCGCGTGGAACCCGCCGCACTCCACGTCGATGACCACCGGCAGGAAGCCGCGGAAGCGCCGTGCCATGAGGTGCGCGCCCGGTGGGGGCGTGATGGCAGCTTCGGCTTCCGGAACCTGTGACACGATGCGAACCCCTCGGTCATGCGACGACGTGCCGCCGTACTCTACAGGGCGCGCGGCCGCTGCGGGGGCGCATTTTTCCGCGTGCTCAGGCGATACGCCAGGCGACGGTCTTGCCGGCGCGGAATGGGACGATCTCGTGCGTGCCGAAGGGGTAGTGCCCGGGCACCGTCCACGGCTCACGCACCAGCGTGATGCGATCCGTGTTGCGGGGCAGCTGGTAAAAGTCCGCGCCAAAGTGCGAAGCGAAGCCCTCCAGCCGATCGAGCGCGCCGGCCGCGTCGAACACTTCCGCGTACAACTCGATGGCGGCGTGCGCGGAGAAAATGCCTGCGCATCCACAGGCCGCTTCCTTCGTATGGCGTGCGTGCGGCGCGCTGTCCGTGCCGAGGAAGAATCGCGGGTCGCCGCTGATGGCGGCTTCGACGAGCGCCACGCGATCCGGCTCCGTCTTGAGCACCGGCAGGCAATACAGGTGCGGGCGGATGCCGCCTGCGAAGAGCGCGGTGCGGTTGAGAAGCAGATGTTGTGGCGTGATGGTTGCGGCAATGCCCGCGCGAGCGCTACGCACGAACTCCACGGCCTGACGTGTAGTGATGTGCTCGAAGACGATGCGCAGTTTCGGATACATCTGCGAGAGCGGCACGAGCACCTGATCGATGAAGCGCGCTTCGCGATCGAAGATGTCCACGTGCGCGTCGGTCACCTCGCCATGCACCTGCAGCACCATGCCGCGCTCGCTCATGCGCTCCAGCACGGCATCGATGCGGTTGAGGTCCGTGACGCCTGCGTCGGAGTGCGTGGTAGCGCCGGCGGGATAGAGCTTGAAGCCGTGCACGAAGCCGCTGTCTGCCGCGCGATCCACTTCTGCCGGATCGGTGCTGTTCGTGAGATAGAGTGTCATCAGCGGCTGAAAGCGCGAGCCGGCGGGCAGCGCGCTCAGGATTCTCTGCCGATAGGCGGCGGCCAGATCCGTGGTGGTCACGGGCGGCTTGAGGTTCGGCATGATGATGGCGCGACCGAATCGCGCGGCCGTGAAGCCGATGACGGAGGCGAGCGATGCGCCATCGCGCACGTGCAGATGCCAGTCATCGGGCCGGAGCAGGGATAGCGTGGTCATTTCTTCGGTCGCTCCAGTCCTTCCAGCACGCGCTGGCCGAGCAGGGCTTCGAGAGCAAAGCGCACGCCGAAGCCTGTGACCTCCGTATTGATGTGCCCCAGGCCGCCGCTGCGCGTGCAGGAGGAGAGGTCCACGTGTGCCCACGCAATGCTCTCGGGCACGAAGCGGCTCAGGAAGCGCGTGGCGAGAATGTGATCGCCCTTGCCATCCATGCTGCATTGAGCGACGTCTGCCACCTTGCTCTCGATGTCACTGTCGTAATCGGCATCGAACGGAAAGTGCCACACGCGCTCACCGCTCACGCGTCCCGCGTTGACGAGCTTGTCCGCGAGCGCCTCGCGATTCGTGAACACGCTGCTCATCCGTTCTGTGAGCGCGTACACGCTGGCTCCCGTGAGCGTGGCGAAATCCATGATGAACCGGGGCTGCGTGCGGCTCGCAAGGGCGAGCGTGTCGGCCAGCGCCATGCGGCCTTCGGCATCGGTGTGAATCACCTGAATCGTGACGCCGTTCGCGGCCTCGACGATATCCTGCGGCTTGTAGGCGCGCGGACCGATGCGATTCTCGGTGATCGCGAGCCAGGCATCCACGGCAAAGGGCGCGCGCAGCTCGGCGAGCGCAACGAGCGTGGCGAGGGCGACGGCACTGCCGGACATGTCGGTGTGCATGTCGAACATCGACTTGTGCGGCTTCAGGTTCACACCGCCGGTGTCGAAGATGATGCCTTTGCCCACGAGCGCGACATCCGGCTCGCGCCCTGCGCGACGCGCGGGGCGGTAACGCAGGTGGGCGATACCCGCACCGTCACCCTGGTTTGCGGCGGCCACGGCCAGAAAGGCATTTGCGCCGAGGCGGCGCAGTGCGGACTCATCGAGCCAGCGAAACTGTAGCCGATTATCGCGCGCCACTTCGGCGATCACGCGCCGGTACGCGCGTGCATCGAGCTTGTTCGGCGGAAGCGCGGTGAGCCAGCGCGTGAGATTGTTGCCGCGTGCGGCGGCGCTGGCGCGACGAAGATCGACGCCTTCGCCATCGAGCAGCACGATCTCACGCAGCCTGCGGCGCGGCTCGCGTGTGGAGCGAAACACCGGAAGTGAGAACCCGTGCGCAAAAGCGGCAGCGAGCAACGCTTCGAGTGTGACCGCGTTCGTGCGGCGGTCGCCCGGCGCGGCCAGGGCGATGCTGTCCGCAGCGCGGCTCGAGGCCTCCTTCATCATGCGGCCCGCGAGCGCGAGTCTCTCGAAAGGGGTAGCGCCTTCACGCAGGTAACCCAGCACGGCCTGCGTCTGCCGCGCATTCGCAAGGGCGGTGCTGCGCACGGTGCCGCTGCGGGCCTTGTCCCGGGCGTGCAGTTCGCGCCAGCGCTGCGGCTCCGGCAGATGTGCAAACACCCTGCTGTCCGCGTTTTCCGGAATCACCACGAACATGACGTCGAGCGCATTCGCCACGCGCGGGCGCAACGTCTCGCGTGCGTGTGTGACTCGGGGCAGGTCTGACGAGGGCAGAAGTGACATGGGGACGCGTGCTTCAGCGTGGGTGGGTTTGCTTGACCGGTGGGAGTGAAAACCGGATCATTGGCGCGCTTTTTTTGTGGCGCAATTTCCGCTCCAAACGGCCGCGCATCCTAGCACGGACAACTGATCCGCAACCTTGCCGTGCCCGCTTGCGCGGCGAGGCTCGACCGACCTCATGACCGAATCCCCCAAGCTCGAAGATCTCGATCCGGTAGAAACGCAGGAATGGCTGGAGTCCATCGACTCCGTGCTGAAGACACACGGCGCCGAGCGTGCGCACTTCCTGCTCGAACGGCTCATCGATTACACACGGCGCAGCGGCGCGTACCTGCCGTACAAGCCCAACACGGCTTACGTCAACACCATCTCGCCGGGCCAGGAACCGGTGTACCCGGGCGACCGCGCCATCGAGCGTCGCATCGAGGCGTACCTGCGCTGGAACGCGCTGGCGATGGTGGTGCAGGCGAACCGCAAGTCATCGGAGTACGGCGGGCACCTCGCGAGCTATGCCTCGTGCGCCACGCTCTATGAAGTGGGCTTCAATCACTTCTGGCGCGCGCCCTCCGACAAGCACCCCGGCGACCTCGTGTTCCTGCAGGGGCATTCCTCGCCGGGCATCTACAGCCGCGCATATCTCGAGGGCAGGCTGACGGATGAGCACCTGCGCCGCTTCCGCCAGGAAGTGGGTGGCGGCGGGCTCTCGTCCTATCCGCACCCGTGGCTGATGCCGAACTTCTGGCAGTTCCCCACGGTGTCGATGGGTCTTGGTCCGATGATGGCGCTGTACCAGGCGCGCTTCATCCGTTACATGGAAAACCGCGGGCTCACGCCGCCGTCCGATCGCAAGGTGTGGGCGTTCCTCGGCGATGGCGAGATGGACGAGCCCGAGTCCATGGGCGCGCTCACGATGCCTGTGCGCGAGAAGCTCGACAATCTCATCTTCGTCGTGAACTGCAACCTGCAGCGTCTCGACGGCCCCGTGCGCGGCAATGGCAAGATCATCCAGGAGCTGGAAGCCGCGTTCCTCGGCGCCGGCTGGAATGTGATCAAGGTGCTGTGGGGCTCGCGGTGGGATCCGCTGCTCGCCAAGGATCACAAGGGCCTGCTCCGTCGCGTGATGGAAGAGTGCGTCGACGGCGAATACCAGAACTTCAAGGCGAAGGGCGGCGCGTACACGCGCGAGCACTTCTTCGGCAAGCATCCCGAGCTCAAGGCGATGGTCGCCAACATGTCCGACGATGACATCTGGCGCCTGAACCGCGGCGGGCACGATGCGCGCAAGGTGTATGCGGCGTACTGGGCGGCCGTGCATCACAAGGGCCAGCCCACCGTCATCCTCGCGAAGACGGTGAAGGGCTTCGGGCTCGGCAAGGGCGGCGAGGGCCAGATGATCGCGCACCAGCAGAAGAAGTTCTCGCTGGAGGATCTGCGCGCGTTCCGCGATCGCTTCAACATCCCCGTGAAGGATGAAGATCTCGATCGCCTGCCGTTCTTCCGTCCCGCGGAAGATTCCGAGGAAGCGAAATACCTGCGCGAGCGCCGCGCGGCACTCGGCGGCTATCTGCCGGTGCGCAAGACGAATGCGCCCGCGCTCAGCATCCCGCCGCTCGATGCGTTCGGCGCCATGCTCGAAGGCACCGGTGATCGCGAGATCTCCACCACCATGGCCTTCGTGCGCATCCTCACCGCGCTCCTGAAGGACAAGAACATCGGCAAGAACATCGTGCCGATCGTGCCGGACGAGGCGCGCACCTTCGGCATGGAGGGCCTGTTCCGCCAGATCGGCATCTACTCGGCCGTCGGCCAGCTCTACACGCCGCAGGACGCCGAGACCCTCATGTCCTACAAGGAGGACAAGAAGGGCCAGATGCTCGAGGAAGGCATCAACGAGGCGGGCGCGCTGTGCTCGTGGATCGCGGCCGGCACCGCGTACGCGAATCACGGCACGAACATGGTGCCGTTCTACATCTATTACTCGATGTTCGGCTTCCAGCGCGTGGGCGATTTCATCTGGGCCGCGGGCGACAGTCAGGCGCGCGGCTTCCTCCTGGGCGCCACGGCCGGACGCACCACGCTCGCGGGCGAGGGCCTGCAGCACCAGGACGGCCACAGCCTCGTGCACGCGAGCACGGTGCCGAACTGCGTGTCGTACGACCCCACGTACGCATACGAGCTCGCCGTCATCATTCACGATGGCCTGCGCCGCATGTATGTGGAGCAGGAGAACATCTTCTATTACATCACCGTGATGAACGAGAACTACGCCCAGCCGGCGATGCCGAAGGGCGTGGAGCAGGGCATCCTCAAGGGAGGCTATCTCCTGCAGACCGGTGGCAAGGGCAAGGTGCGCGCGACGCTTCTCGGCTCGGGCACCATCCTGCGCGAGTGCCTCGCCGCCGCGGAGCTGCTCGAGAAGACCTACGGTGTGCCGACGGACGTGTTCTCGATCCCGAGCTTCAATCAGCTCCGCCGCGAGGCGCTCGAAGTGGAGCGCTGGAACCTGCTGCATCCGAACGACAAGCCGCGCGTGCCCTACGTGCAGCAGCTCTTCAAGGATCGCGACGGTCCCATCGTGGCGGCCACGGACTACATGCGCATCGTTCCGGACCAGATCCGGCAGTGGGTGCCCGGGCGCTACGTCACGCTCGGCACCGACGGCTATGGCCGCTCGGATTCGCGCGCGCAGCTGCGCAAGCATTTCGAGGTGGATCGCAACCACATTGCGCTGGCGGCGCTGCGTGCGCTGGCGGACGAGGGCAAGGTCGACAAGGCCACGGTCGCCCGGGCGATGCGTGAGCTCGAGATCGACCCGTCCAAGCCCGACCCCTGGAAAGTCTGACAGCCGCAGGATTCCGCATGGCTCGCCTGATCGATGTGCGTGTGCCCGACATGGGCAACTTCAGCAACGTGGCCGTCATCGACGTCCTCGTGAAACCGGGAGATACGATCGAGCGTGAAGCCTCGCTCGTGACGCTGGAAACGGAGAAAGCCACGATGGATGTGCCATCGGACGTGGCCGGCGTCATCGAGAAGGTGCACGTGAAGAAAGGGGGCACCGTCTCCACCGGCGACGTGGTGGCCACCGTGCGTGTGGAGGGTGAAGGCGCTGGCGAAGAGGCGGCGCAGGCGCCGGCCGCGCAGCCGGCCAAGGTCACGGAGCCCGCGGCAGCCGCGCCGGCTCCCGCACCCGCTCCCGCGGCAGCGCTGGCCCCGGCACCCGTTGCGGCAACCGCTGCGCCCGCAGCGGCCGCCGCGCCCGAGGCAAGCGTCGCTGCGGCATTCGGCACCGGAAGCGCGCCACCCTCGCTGTCTGTCATTCCCGGCGGCCGCCCGGATCTGCCGCCGATCAACGAGCCTGGCTTCTCGCGCGCGCATGCCGGCCCGTCCGTGCGCAAGTTCGCGCGCGAGCTGGGCGTCGATCTCACGCAGGTGAAGGGCACCGGCTTCAAGGGCCGCATCACGCACGAGGACGTCAAGTCCTTCGTGAAGAAGGCGATGAGCGGCGGCGCCGCGGCGGGCGGCGCACCGGGGGTTGCGCGCACGGCGCTCCCGAGCCTGCCGGTGGTCGAGTTCGAGAAGTTCGGGCCGGTCGAGCTGCAACCGCTGTCGCGCATCCAGAAAATTTCCGGGCCGCGCCTGCAGGCGAGCTGGGTGAACATTCCGCACGTCACGCAGTTCGACGAGGCGGACATCACCGAGCTGGAAGAGACTCGCGCCAAGCTCAAGGGCCCGGCCGCCGAGCGCGGCATCAAGCTGACGCCGCTCGCGTTCATCGTGCGCGCCATCGTGAAGACGCTGCAGGCGTTTCCCACGTTCAACGCGTCTCTCGATCCGAGCGGCGCGAATCTCGTGCTGAAGAAATACATGCACATCGGCTTCGCCGCGGATACGCCGAACGGCCTCGTGGTGCCGGTGATTCACGACGCGGACCGGAAGGATATTTACGAGATCGCGCGCGCGCTCGGTGAGCTTTCCGAGAAGGCGCGTGGCGGCAAGCTCTCGCTGAACGAAATGCAGGGCGGGTGCTTCACCATCTCGAGTCTCGGCGGCATTGGCGGCACGGCGTTCACGCCCATCATCAATGCGCCTGAGGTCGCGATCCTCGGTGTGTCCCGCTCGAGCATGAAGCCCGTGTACAAGGACGGCGCGTTCGTTCCGCGGCTGATGCTGCCGTTGTCGTTGTCCTACGATCATCGCGTCATCGATGGGGCGCTGGCGGCGCGCTTCACCACGCATCTGGCCGGCGTGCTTGCAGACCCGCGCCAGCTGACGGAGGCCGTACCGTGAGTCGTGTGGACCTTGTCGTCCCTGATCTGGGGAATTTCAGCGACGTTCCCGTTATCGATGTGCTCGTGAAGCCCGGCGATACCGTCGAGGTCGATTCGCCGCTCATCACCCTGGAAACTGACAAGGCGACGATGGATGTGCCCTCCACGAGCGCGGGCCGCATCGTCGAAGTCGCGCTGAAACGCGGGGACAAGGTTTCGCAAGGCACGCTCATCGCGCGACTGGAAACGGCGGCCGCTGCCGCCGCACCCGAAGCGACCCCGGACCGGGATCGCGCCGCGAAGCCTGCGGGCGGAGCGCGCGCACCCGCGCGGCCGGAAAGCAGCGGCGACACCGTGCGCATGCCCGCGCCAGGCATCGCTGCCACAGCCTCAAAGCCCACGGAAGCGCTGCGCGGTCCGGGGCCCGGTGCGCCGGTGACCACCGCGAGCGAGGCGCCGGCAAAGCAGCCGCAGACTGTCCCGCCTTCGAAGATCGAGGGCTCGTACGATCGCAAGACGCAGCTGGTCGTTCTGGGCGCAGGCCCGGGCGGTTACACCGCAGCCTTCCGCGCGGCGGATCTCGGCCTGCAGGTCACGCTCGTGGAGCGCTGGTCTTCGCTGGGTGGCGTGTGCCTCAACGTGGGCTGCATTCCCTCCAAGGCGCTGCTCCATGCGGCCAAGGTCATCGAAGAGGCCGAGGCGATGAGCGCCCACGGCATCAGCTTCGGCAAGCCCACCATCGACCTCGACAAGCTGCGCAACTGGAAGATGAGCGTCGTCAAGAAGCTCACGGGCGGGCTCAAGCTCCTCGCCAAGCAGCGCAAGGTGGAGGTCGTGCAGGGTGTGGGCCGCTTCGCGAGCCCGAACATCCTCGAAGTCACGGCCGAGAGCGGCAAGACGGAGCGCATTGCGTTCGACCAGTGCATCGTTGCGGCGGGCTCCGAGGCCGTGCGGCTGCCCGGGCTGCCGGATGATCCGCGCATCATCGATTCCACCGGAGCGCTCGAGCTGCCGAAGAACGTGGGCCGCCTGCTCGTGATCGGCGGTGGCATCATCGGCCTTGAGATGGCGTGCGTGTACGACGCGCTCGGCACGAAGGTGAGCGTTGTGGAGCTCACGCCGGGCCTCATGCCCGGCTGCGATCCGGACCTCGTGCGGCCGCTGGAGAAGCGCCTGCGCGGCCGGTACGAGCAGATTCTGCTCGGCACCCGGGCGACGAAGTTCGAGGCACTGAAGCAGGGCATCCGCGTCACTTTCGAGGGCCCCCAGGTGCCGGAGCCTCAGGTGTACGACCGCGTGCTCGTGGCCGTGGGCCGCACGCCGAATGGCAAGGCCATCAACGCCGAGGCCGCGGGGATCACGGTGTCCGATCGGGGCTTCATCCCCGTGGACAAGCAGATGCGCACGAACGTGCCGCACATCTTCGCCATCGGCGACATCGTCGGCCCGCCCATGCTCGCCCACAAGGCGACGCACGAAGCGAAGGTGGCTGCCGAGGCGGCCGCCGGCGAGAAGAGCTATTTCGATGCGCGGGCGATTCCGTCCGTGGCGTACACCGATCCGGAAGTCGCCTGGGCCGGCCTCACCGAGACCGAGGCGCAGGCCAAGGGCATTCCGTACAAGAAGGGCATGTTCCCGTGGGTGGCGAGCGGGCGCTCACTGTCCCTCGGCCGCGAGGAAGGCTTCACGAAGCTGCTGTTCGATCCGGAGAGCCATCGCCTGCTGGGCGCGGGCATCGTCGGGCCGAATGCGGGTGAGCTGATCGCGGAGATCGTGCTCGGCATCGAGCTGGGCGCCGATGCGGCGGACGTGGGCCTGTCCATCCATCCGCACCCCACGTTGTCCGAGACCGTGGGCCTTGCTGCCGAAGCGTTCGAAGGCACGCTGACGGATCTTTACATGCCGAAGCGCTAGACTCGCCCCCCGGGCCCACGCTCGGGGGAGCGACTCATGATCACGAACGCTCAGTCCGGCACCAACGTTCACGAGATCGCGGACGGCATCTTCCGGATCAACACGCCCATCAGCGTGCCGGATGGCCCGGGTCACTTCAGCTTCAATCAGTACCTCATCCGGGACGAGGAGCCCCTGCTGTTTCACACGGGGCAGCGGCACCTTTTTCCGCTCGTGCAGGAGGCCCTTGCCGCGGTCCTGCCCGTTTCGAGCCTGCGTTACGTCGCGCTCTCGCACTTCGAAGCGGACGAGTGCGGGGCGCTGAATCACTTTCTTGCGGCGGCGCCTCAGGCCGTTGCCCTCTGCAGTGGCATCGGGGCGATGGTGTCGATCAACGACTTCGCGGACCGGGCACCGCGCGCGCTTGCCGACGGTGAGCAGCTTCGCCTCGGGCGGCACGTGGTGCAGTGGTTCGACACACCGCACATGCCGCACGCATGGGAATGCGGGCTCATGATGGATACGACCACGAAGACCTTCTTCTGCGGCGATCTGTTCACGCAGGGTGGGGCAGGCGAGGTGCCGCTCACGGAGTCCGATATCCTGGGGCCCAGCGAAGCGTTTCGCAAACCGCTCGACTACTTCGCGCATGCGCCGCAAACGGGCGTGCTGCTCGAGCGTTTCGCACGCGAACAGCCGACCACGCTCGCGTGCATGCACGGCAGCGCATGGCGTGGGGACGGTGCGGCGCTGTTGAGAGCGCTGTCCGCGGCGCTTTCGTAACGGCCAAGCTTCGCTTCAGACCGACACACACCGCTCGCAGGAGTAAGCTCGCTCGCTCCCCTGGACGGAGGAGACGAGCATGGCAACGAAAGCGATTCCCGAAGGCTATTCCACTGCGACGCCGTACCTCATCGTGAAGGGCGCGGCCGAGGCGCTCGACTTCTACAAGCGCGCGTTCAATGCCACCGAGCTCTTTCGCATGCCCGATCCGAGCGGCAAGGTGATGCATGCGGAGATGCGCATCGGCAACTCCATCATCATGCTCGCGGACGAGCACCCCGAAATGGGCTACCGCGGTCCGGGCTCGGTCGGCGGCTCCACCGTCAGCATCATGCTGTACGTGGAGAACGTCGACGAGCTCTTCGATCGCGCCGTGAAGGCCGGCGCCAAGCCACAACGCCCCGTCCAGAACCAGTTCTACGGCGACCGCTCCGGCACGCTCGAGGATCCCTTCGGCCACGTGTGGACCATCTCCACGCATGTGGAGGACGTGCCACCGGATGAGCTGAAGCGCCGCGCCGAGGCGATGTTCAAGTCGCACGGGGCGCCTGCAGGGGCCTAAGAAGTTTGCAAGCGGCCGCGCGCTGTCTGCGCAATCTTTGCGTTGAGATGGCGCGCGGGCTGCGTTTGCGGACGCAGTTGGCGGGGCGGGCGCTGGGCAGCGTGGGGGCGTGGCACTGAGCGAGGTGTGAGCGCGGCACTAGCGACGTGGTGTCGCGGTCCGGTCGTTGCCGGTGATGACGAAAGGTGCACGTTTCACGCCCGGGTTTCCGCGGGAACGCCCGGCACATATTCCACGCGCACCGCTTGCAGCGCGGGCTCATTCTTTTCGGCTTTTTCTCTTCGTTCTTTCATCTTCATTCTTCAGCCGAAATGGCGCAGTCGCCTCAATGAATTCAGATGACGTTTGGCGAAGGGGATATGCAGTTGGTTGATGGCGCTGCGCAGGATCGGGCGCAGCAGCTTCGTTCGGCTCTCGAGTGAAGAAGCGCGCGCTGCCGCCTGCACGGATTCGCGCATGTGCCGGCGCGGGCGGAAGGTGCACGTCGCAGGCACAAGGTGCGAGCACCGCCCGTCGCATCGGGCAATTGCTATCGCCGACCGTCAACCAGACACGCGACCCAAGCGTGTGCCGGCCCGGGCAGAAATGCCGGGTTCACGCGCGCGTTCCCGCGGGAACGCGCGGCGCAGATCCCGCGCGCAGCGCGTGCCTCGTGGCCTCATTCTCCCCGACATTCCGATCCTTCGTATGCGACGCGGCCGCGTCTTCCTCGCGCATCGTGTACCTGGAAATAACACGCACGTTCCGCATGCATGGCGCATCTCACGCAACTCGTGCCCGATCAGATCGCATGTATTGAAGTAGATACTTGTGGTCGAAAGCGATATAATTCGCTTGTCTTCCACGCATCGGGAGTTGGTTCCATGGACGGAAAACCTCAGGATCAATCCGCGCGAACCCTCGCGCAGCTCGAGGCGGAAATCACCGAGCTCGCGGGTCATCTCAACGCCGCTCAGCATCGCTGGCTCGTGCTGATCGCCGAGTTCGATCGGCGCAACGGGTGGGCCGAGGCCGGGTGCCTTTCGTGTGCTCACTGGCTCAACTTCAAGTGCGGGATCGCACTCGGCGCCGCGCGCGAGAAGGTGCGCGTGGCGCATGCACTGGAACAGCTCCCGAAAATCTCGGCCGCCATGTCACGCGGTGAGCTGAGCTACTCGAAGGTCCGGGCGCTCACGCGCATCGCCTGCCCGGAAACCGAAGACACCCTCCTGATGATCGCCCTGCATGGCACGGCCCATCACGTGGAGCGAATCGTGCAGCAGTTCCGCCGCGCCAAGGAGGCGGAGGAGCTCTCACGCGAGGCGCAG
>JADGHX010000126.1 GCA_019683695.1 Steroidobacteraceae bacterium
GGGCGCCGGTGGCGACTGCGGCAAGTGCGCGCCGGCGGGAGGCGCCGGCCGGCGCCGCCGGCATTCTCCCGAACCGGCCTAGCGCGATTCCATCGCACGCGCCGCGCGTTTCCGCTTCGCGCGCCGCGAGAGCATGTTGAGCCCTTCGACCGCGGCCGAGAACGCCATCGCGGCATACACGTAGCCCTTCGGCACGTGGGCACCGAACGCTTCCGCGATCAGCGTGGTGCCAATCAGCAGCAGAAAGCCGAGTGCCAGCATCACGATCGTCGGGTTGTGGTGAATGAAGTTCGCGAGCGGGTCCGCCGCGACGAGCATGATGGTGACCGTGACGATGACGGCGATCACCATGATCGACACATGCTCCGTCATGCCCACCGCGGTGATGATGCTGTCGAGCGAGAACACCAGATCCAGCGCCAGGATCTGACCGATCGCGGCCGCAAAGCTCTGCGTGACCCGCCCCTCGAACACATCGGGCCCGTGATCGGGGTCGACGTTGTGATGGATCTCCTTCGTCGCTTTCCAGACGAGGAACAGCCCGCCCGCCATGAGAATGAGGTCGCGCCAGGAAAAGCCGTGACCGAACACGTCGAACAGCGGCGTCGTGAGGCGAACGATGAACGCAATCGTGCCGAGCAGCGCCAGGCGCAGGCCGAGCGCGAGGCTGATGCCGAGCCGCCGCGCCTTCGAGCGCTGATGCTCGGGGAGCTTGTTTGTCAGGATCGAGATGAAAATCAGATTGTCGATGCCGAGCACGACCTCCATCGCGATGAGCGTGACGAGGGCGGCCCATGAGGCAGGATCGGAGGCGAGCGCAATGAGGGTATCCATGGTCTCGCGAGCAGGCGTGAATGGCGGCGAAGTATAACGGGCGCACACGCCGCTCGTCCGGGCAGGAACGACAAGGCGCGGTCCCGCGATCGGGTGTTTGTACGGCGGAATCATTGCCCGCGGGAAGGGGCCGCGCGCTGGATTTCGTATAGAGTTGTAGCCTCACAAGGCAGGCAGAACAGGGTTACTCATGTCGCACGGTCCGCTTCGGCTCATCTCGTCCATGGCTACTCGCGAGGTCCTGCGTGAGCTCGCGACGCGTTACCAGGAGGCGACGAAGCAAGCCGTGGTCACCGAGGCGGCGGGCGGCGTGGACGTGGCCAAGCGCGTGCAGGCGGGCGAGGCGGTCGATATCGTCGTGCTCGCGAGCAATGTCATCGACAAGCTGATCGCCGAGGGCAAGCTGCTCGCCGGCAGTCGCGTGGATATCGTGAAGTCGGGTGTCGCCGTGGCGGTGCGCGCGGGTGCCGCGCGGCCGGACATCAGCACCGAGCAGGCGCTGAAGCAGGCCGTGCTCTCCGCGAAGTCTCTCAGCTACTCAACCGGGCCGAGCGGCACGCACCTCGAGAAGACCTTCGAGCGGTGGGGCATCCTGGATCAGATCCGCAGCCGCATCGTCGTGCCGCCGCCGGGCGTGCCCGTCGGCTCGCTCGTGGCGTGCGGTCAGGCGGAACTGGGCTTTCAGCAACTGAGCGAGCTCATGAATCTCCCGGGGATCGAGGTGGTGGGGCCTTTGCCGCCTCCGGTGCAAACCCTCACCATCTTCTCCGGCGGCATTTCGGTCACGTGTTCGCAGCCGGATACCGCGCGTGCCGTGCTGGCCTTCATGGGTTCGCCCGACACCGCCGCCATCAAGCAACGGCACGGCATGGACGGCGCCTGACGGCGCCGCAATCGACTAAGCGCCCGACACGCTGTGCTCGCGGGGCGCGGGCACATGGGCACATCGCTTGCTGAGCTGCCGCAGCAATCGCGATTTCGCAGCCTGCGTGAATGCGCTCATTTCCATCATCCGCGCGCTGTCTGTCCTGTTCATCGCGCTGACCTTGCTGCCGCTGATTCGAAGCCCCGCATGGTGGATTCGCGTGTGGGACTATCCTCGTCTGCAACTCGCGACAGCGCTGGGAGCCTTGCTGCTCGCTAACGTGATCTTGCTGTACGTGTCGCCCGAAGGTGCGACGCTCTCTGCAGTGTCGTTGACGATTGCGACGGCACTGGCCTGCGGCTGGCAAGCGTACGCGATCTGGCCCTACACGCCGGTGCACAGCGTGCAATCGCTTCCCGCGCACGAGCCGGATGTCGAGAACGGACTGGCCGTGATCGTGGCGAACGTCCTGCAGACCAACCGCAATTCGGTGGGCCTCATCGAGATCGTGGGCGAGATGCAGCCGGACATTCTCATCGCCCTCGAAACCGACGCATGGTGGGATGAGCAACTCGCCGCGCTCGATGAGGCCTACCCGCACAACGTGCGCATTCCGCTCGAGAACACATACGGCATGCATGTGTTCTCGCGGCTGGAGCTGCGCGACGTGTGTGTTCGCGAGATCGTCTCGCCAGGTATTCCGTCGGTGCGCGCAACTGTGCGATTGCGCTCCGGCGAGGAATGCGAGCTCTACGCCGTGCATCCCGAACCGCCCCTGCCGAGGAAGGACGTTGCGAAGCGTGACGCGGAGTTGCTCCTCGTGGCGCGTGAGGCGCGGCAGCGCCGGCGGCCCATGCTCGTCGCGGGTGACCTGAACGACGTCGCGTGGTCGCACACGACAAGGCTCTTCCAGCGAATCAGCGGCTTGCTGGACCCGCGCGTCGGCCGGGGGATATTCGCCACATTCAACGCGAAGCACCGGCTCGTGCGGTGGCCGCTCGATCACCTGTTCCACGATCGGAGCTTCCGGCTGCTGGAGATGAAGGTGCTGCGCGGCTACGGGTCGGACCACTTCCCGATCTATGCGTCGCTGGTGCACGACCCTGCAGCAGTGAAGCGCGCCCCCCAACCGCAAGCGGACGCGCAGGATCAGGTCGAGGCGTCGGAGAAGATCGCCGAAGGCGTTGCCACGGACCTCAAGCGGCAGGCATTCAGATGGCGACCTGGGTAACTCAGGTACTCGCCTCGGCGGGGTACGCGGGGCTGGTGTTCCTCATGTTTGCGGAGAACGTGTTTCCGCCCATTCCCTCCGAGCTCATCGTGCCGCTCGCCGGGTACATGGCGAGTAGCGGGAAGCTGGCGCTCGCTGGCGTGATTGCCGCGGGCACGCTCGGCTCGGTACTGGGCGCGCTGCCGCTCTACTACTTCGGGCGCAAGCTCGGATACGAGCGCACTCTGGCATTCGCCCGCAACCACGGCCGGTGGCTCACCGTGTGCGAGCCCGACATCCGCCGGGCGAAGCGCTGGTTCGACCGGCATGGCGGCGCGGCGGTGTTCTTCTGCCGCCTCGTGCCGGGGATTCGCTCGCTGATTTCGCTGCCGGCCGGAATCGGTGAGATGAATCTGGCTGCGTTCATCGTCTGCACAGGCGCCGGCTCGGCGCTCTGGACCGCGCTGCTCGCGGTGGCGGGATATCTCCTCGGGCGGAACTTCCGGGACGTCGAGAAATACCTCGACCCGGTGAGCTGGGTTGTCGTGGGCGGCGTCGTCGTGCTCTACGTCGTGCGGGTGGTGCGGCACTCGCGTCGCTGAAGCGGGGAAGCCGCTTGACAACGCATCCAGCATACTGGACAATATGTCCAGTATGAAGGAAGCGCTTTCCCAGCCTGCCGCGCCCGACATCAATGCCCGCATCGCCCATCGTGTGCGCACGCTGCGCGCGGAACAGGGCATGTCGCTCGACGTGCTGGCGGTCCGATGCAACGTGAGCCGCTCGATGCTCTCGCTCATCGAGCGCGGTGAGACGAGCCCCACCGCCGTCGTACTGGAGAAGGTGGCGACCGGGCTCGGTGTGCCGCTCGCTTCGTTGTTCGACGATGTGGACGCGCCGCCGAATCCGGTCTCGCGTGCGCACGAGCGAACCGCCTGGCGCGATCCGGAATCGGGGTACGTCCGGCGCAACATCTCGCCGCCGGGCTTTCCCTCGCCGATCCAGATCGTCGAAGTGACGCTCCCGGCGGGCGCGCGGGTGGCGTATGAAACGGGTCCGAGGGATGTGCCGATCCATCAGCAGATCTGGGTTCGGGAGGGCAGTCTCGAGCTCACGATCGGGAAAGTCACCCATCGCCTGTCGGAAGACGATTGTCTCGCGATGCGGCTGGACGAGTCCGTCGTATTCAGGAATCCCACGCGCAAGCCCGCTCGTTACATCGTGGTCGTGGCCACGGAGCGCCCGCGCGCAGAGCGGAGGGCTCGTGGCTGACTCGATTTCCATCCGGCGCGTGGAGCGCTTCGGTGAGCACGAGATCAGCGGCCTCTGCGACGTGCTCGTGGATTGCGTGGAAGGTGGCGCCTCGGTCAGCTTCATGCTGCCGATGACGCGTGCGAAAGCGGAAACCTTCTGGCGAGGCGTGGCTGCAAGCGCCGAACGGGGGGAGCGGCTGGTGCTCGTCGCGGAGGATGAGACGGGCGCCATCATCGGAACGGTGCAGCTCATCACGAACCTGCCCGAGAACCAGCCCCATCGCGCGGACCTGGCAAAGATGCTCGTGTGTCGCCGCGCGCGCCGCCGAGGCGTGGGATCCGCCCTGCTGAGGGCCGCCGAGCGGCAGGCCCTCACGGTGGGAAGAACGCTCCTCGTGCTCGACACCGTCACGGGCGGGGACGCCGAGCGCATGTACGCGCGAGCAGGCTGGCAGGTGTGCGGGCAGATTCCCCGTTACGCCCTGTTCCCCAACGGCGAGCCGTGCTCGACGACGGTCTTCTACAAGCTGCTTTCGTGATGAGCGCAGAAGCGCCGCCAGTGCGCTTCTGCGGATTCCGTACAGCCTCTTACCAGAGCGGCCCGGTGCGATTCCTTGCCACTTCGGTGGACGAGACGGGCTGCGCGTTGTTGTTCCAGGACCGCCGGATGTAAGTGATGACGGCGGCAATCTCACCGTCCGTGAGCGTCGGCGAGAACGGCGGCATGCCGAACGGCCGCGGGTTGCCTGCGGTGCCCGGCGGATAGCCGCCGTACAGCACGATGCGGATCGGATTCACCGCGGAGCTCATCGTGACGGCGCGGTTGCCCGCGAGCGGCGGCCCGGCGGGTGCCTTGCCTTCGCCATTGTCGCCGTGACAGCGGGCGCAATGGTCCGCATAGAGCTTCGCGCCTCGCTTCATCGTGCCTGCGAGGCCTGCCGAGGAGATGCGCATGCGCCGTGGCTCGGCAGAAAACTCCACATCCGGCAGGGACTTGAGGTACGTCGCCATGGCGCGCAGCTCATTCGGGTCCGCATGCTGCAGGCTTTCGTACACCACCTCCGCCATGGGGCCGAGCGTGGCCGCGTGCGGCTCATCCGGTGCACTCATCCCGATACGACCGGTCTGCAGCAAGCTCACGATGTCCGCTTCGCTCCAGTGCTGCAGGCCGGCTTCGCGCGAGCTGGTGAGCGCGGGTGCGTACCAGTTCAGCACGAGACCGCCCGCAGGGTTGGTGCTCGACTGGATGGCGCCGAGCGCGTTGCGCGCTTCGTGGCAGGCGCTGCAATGAGCCACGCCCTGCACGAGGTAAGCGCCGCGGTTCCATTCGGGGCTCTGATGCGGGTCCGGCTGGTACACGCCGGGACGGAAGAACAGCCGCCGCCACGCGACGAGCAGCATGCGCTGATCGTACGGGAATCGCAGCTCATGTTCGCGACGGGGCTGGCGAACGGCAGGCACCGTCTTCAGGTACTCGAACATCGCGAGCGCATCGCGCCGGCTGATCTTCGTGTAGTTCGTGTACGGAAACGTCGGGTAGAGCGGCCGCCCGTCGCGCGAATACCCGTTGTGCAGGGCGCGCCAGAAATCCTCCGCGCTCCACGCGCCGATGCCGGTGTCGGGGTCCGGCGTGATGTTCGGTGAGTAGAAGACACCGAATGGCGTGGGAATGGCTCTGCCGCCCGCGAACGGCGCTCCGCCGCGTGCGGTGTGGCACGGCTGGCAGTCCGCCAGATTCACGAGTGCGCGGCCGTGTTCGATCACGTTCTGAGGCGCGGCGCTCAGGGGCGGCGGGGCTTCGCCCGTTTGCACGTCATCCGGACGCATGAACCAGATCAGCACGGCCACCAGGGCGATCAGCACGACGCCCGCAATCAGTCCTTTTCTCATGGCGCGCTCGTGCTCGTGTGGTCGGGAATGCTGCCGCATTGGCGCGGTGGCGGCTCGGCGAACTCGGCATCGGCCTTCGCGTTTTCCGGGACGGGCTGCGTGGCGAGCCAGGACGCTACCGCGTTCACATCAGCCGGCGACAAGTCCTTCGCGACCTCGGCCATGCAGTCGGGCGCGGCCGCGCGGCGCGTGCCGTTCTTCCAGGCACCGATCTGCGCCATGAGGTAATCGCGCGGCAACCCGAGCAGGCTCGGCACGGCGGGCGCCACACCCACCAGGCGCGCGCCGTGACAGGAGCGGCAAGCCGGAATGCGCTGTGAGGCATCGCCTTCCATGACGAGCTGTTCGCCGCGCGCCAGCACGGCAGGCGGCACGCTCAGCGCCTGCGGAGGCGGATACGGCAGATCCTGCCTCGCGAAGTAGTCGGCCATTTCCTGCAGGTAGGCGTCGCTCTGGCGCTCCACGAGATACGTCATCATCGGAAAGTGTCTGTGGCCATTGCGGAAGTTGATGAGCTGGTTGAACAGATAGCCGGCGGGCTTGCCGGCGATGCGCGGGTAGTAGCCGTCGCTCGTCGCGCGGCCTTCCTTGCCGTGGCACACCATGCAGGGCTGCACCCGCTGATCGATCGAATCGAGCGGAGGCGAGGGCGACTGGGCCGCAGCGACGGTCCACGCTGCGAGGAAGACCACGGCGCAACGCCGGGCATGCGAACGCTTGGGATTCAACCGCATCAACTCCAGGATGAGCGCGTCACTTCAGTGACGCGTGTGTGGCGACTTCTTGCGAGCAGGCTTCACGTGCACATTCCGCTGCCCGGGCCGCTGCCACGCGAGCGAACGCGGGCTTGGTCGCGGAAAGGATTTCGAGCAGTTCCTTCCGTTCCGCGGCAGGCAGGTACGCATACTCCGTTCCGTTGTCTCTGCCGCTCAGGATGTCCGCAAGCCGCGTGAGCACGTATTCCCGGGCGCTCAACGGAAGGTGATCGAATCCTTCCGAATACACGAGATAACTCAGGCGCCGCTTGAAAAGACGGGTCGTCAGGTCGAGCTCGCGCAGAGATCGTCCCTGCGGATCGCGCGGGCCCTGGGCCTCGAACCACTTATCGAACCCCGAGCTGCTGCGGATCGGGCTCGTGAGCTCGACCGCGCCGGAGAAGAGCAGTGCGCGCACGAGCGGCTCGAGCATCGCTTTCATGGCCCGCTGCGCTCGCGCCGGCAGCGCCGCCCACGGCATGTCGCCCGAAGCGTCTCCCGCCAGGCGCTCGAGCAATGTGCGCGATTTGTAGTTGGCGCGCGTGATCAGGTTGTGCACATACACCTGATGGTCGAAGACGAGCAGCGCAACAATGTCGCTCTTGTCCGTGATGTACGGCTTGGTGTTGAAGAGGCCGGAGAGGCTGTCGAGATTGCCCCGACGCACGCTGTCGAGGTTCCCGATCTCCGCAGGGCTGTCCACGAGGATGTTGCCCAGATGCACCTGGTCCCCGTGCTGACCGGTGACATACCAGCCGCCCCAGCGATCCCGGATCGGCGTCTGGTCCGTGGTCTCCATTCCCGGACTGTTCGTGAGCGCTTCGCCCTTGCGGCTCACGAGCGTGGAGAGGAACAGGAAGCGGGGCACCCCGCCGCCGGCGAGGGCGAACGTGTCGTGGCAGTTCAGGCAGCGCAGCGTTTCCCGATGGAAATCGGTTTGGGCTCCGCGATCGTTCGGCAGCGTGTAGAACACCGGGCCCATGCGGGCGTCCATCGTGGCGATCTCGATGAACGGCGTGTGCGGAATCCAGGCAACGTACGTGTTCTCGTTGAAGTAGATCGCGCGCGGCGTCTCTGCGCGGATGAGCTCGATCTGCAGGCTCGTTTTCGAGTACACGAGCGTCTGCGAGCGTGGGTCGATGCCAAGCGCCTGAAGGAGGGAGTCCAGGTACCCGCGTGTGCGGTGATACTTGAGCTTGATCTCGCCGCGGTCGAGCCGCTCCTGCAGGCGCGCGATCGGGTTGTCCTTCGGCTGCTCGGAATAGCCGATGGACGGATAGTCGGTGTCGTAGCGCAAGGCCCCGCCGTCTGCCGGCGGGGGCTTCAGTGCGGACGACGCCTCGAAAGACTCGTCGCTCGCGGCAGCGCTGAGCGAGCCGATCACCGCAGCCACTGCACAGCACAGCGCCGCGCGCACGTGCGCACGCTTCCGGAATGCGCGCGACGGACACCGGGGCGCGGTCCGCAGTCCCGCTGGCCGCCGCGAAAGAAAAGTGAGCATGATGGCGCGAATTCTTGGCGGTGATCGGCAGCGCTGCAACCGGCAGATGCGCGCCGGACCGAGAAACGGCGGCTGCCTCGGACGATTTGTCCAATTGACTCTCGTCCGATCGAGCCCTCGTGCCCGCGGGGCCCGCCGAAACTACGTCGCGAACACCCCGGAGGCGTGCTCCATCATCGCGGCGATGGCCGGATTCTTGATCCTGCGTTCGACCGAGATCGCGTAGAACTCGGCTCTCACGCCCTGGGCCAGCCCGATGCGCGACAGGCCGTACTCACGGCGGAACTGCTGCTCGAGCACGGAGGGCACCGGCACGAAGCCGTGCCCCGCGCGGGCGAATTCGAGCAGCATGGCGTAATCCTCGAACTCGCCGATCATCAGCGGCCGCACGTTCTGTTTCTCGAGCCACTGGTCGAGCGCGCGCCGGATCGCCGTATCGTCCGTGGGGAGCAGCACGGGAACGCCATCGAGCGAGCGGGGAAAGTTGCGGCGAAGCGTCTTCGCCAGGGCAGGGGTGGCCATCCACGACTCTTCGCAGCCGCCGAGCGAATGGCTGTAGGCGCGGATGTTGAGGCTCGGTGTGACCGGCGCATCCGAGAGCACCACATCCACTTCGTGCACGGCGAGATCGGCGACCAGCCGCTCGAGCGTGCCCTCGCGACACACGATGCGCACGGGGCGCTTCAGGCGCAGCGTGGGCTCGAGCACACGATAAGCCACTTCCTTCGGCACCACGTCGTCGATGCCGACGACGAGACGCAGCGGTCTGGCTGTCGGTCGGTGCTCGAGCGCTTCGACGAGGTCCTGGCCGAGCGCGAAGATTTCGTCCGCGTAGCTGTAGACGAGGCGCCCCACCTCGGTGGGCACGAGCGTGCGACCCGACTTCACCAGCAGCTTCTCGCCGAGCCGCTCCTCGAGCGTGCGCAGCTGCGCGCTGATCGTGGGCGCGGACAGAGACAGCTCTTCGCACGCGCGCGTGAGACTCCCGGTGCGTACGACGGACCAGAAATAAAGCAGGTGTTGGTAGTTGAGTCGTCGGATGACTGCCATGATCAAGCAGACCGGGCATGTTTCGGCGCGAACGAAGTAAAGTGTTGAATAATTCTAATTGATCTAAGGACCTGCCGCTCCCAGCATTGCCCCAGCGAGACACGGGCTACCGTCGGCGCATGTTGCTCCGGCGGCGTTTTGCCTTGGGAGCGTATTTCGCTCCCCGCCAAGGAGGCGTTGTCTTGCGGGAGCACGTAATGCAGAACCGTTCCATCGTCATCATGGAATCCGACGCGCAGATGCTGCGAGGCCTGCTGGCCGCGCGGATGTCGTCGGCGCGTGACCAGGAGCATCTGGAGGAGTTGAGCCTGGAGCTGGAGCGCGCCCAGGTGGTGCGCCCGAGCGAGCTGCCGCCGGACGTCGTCACGATGCAGACGCGCGTGCGCGTGCTGGACCTCACCAGTGGCGAGCGTCGCGAAGTGGAGCTCGTCCCGCCCGCGGAGGCGGACGTTTCCTCGAACCGCATTTCCGTGCTGGCGCCGCTCGGCACGGCGCTGCTCGGTTATCGCGAGGGCGATGAGGTGGAATGGGTGATGCCGGGCGGTCTGCGCCGTCTCAGGATCGAGAAGGTGATCCAGCCCGCCGATCTGGGCGGATCCGGCGCCGGCGTGACAACGAAGCCGTCCGGCCCACTGCGCTCGTGATGAGGCCTGGGTCGGACGATGAAGAGGACGCGAGGCTCGAGCCTGCGGGACCGCACCAATGTGCGGCTCAAGGTGCAGTCGTTTACTCCGCGCAGCAGTTCCGGGCCAGCTGATGCCCGGGAGTCCGACGACGTTCGTTCCCGGAGCTTCGGTGCCCGCCTCGCCAGCAGCCTGCGCGAGCTCCTGCGCCGAGTGGCACGGCGCTGAATCTTCGCAGGCTGGCTGAACACGTGAGCCTACGCCAGTCTCGATAAAGCAGCAGGCTCGAGCGGTTTCGTGAGCAGCGCCGTGAAACCGGACTCACGACAGCGCCGCTCGTGTTCCGGGCCGCTGAGCCCGGTCAACGCATAGATCGGTGTATCCCGGCACGCGGCGAACTGACGCAGCTGCCGGCACACGCTGTAGCCGTCGAGTCGCGGCATGCTGATGTCGAGAAAGACGATGTCGGGCTGCAACTCGGCAGCGGCCTTGAGCGCGGAGAGCCCATCGTGCGCCGTGCGCACGTCGTGCCCGGCGAGTGTCAGCAGCAGCGCGAGCGTTTCGCGACTGTCCCGGTCGTCATCCACAATCAGCACGAGTCTTCGGCCGACGCGGCGGTCGCTCTCCGCGCAGTTCGGGTGCCAGTGCGTGCTCTTGGGCTTGTAGTACTTTTCCATGGAAAGACATTCGGTCCCGTTGTCGTCCGCGGCAACCTTCCGTGAGAACGCAGCGCACCTGCACCAGCGCAATTCCCGACCGCGTGCAGGACGCCGCTGACGCAGTTGCCCGCGCTCGCGCCCGAGCTGATCCACTTGTGAAGCACCAGTTGAGAGCCCGCTGCCGCTCTGTTGTTACCCGTACGCCTCACGCGCATCGGCGTGCGATTCCGGACCATCCGCAACGCTGAAAGTGCACACGAGGCGGCATTGCGCTTGCTGAAGCCGTCGGCCGTTCCCGGCCGCTCTGCCGCGCTCGCGCAGGAGTCCCGGCCATGCGAGTTCACCACCTCAACTGCATCTCCACCTGCCCGCTCGGCGGGGCGCTGATGGATGGCCGTTCCGCCGGGCTGCGCGGTCGGCTGGCCTGCCACTGCCTCCTGCTAGAGACCGCAAGCGGGCTCGTGCTCATCGATACCGGTTTTGGTACACGGGACGTGCGCGCCCCGCGTCCGCGGCTGAGTGGGTTGTTCCTGACGCTTCTCGCGCCGGATTTTCGCGAAGGCATGACCGCGATCCGGCAGGTGCAGCGGCTTGGCTTCGATCCGCTCGATGTGCGCCACATCGTGCTGACGCATCTCGATTTCGATCACGCCGGCGGGCTGGACGATTTCCCGCACGCGACCGTGCATCTGCTCGCCGAGGAACGCGAAGCCGCTCTCGCCCAGCGCACCTGGCTCGATCGCCAACGCTATCGGCCGGCACAGTGGACGCGCCGCGCGCTCTGGCGGGAGTACTCGGGGCTGACCGGAGAGCCCTGGTTCGGTTTCGAATGCGTTCGTGAGCTGCCCGGGCTGCCACCGGACATTCTGCTGGTGCCGTTGCGAGGCCACACGCTCGGACACGCCGGCGTCGCCGTGCGGCTCGCCGATCGCTGGTTGCTGCAAGCGGGCGACGCGTACTTCTATCACGCGGAGATGCATCCGGAGCACCCGTACTGCACGCCCGGGCTGCGGTTCTATCAATGGCTGATGGAGAAGGATCGGGCGTCGCGACTGCAGAATCAGCAGCGGCTGCGAACTCTGAAACACGAGCACGGGAAGCTCGTGCAGGTGTTGAGCTCGCACGATGTGCGGGAGTTCGAGCGCCTCGCGCATCGCCCCGCGGCACGGCCGGTGGACATCAAGCCTGCAACGGCGTGAAGTCCGCGAGCGCGCGAACGTATCGGATCTGCCGAATTCGTCAGGACAATGGAGTCGCCCCTGCGCTCAGCGGCGCGTCGTCTTCGTGTCGAGCTCGTGCGCAAGCTCAGTCGGCGTCGGCGCGCGGGGCGGGCTCGGGGCTGCGCGCATGAACCCGGCCTCGCGGTACCACTCCAGCGTGCGTCTTGCGCCTTCCTCGAAACGCACTCTCGCGCGCAGGTTCAGTACTTGCGCCGCACGGGCAGTGGAAAAGCGGAAGTTCCGGCGAAAGAAATCGAGTCGCCGCTGATGCAGCGGGGGCTTCAGGCCAAGGGGCTTCGAGGCGAGCTCGAATACGCCCGCCAGAGCGCTGAAGGGCCAGAGGGGCACGTGCAAACCGGGCGCCTTGCGCCCGACGGCATGTGAGATGGCACACACCATGTCATCTGTGGTGACGCGCTCTTCACCGGCGAGGACGAGCGTCTGGCCCACGGCCTGCGGCAGAGTGGCCGCCGCGAGCAGTGCGCGGCACAGGTCTTCCACGAAGATGGGCTGATGCTCGTTGCGGCCCGTGCCGATCGTGACGTAGCGCCCGCTCTCGATGGCCCGGAAGAGCTTGAGCAGACGCAGGTCTCCCGGCCCGTAGGTCTCCGAGATGCGCGCGATGACGGTTTCGATGCGTTCGCTCAAGGTGTGCACGACACGTTCCGCGGCGGCCTTGCTGCGGCCATACGGATTGGCCGGGGCGAGCGGGCTCGTTTCATCCAGCTCGGCATCGCTGGCCTCGCCGTACACGCCGATGCTGCTGCCGTACACGAACCGACGCACGCCCGCGTCGAGCGCCAGCATCAGCAGCCGGCGCGTGCCCTCGACGTTCACCTCGTGAAAATACGATTCAGGCAGACCCACTTCGTGCTGCGCGGCAGCCAGATGAATGACCGTATGCTGCCCGCGTAGCGCACCGCGCACGTGTTCCTCATCCGCCAGCGTTGCCTCGACGATCGGTATGCCGGCGCGGGACAACTCGCGCGTCCGGAATTCCTCGATGGGATTTCGCACGGGCGCGAGCGCCGTGACCGGAAAACCTGCGGAAGCGGCGAACAGCGCAAGCCGCGAGCCGATGAAGCCGCTTCCGCCGGTGATGAGCAGAGGGAGTCTTGTCGCGTCCATGTTCTGCACTCGTTGTTCTAACCCTCACGCAACACGGCAGTTCCCTTGCCGCGCCGGGTGTTCATGAGCCTGCCATCGGTTGCGGCCCGACTGACTGCACGATGGGCGTGAGGAAGGGTTCGAGGACCGCGTAGTCCGCATTCCAGAACCCTGCCGACTGCGCATGCCAGCCGCGGTCTCCCGCGCGCACGACCACCAGATCGAGACTCGGGACGACGATGATGAATGTCTCGTGCAATCCCCATGCCCAGAACGCGTCCGTCGGTACACCACTCATCTGCCCGGTGGCATTGGTCCACCAGAGCACTCCGTAGTTCGTCGTGGCGCCGGGAAAATTCACCGGGTCCGCGATGGTGGCGCCGGCAATCGCCTGCTGCGGTTGCCGGGTCAGTTGCACGACGGCATTGCTGAGCAGTGGCGTGTCGCCCCACACGCCTTGCCGCAGCATCAGGAGCCCCACGCGCGCCATGGCGTTCACATTCGCTTCGATGCCGGAGGCGAGCTCCCGCCGCGGCACGGCCACGCCATTCACGCTGAGCGTCGGCGTGCGGTACTGGTTATTTCGCCAGATGAGGTCGTTCGTGCTGATCCCGAGCGTGTTGTACACCCTCGAGAAGAGCAGGCTGCTGAGGTCCTGCGAGTAGGTCTGCGTGAGCAGGTCCGCCAGCCAGTTGAGCGCCTGGTCCGAGTACGACCACGTCGAACCGGGCTTGTAGAGCAGCTGCAGCGTGCCCGGCTGATCGGACTTGCTGAGACCGGCGGTGTGTGTGGCGAGTTGCAGGACGTTGATGTCCGTCAGCGATCCGTCCGTGACCGGCGTGACGTCCACCGGCGGGTCCATGCCGAACAGCGGGAGCTTGCTGCTCACGTTGTCCGTGAGCGTGATGCGCCCTTCGTCCAGGGCCAGGAGCAGCGCGAGTCCGCCCATGGACTTCGTGGTGGACTTCATTTCATACCGCACCGTCGGGTCGCCCCAGGAATACACGAGTCGCCCGTGCCGGATGATGTAGCCCGCCTCGTTCCCCGTCTGGCCGGAGGTGATGGAATAGTCCCGCGCCTCATCGAGCCGGGCGACATCCATGTTCTCTTCGGCCGGTGTCGCCGTGACCCAGCCGGAGACGCCGGGCGCCGACGGTGCCGGATAGGTATTGGGGTTCGGCTGCACCGTCACCTGCAAGGTGCTCGTTCCCGTGAGCTCGCCGTCACTTGCCTTGAAATTGAGCACGTACTCGCCGGGCCCGCCGACGAAGCGCGCGTTTGTGGCGGCGGCGTTGGGATCTGCGAACGTGACACCCGGTGTTCCGCCCGGCCCCTGCGGGCCGCTCACCACTTCCCAGGAATAGGTGAGCGTGCTGCCCGAGGGCAGGCCATCGTCCGTCGCGGATCCGGAAAGCGCGGCGTGGTCCGTGGGCAAGGCAAACGTGATGGCGCTGCCGGCATTCGCCACGGGCGCTGCATTGGCCGGCGGAGGAGGCGCCGACGGCGGCGGCGTGGAGGGCGGCGGCACGGTGGTGGGGGGCGGGGCGGCCACCGGCGGGGCGCCTGAATCTCCGCCATCTCCGCCGCCGCAGGCCGCGAG
>JADGHX010000308.1 GCA_019683695.1 Steroidobacteraceae bacterium
GCGTATGTACGCGCCCGTACGGGCGCATCGCCGCCATCACCCCGGATCATCGCAGAATCACTCGCTGGAAGTGAGGAAGAAACGCTTTCGAACATCGTCTGGTTGAGCAATTCGGAGGTCGGATACATCGGGAAGGCGAGTGACGGAACGCTACAGGCATTCGCCGTAGATGCCGTTACGGCCGAAAAACGGCAGCTAACGACTAGCAAAACGGACGTCTTGGCCTTCTCCCGCGGCGCCGATACGGTGCTCTATTACGCGTGCGCGGGCCAGAGCCGCGCAGATGTGCCTGACGCGGTTCGCGTCGAAACATTCGATCAAGCGCGCCGGCCGGTTCCCGATACCAGCCGTTGCCTCCCGATCACGACTCCCATGGAGCTGTTCATTCAGCGAGGTCCGCATAAGGAGACGCGGAAAATACCGCTTCCTTTGCAGAGACTGACCCCGCAACTGCGCACGTTGTGGATCTCGCCGTCCGCGAAGTATGCCATCACACTCGCTCCGGCAATCAATGCGCCAGCTACCTGGGCAGCATACCAAGTTCCGGACAGAGATCGCTGGGGGTTTACACCGCAGTGGGCGAGAGATGACGCGACGTCGTTTGACCTTGTCAATCGAAACCGCTGGATGCTGATCGATCTTGTACGGGGCGAGGTGCGGCCATTGTTGGATGCGCCGGCGGGAATAAATTCGTTCAATTTGACTCCACCGCAGGTGTTCTGGCCAGACGAAGAAGGTAGTGTTGTTGTCTCGAACACCTTTCTCCCGCTGAGTAACGCGCTCATGGACGGAAGACGTCAGGTCGAGGCAAACCCGGCGGTGGCGGAAGTTGATCTGCAGAGTGGCCGCGCTGTGCGCGTGCTTTGGGAGCCGGTTGTGCATTCCATGAGTGAAGTGGGCAAGACGCCAACGCGGATTATTGGGTTCGATTGGTCAGCCGCGGAAAGCGAGCTCACCGTCGCGGTTCGTCACGAGAGCGACGGCCGAGTGGAGCTCGAGCGTTATCGGAAGACGCAGCGCGGCTGGGAGAAGCGACCGACGATAAGCGGCGGTCGGGCCCCAACGACCGTGCGGATCAGGTCATACGAGACCCTGAACGAAAGGCCGAGACTGTTCGCTAGCGTAGGTGGCCGGGAGAAGCTACTGCTCGATCCCAATCCGGAAGCCGATGGCATGATGTTCGGAGCCGCTCGCGTCCATCACTGGCGCGATCGCAATGGCGTTGAGTGGCAAGGGGGCCTGCTGCTACCCGTGCATTACACGCCAGGAAAGCGTTACCCGCTTGTGGTCCAAACGCACGGATTCGACCCTGATCGGTTTCTGCTCGACGGCCCATCTTATGAAGGAGAGGGTAATACGGCCTTTGCTGCGCAGGCGCTCGCAAATGCTGGTTTTGTCGTCCTTCAGGTTGAGGATAGCCGAAAGACGCACTTCGGAAGCTCGGAAGAGGGCGCACGCGTTGCTGAAGGGTTCCGCGCAGGTATTCAGTCCTTGATTCAGGAAGGTATCGCCGATCCCGCCCATGTTGGACTCATTGCGTTCAGTCGCACCGGCTACCATCTTGTCAATCTGATGGCCCGCTGGCCCGACCTTCTGGCCGCTGCGAGCATTTCCGATGCGCTTCAAGGTGGATACATGCAGTACCTTCTGACGGCGGAATCCCCCCTTGGAAGCCCGGAAATTACAGACATTACCGGCGGAGAGCCGTTGGGCCCGTTTCAAGCCGAGTGGATGGCCAGAAACCCGCTGTACAAGATTGCCAACTCCAGAACTGCCGTACGGCTCGAAGCAATGGAAAGCGGAATCGGCATGTGGGAGACATACGTTCTGCTCCGCAAGGCCGCGAATCCGGTGGAGCTTGTCGTGTATCCGAATGGAAGTCACCTGCTTCAGAAGCCTAGGGAGCGGATGATCTCAGAGAGTGGGACAGTAGACTGGTTTCGGTTCTGGCTGCAGGGAGTTGAAGACCCGAACCCGAGCAAGGCCGATCAGTATGCGCGGTGGCGCAAGGCGCGTGATACTCGCCATTGACTGACGCCGCTGCCCGCATGCTCGGCGTATGGTAGTGCAACGAATCTTTCGCTTTTTCTTGGCAGTGGCTCGGTCCGGTCGTCTGTCTACGACAGTTTTCTCTCTCAATTCCCGTGCAGCGGAGAATCC
>JADGHX010000309.1 GCA_019683695.1 Steroidobacteraceae bacterium
CTCCACCGTCGGCGCGGGCGCATCCGAGGACTCGGGGCCGCTCCAGTCGACCACCTTCCCGTTCGAGTAGACCTGGCGCACGGCGAAGGCGTACGTCCTCGCCGAGCGGGCGCTCGCGTTGAAGCGGAAGACCGCGTCCTCGTCGGTGGGCGTAGCCCCGCCGCTCCAGGTCACCTTCTGGACGACCGCGTGCTCGCCCGAGCCGGTGGACTGCACGCGGCGCGTCCACCCCGGCGTGGGCTCGAACGAGTCGATCGCGAAGCCGGCCGGCACGGTCAGCTCGACGCGGGTGGTGGTCGCGCCCTCCTCCTCGGTCGGCACCGAGAGCGTGTACTGCTGCGCGTGCCCGGCGAGCGCAACGGGCGGGCTGACGATCGCGTGCGCGGATGCGGACGCAGCGACGACGAGCGCCGCCGCGCTCGCGAGCGCAAGCAACCCGAGACGGGTCTTGACAGTCATCGTTCTCTCCTTCCACTCGGTGTACGCCGCCGCGCGGACGGCGGCCCGGTCAGACGCCGAGCGGAACGGGCGGGCCGCGCTTGGCGAGCCCGCAGGGGATGAGCGCTGGCCGCACAGAGCCGGGCGCGGGCGCGGGCGCAGCGAGCGGGAGTGGAACGGGTCGCGGGCGCGGCGCAGCAGACCCGAGCGCGCGACCGAGCCGCTCGGCGGCGCGCAGCAAGAGCCGGGCGGCGAGGTAGGCGAGCGCGCCGAAGGGGAGCTGGAGCGCAAGCCCGGGCAGGAACGTCGGCGCGACGGCCGCGTGCCAAGGCGCGACGCCGCTCACAAGCCAGCGCTCGAGGTGCTCCTGGACCGCGAACGCGAGGACGGGCAGAAGCGCGAACGCCCAAGCCGGGAGCGGCCGCAGGCGCCGACCGCGGGCGGCGTCGGCGACGCCGGCGACGAGCGCGAGCAGGAGGATCGCCGCCGCGACCCCGAACGCGAGCGGCAGCAGGCTCAGGTAGCCATGGCCGGTGCGAACGAGGGCCCCGAGGCGGATGCCGGCGTCCGGATACACCCAGCGGTAGGCGAGCGCGTGCCCAACCTGCGAGCCGGCAAGCACGAGCGGCAGCGCCACGAGCCAGACGACAGTCCGACGCATCCTCCTGGATTCTGCCAGCTACGGGCGGGGCCGGCCTCGCGCCTCGACGGCGAGACGCCTACTCGTTGCTACTCGTTGCCGTGATCGCGCTCGCAGAAGTCCGGGCACGTGCACTCGGCGAGCTCGGCCGCGGAGAGTGCGGCCCCGGACGGCTCCTCGACGGGCGCCGTCGGCGCGAGCGAGCGCTCCGACCAGGGATCAGGGAGAGGCTCCGACGCCATTTTCGGATCCTATATCAGCACATGGTCCGCGTCAACTGCCTGATGATTGCCATCGCTTTGGCTCTTGGGATCCGAAATATGCTCGCAGCGGTGCTGGGCCGTCCACGTGTCCTCCGGAGATCTTTCTGATTTGCGCGCAAGGCTTTTACAGCTCTCGGCGCATATCTGTATGCGAAGTTGCTGAAGGATCCCCCGAATGGGGGATTCCCGCCGGGGCGGATGGCTGTTCCAATGTGCGCCCCAGCGACAGACCGGCCGCTCCCGTTCCATGCGGCTGCGCCCTTGCCGAAGGGAGCCACTTTCTTCGATGCGGCAGACCCGTCTCCTCCTTGTGCTGCTTGCGCTCAGCTTCGCGCTGGTGCTCGCGCTGCTGCGCCCGCTGCCGGGACGCGCCGAGGATCCGCTGGGTTCCAAGGAGTCGAACCCGACGAGCGTCGAGGATCCACCCTCGCCGCCCCCGCTCCCAGGCGTCGCGTCCGAGACGAGGGCGAAGCCGCGGCGACTGGCGAGCTCGCACCGTGCGCACCATGCGCTCGCGTTCGGGTTACGCGTCGTGCGCTACGCGAAGCACCTGCTCGGCGTCCCCTACCGCTACGGCGGCGCCTCGCCCAGCAGCGGCTTCGACTGCTCCGGCTTTGTCCGGTACGTCTACGCGCACTTCGGCATCTCGCTGCCGCACTCGAGCTTCGCCGACCTCCTGCGCGGCCGGCGCGTCGGGCGGCGTCAGATCCGTCCCGGCGACCTCGTTTTCTTCGACGGCGCGGGGCACGTCGGCATCTACGTCGGCAGGGACCGCTTCATCCATGCTCCGCACTCCGGCACAGTCG
>JADGHX010000310.1 GCA_019683695.1 Steroidobacteraceae bacterium
ATGCCGGCCAAGCCCTATCCCACCCGCAGCCTGCGCCATAGCGAGGACGATACGGCCGCAACCTTTTGAAAGAGGGGCACCTGCCACCTAACGCAACGACACGAGGAGACACGACATGTATTCCATTAGCCGATGGTTGGGAACCTGCGTCGTAGCAGGATGGTTGTGCATGACGAGCTGGGCGGCCACCGCCGCGCAATGGCCTGAGCGCTCTCTGCATTTCATCACTACCTCGGCCGCCGGTTCGCCGCTCGACACCATGATGCGGGCGCTCGCCAAAGAGTTGGGAGAAATCCTGGGCCAGACGATAGTCGTGGAAAACCGCCCGGGCGGCACGGGTGCGGTGGGTATGAACATGGCGCTCAATGCACCGGCCGACGGCTACACCGTCGTATCTGCCACGGGTTCGACCTCCTTCCTCATGGCGGAAAAGGGCAGTCGTTTCCACCCGTCCGATTTCATTTTCCTGCGGGCGCTGCAAACCGAACCGTCAAGCGTGGCCGTGCGCAAAGACAGTCCGTTCCATAGCATGAAGGATCTGGTCGAAGCGTTGAAGCGCCAGCCGGACAAGGTGAACATCGGAGGGTTCGCCACCGCCGGATTCCATCAGTACGTCCTGTATCGCCTAGAACAGAAGGCCGGGTTCAAGTCCACATGGGTTCCCTACCAGGGTGGCAACCAGGCTCTGTTGGCGCTGATGGGCGGGCACCTTGACGCCGCGGTGATCACTCCCAGTACCGCCATGGCGCAGATCCGGAGCGGCGACGTGCGATTGCTCGGCATCAGTAGCGAATCGCGCAGCGAGTTCTTTCCGGACATTCCCACCTTCGTCGAGCAGGGCTACGATGTGGTCGAAACCCTGTGGCGCGGCGTCATGGTCGTGAAGGGGACGCCGCCGGATGTGACGGCCAAGCTCGTCCGCGCGCTCGAGGATGTTGAAAAACGCCCTTCCTGGCAGGCGTTCATGCGTGAGAATATGCAGGACAGGCTGCCGTTGCCCCAGCCTGAGTTACAGAAATTCGTCGAGAAGGAGGTCGCGGACCGCAGGCAATTCCTCATGACATTGCAGAAGTGAGGCGATGAACATTCTTTGTTCCGAGCGCGGAGGGCAGGAGCTGGTCGAGGCGGGCGTGCTCAGGCGCTGGCCCGGTAGGGTGAAACTGCTTCATTTGCAGGATGCCGCCCAAGCGGACGCGGCTTTCGTGACGCGGGACGTGGTCTGGCCGTCCACCGATACGTGGCTCGCGCCCGCCACCGCCGCGTTTTACGAAGCCATGCTGGCCGCTCCCAGGCTACGCTGGGTCCACACGTATGCATCCGGCACCGACCGGCGCATCTACCACGACCTGCGCAGCCGGGGCGTGCGGATTACCAATTCCGCAGGCGCCAATGCCGGTGCCGTGGCCCAGACGGCGATAGCGAGCTTTCTCTATTTCGCCCGCCAACTGCATGTCGCGCGCCGCCAGCAACTGCAGCGACACTGGCAGCCCATGTCGCACGACGCGGTGCGGGCCCTGCACCGCTTGGAGGCTATGGTGGTGGGGTGGGGAGCGATCGGTCAACGCATCGGCATGCTCTTGGGCCAGCTCGGGGTACGCTGCCGAGTGCTGCGCCAGAGCGGGGAGCCGGTCGCGCAGGGGTGGCCGACAGCCGCCTATGAGGTATTCAACAAATGGGTGGGCGAAGTGGACTGGGTATTCATCGCTTGCCCGCTGTCGGCAGCTACCCAGGGCTTGTTCAATGCGGACACGCTCCGCATGCTACGGGTGGAGAGGCCGCTCTGCCTCGTGAATGTCGCGCGCGGGCCCATCGTCGACACGCGCGCGCTGCTGGTGGCCCACGAGCGCGGCCTGGTCCGGTATGCGCACCTGGACGTATTCGACGCCGAGCCGCTGCCGGCCGATGATCCGCTCTGGACTTGCGAAGACTTCCTGATCACGCCGCACATGGCCGGAACGTCCGACGGCAACCGCGAAGAGGTCGTCGAACGTTTCATGGCCTTGCTGGCCTCGGCGCTCGAAGGCGACTTACGAGCCTAGCGGCGGCCGGCGCCTTCAAGCGATACGCATCCGAAAAGCGCCCGCTACGAGAAGAACTGTCGTTCGACTTCGGGGGACAAGCTCACGCCCGCCGCGTGCGCCCG
>JADGHX010000127.1 GCA_019683695.1 Steroidobacteraceae bacterium
CCCCCCCCCCGGGCGCCCCGCGCCCCGCCGCCAACCACCCCCCCCCCCGCGCCGATGCGATACGTGCGCCCGATCTGGTCGAAGTACGTCGGGTTCGTCGGGTACTGCGTCTCCGGCGCAAACGGCGGATCCTTGTCGAACAGGTTGTAGATCGCCCCGAAGAGCTGCACCTGCGTATCCCCGGAGAACGGCAGATTGAAGCTGCCGAAGAGATTCGCGTAGAAGCGGCTCGCAACCCGATTGTCATTCGTGCTGTTCAGCGCGGTGGGCGCGTACCCCGGGTCGCGAGGATCGATGCGAGTGGCATCCAGCACTCCGCTGTCGATGTACCGGCCCTGGAATGTCACGGACAACGGCCCGCGCCCATACGTGATGTAGGTGTTCACGAGCCAATCCGGCATTCCGTTCGACCCGAGCCCACCGGTCTGCCCGGCGCGATCCACCGATACGCCCAGCGTTTCGGTGGTGGCTTCTCTCGTGTGCGAGGCCAGCAAGCGGAACGACAGGTCGCCCGGCACGTTTCCGAGCGGCACGCGATAGTCGAGCTCGATGTCCTCGCCCCGCACACGCAGCTCGTCCAGGTTGAGCGTGATGTTGCGCACTTGCGTGATCACCTGGTTCGGCCCGAACGTGATGAGCCCGCACGCCTGCTGGTTTCCGGCGAAGCAGCGATCCACGATCACCTGCGCGCCGCCGGGCGAGCTGATGTAGTCCTTCACGCGAATGTCGTAGAAGTCCAGCGACAGCCGCAGACCTTCGGTCCAGCCCCACGACGGCTGGAACACGAGCCCGAACGTTGTGGTGTCGGCGCGCTCGGCATCGAGATCGGGGCTTCCACCCACCACCGTCTGCGGCGGCGCGCCCTGGCCGGTGATGTTGAAGCGGTTCACGACGGGCGCGAAGCTGCTTGCGCTCGCAAGGTAGAGGTCCGCGAAGTTCGGCGCGCGCACGTCCCGCGAGCGCGTGCCGCGCAGGCGCAACCAGCTCACGGGCTGCCACAGGAGACTGGCTTTCCAGGTCGTGGCATCGATCTCGTTGCTCGTGCTGGTGCGGAGATAGCTTCCGAACCCGTCGATGTCGTAGCGCGTGTGACGGCCGGCGAGGTTGAGGTTCATCTGCTCCGCAAAGCGCGCGCCGCTCAGCAGCGGCAGCTCTGTTTCGAGATAGCCCTCGATCACCTTCGCCGTGCCGTTGTAATCGGCACCAAAGTTCTGGAAGTACGCGAACTGGTTCGAGAGATCATCGTGCACGACGTCGATCTCGTCGCGCCGGAACTCCAGGCCGGCCGCGATGGCGAGCGGCCCCGCCCAAAGGTCCGCGCCATTGCCATGCACGTTGGCTGCGATCACGTGCTGGCTGATGTCGATGTCCTCTCGCAGAGTGCCGTAGACGTAATCGATCGCCTCGCGTGAGGCATTGCCCGTGCCGAAAAGATTGAGCGGCACGCATCCGGCTGCAGCAGCACGCAGCGCCGGATCGGGGCTCAACGTGGCCCGGCAGACGATATCGCCCGTTTCAGGGGTGATCACCGTCTCGTTGTCGATGATCGCATCGACCGCGCGAGCGAAGTTCACCGGATTCGTCGGATCACTGGCCGGCCGGCCGGGGTCGCCCTGAATGCGATTGTTCTCCACGGTCTGGAGGCGATCGGTCCGACCGAACTGGTAGTACGCATCCCAGCCCCAGCTCGTGTCGCCGAACTGACCCTGCAGTCCGGTCGTGGCGCGCCACACGTCGGCGGTGGAGGTACTGAAGCCGCGCGCGAGATCGTCGCCCAGGCGGCCCATCGTGAAGCTCGTGATATCCGGATGCGCGTCGAGCACCGCGCGAATCGCCGCCGGGATGAACGGGTTGTCGCGGCTGATGGGAATGGCTGTATCAAAGAAGGCCGCCTGCAGCACCGACCCGGTGACGTAGCCGTACGAGGCTTCGAAGAAACCCTCGACGCCCGGTGTCAGCTCTAGCTTCGCATGCCCGTAGAGCGTGTAGCGCTCGACCGGGATCATGAGGTTCGTATTGAGATACGTCGGGACGATGTCGCCGCCCAACGCGGTGATGCCGCTGGTGACCTGCCCTGGCGTGTACGGCACGGGCGTCCCATCGTCCGCGAACTGAATGCCCCCCGTACCGAACAGATTGCGGATCTCCGGCCGGTTGTTGCCGGCGACGACGCCGCCCGTCGTCATCCAGAAGCCGGCGTTGTCGTCGCTCCGCACGAAATTGGGCAGGCCGTTGCCTACGCCAGGGGGATTGTTGAAGCCTGTGTTCGTCACCACCTGCCCGGGCGTACACCAGTCGCGCACGAAGCAGTTGCCGATGCCCTGCTGCTTGTCGTACTCGCCACCGAAGACGACGTGACCGCGGCCACTGAGGAAGTCCGTGCCGCCGGCGAGCCCGGCGTGATAGTTGTCCCCGTCGCCCTCGTCGCTCACGCCGTAATCGACCTGCGCCTTGAGGCCAGACAGGTTCTTGTCGAGGATCACGTTGACGACGCCCGCCACGGCATCGGAGCCGTATGCGGCGGACGCGCCGCCCGTCACCACCTCCGTGCGCTCGATGAGCAGGCTCGGAATGAGGTTGAGGTCGACGGACCCTTCGCGCGTGGTCGGCGAGAAGCGACGGCCGTCCACGAGAATGAGGTTGCGGGTCACGCCCAGGCCGCGCAGGTTCACGATCTGCGCGCCGACGTTGAAGCTGCCGAAGCCGTTCGTCGAAGGATTGTTGCTCGCACGGAATGCCGGTAGCTGGCTCACCGCCGCGCCAATGTTGGTTACGGCAAGCGCCTCGAGCTGATCCGCCCCCATCACCGTGACGGGCGATGGCGCGTTGAATCCGGAGCGCGCAATACGCGAACCGGTGACCACCACCTGCTGTACTTCCTCGCCGCCGGATTGCGCGGCGGTGGTATCGGGTGTGGCCTGTGCATTCGCAAGGCGTGCTGCGCAGATCGATGTTGCGCAGAACAGCGCGATCAGATGCGCGGAACCCGTTGCGGATGATCTGGATGCAGCCCGGTTGCGGGTGCGACGGGTGTTCCCGGAAAGATGCTGTATCACTGCCCCCTCCCTGCGCGTGCCGTGGTCTTTCCATCGATGGCGCGCGCGCCAGTTTCAGCATTCGAGCGGCGAGCGTAGGCTGGCGTGAGCGGGCTGTTCAATGTGGCAGACAACCGTTGTCCGCCGGGTGGTGGTGGTTCAAATAAGGAACATGCCGGAGGGTGCGAAGGGCGGGAAGCACCGAAAGGATGCATCGCCAGCATGTCGCACGATGAGGCGTGCGCGAATGGCGACGGGGCGCTGTGTGCGGTCAGGCGCTTGCTATCTCAAAAGGCATGCTGCTTGAGACAGAGGGCCGGATTACGGCCGATGGCCAGGCCCGTGTGATTGCGCATCGCGCGCGTGGCTGTGCCTTGTGGGGCGACCGTTGGGGCGGCGATCGGCCGCGCGAGGGTGTGCCGCTCGCAACCGGCGCGCGGAATCGGGTGGTGCGGTAGATGGCCGCCGCCCGGTGCTTGCCTGAATGAGAGAGTGGGTGGGCGAGTTGCGCAGCGGCTTCGGATAGGAAACGCGCGGGCGGCTGCGTGCCTGCGCGCCGGAAGCTCCCGTCACACCCTCGCACGTCCGCTCGCCTCGTGCCGGCCCTTGAGGAGCACGGCTTCGTTCGCGAAGAGATACACGAACGCGGGGCTGTGTGCGTCGTGCGCTGGGGCGCGCCGGAAGCGCGTGTCATGCGCTGCGCGTTCGCTCGCCTCGCGCAGGCGTTGGGGGGTGTGAGCGTTCGGGGCAGCGGGTGAAGGGGCCGTGAACGGAACGCGCACGGCAAAGAGGCCGTGCGCGTCAAAAGGGGTTCAGAATTCCTTGCCGTCGGCGGTCTTCACCGAGAGAACGTAGCCGCCATCGTGGCCGTCCTTGCGGGGGGCGATGCTGATGGTCACCTTGTCGCCGACCTTCACCATGTCCTTGCGCCAGCCGCGGCGGTACAGGTTGTTCAGGCTGTGACCTTCGAACTCGATATCGCGAGCGCCTTTTTCGTCATCCACGCTCAGAACGAGCCGCATGTGCGGATTGGCCATGCGGATTTCCTTCACCACGCCGGATACGGTTGCAGGCGCCTGGAAGTTGAACTGCGCCGCAGAGTGATGCGCGACGGCGGCCGCGCTGCCCCCCAGCACGAGAGCGACGGTGAGTGAACGAACCAGTGTGCGAATCATTTGGCTGCGGCCTCTTTCTGTCTGCGGAGATTGTCGAGGTGATCGTTCCATGCGGGCTCGGTGCAGTCGTACGGCATCATGCGGAGGTTCTCACCGGCCTGCCATCGGCGCTTCACGGTGATCGGGCGCGTATAGAAGCGCGGATCCGTCAGCGTGAGCTCCCCGACGAGCAGCTTCTCGCCCTTCGGGCCCTTCTCCAGGTGATAGCGCTCGACGATGCGCGCGTCTTCGCTGTGCGCGGACGTCTGGTCCACCGCTTCCTTGAGTCCGATGGTTTCGATGACGAGCGTGTCGCCTTCCCAGTGCCCGGTCGACGTTCCGTCCCGGCTCGGCAGGAGATCCTGCGGGTCCGGCGGCGGCGAGTTCATGTACACGCGGCGCACTTCGGTGTGCGCCTCATAGATGATGGTGATCTGCTCGGGGCGCTGGATGAACTCCATGGGATAGCCACCGGCGCCGAGCATGGCGGCCGGCATGCCGTACACCACGCACCAGCCGCCGGGAGTGTCCCCCGTCTCCGCCACGAGATCGCGATACTCCTGCACCTTCTTGCGCCCTTCGGGCGTGAACGGCGGATCCTTTGGCCATGCGGCATTGATATCGGTGCTGGCACGGCCGGTGTTGCCGGGCTCGCGATAGGTGGTCCAGACGCCGGTGAGATCAGGCGGCGAGGCGGCCTGTGACGCGCTGGCCAACAGCGACACCGCAATGCCAATCGCCAGAGTGCCGGCGCGCCAGGGCGATGCCGCCCGGGTTGCACGCGGGCTTGTGCAGTTCGGAATCAAACCGTGCCTCCTTACGTTCAGCGGTCTGACAGAGAAGGGGGGGCGAGACTGCGCCGGCCAGCCGGGGAGCGTCGCGCCTCATCGTTGTGACGCGCGAGGGTAGGCTGGCCGCCATCGCGACTTCAACGACGTCCCGAAAGATGACCGGGGCGCGGATCAACTGAAGGGAAAGTCCATCGCCGCCGCGCCGCACGCATCCGCATCAGGGCGAGCGGCGTTCGATCTGCCGTGCGAGCTCTTCGAGCTCCCGCAAGTCCATGTCTTCTTCGATGTTGATCTCGTTGGGAGCAGGCGGTGTTGCCGGTGCGGAGGATGAGGCTGCGGGTGTGCCCGGCGGGACCGCAGCTGCCGCGGGCGTATCAGGCGCGGCGCCTGTTTCGGGCGCGGCGCGGATCCAATCGTTCTTCTGCTCGATCCAGCGCTGGTAACGGTCGAAGGTCCACATGCCATCCTCGCCGCCTGACTGGATCACATTGGCGATCTGGCTGGTTTGTCCCGAGCGGATGGTGCCCTTTGCAGCCGAGTTGGCCCAGAGCATTTCGCATCGAGGAGCGCGCAGACGATGCTCCTGCAGGTAATCCAGGCGCTGACAGACCACACCGACGAGGCAATCGGCGAGTTGTGCACGGATACTTCCTTGAAGCTCCGCCGGAAAGGACATGCAGATGCGCGTGAGCGCCTCCGCGCAGTTCGCCGAATGCATCGTCGCGAGCACGAGATGACCGGTTTCCGCGGCGTTCAAGGTCAGCCGCATCACTTCCGGCGTGCGCATCTCGCCGATGACCAGCACGTCCGGGTTCTCGCGGAGCGCATCGACGATCGCCTGCTCGAAGCTGGGCGAGTGTGTCGGGATTTCGCGCTGCCGAATGAGGGAGCGGCGATTGGAGAAGATGTATTCGATGGGACTCTCGAGCGTGATGATATTTCGCGCGCGCGAATGATTGATCTCCTCGATGAACGCCGCGAGCGTGGTCGACTTTCCGCTACCCGTCGGCCCGGAAACGATGACGAGCCCGGTCGTCGCCTCGGTGAACCGCCGCAGGTCCGGATGCAGATTGCATGCGCGAATCCCGCTGACCGATGGCGTCAGCAGCCGCACAGCGATGGCTACGCCGCGAAGCGTGCGATACACATTGATTCGGCATCGCGTGCCGCCGATGGCGAGTGACGCGTCCGATGAGCCGCGCGCGCGGAGCTGCGCCCACCCTTCAGCTCCGATGAGCGCGTGAGCGGCTTGTTCCACAAGCGAGGGCTGCACGGCGTCCCCGATTGGCTGAAGCTCCCCTCGCACGCGCACGACGGGTGGCGTGCCCGCTTCCACGTGCAGATCACTCGCGCCGAGCTCGCGGGCTTTGCTGATCCAGGCGTTGAGATTCATGTCGGCTCCGGCTTGCGCGGCGCCGTTTCACGGCTGTGCCGCCTCCGCGTAGGCCACTCCGGCCGCAGAAGGTTCCGGGGACCGGAGGGAATGTACGCCTGATCGGTGCTACGGCGTGCGTTCTTCGCGAAGACGAAGCGTTTCCGCCTTTATGCCCTTCGCGTGCACGGTTCGGGCTTTCCGACCCTTCCAGCTGAACAGGACGGCCGCGCCGATCGCGGATTGCACGCCCAGGGCGGCGACCGCCAACCGATGGCTGTCGGTCGCGTCGATGATGAGGCCCACCATGTACGGCGCAACGAACCCGCTGAGATTGCCGAGCGTGGTGACCAGCGCAATACCCACCGCCGCCCTTGTATCGGCGAAAGCTTCACTGACCAGAGTCAGGAAGGGTCCCTTGAGGGCGTAGATGCCAGCGCCGGCCAGGCAGATCGCGAGCAACTGCAATGGCGCTGACGTGAGCATCGCGCCGACGACGAGACAAACGCCAGCCAGCATGGCGGGCCCTATCGCGTGCCACACGCGTTCCCGACGAGCGTCTGAACGCCGCCCCCAATACAGCATGGCGATGCAGCCGCACACGAAAGGCGCGGCCGTCAGGAACCCGGTGGCGAGATGACTCACGCCGAAGCTCTTCACGATCTGCGGAAGCCAGAGGCTCAACCCATAACTCGGAACAGCGGTCAGGAAAAAGACCGCGGCCAGCACCAGAACACGGCTGTCGCGCAGCATGCTCAGGCTGAAGCCGTGTCGGGTTTCGGCCGGGGCCGACACTTCCTTTGCGAACTCCGCAGTGAGCCAGGCCCGTTCTGCATCGGTGAGCCACCGGGCGCCGCTCGGGCGATCGGCCAGCAACACGAGCACCGCGATGCCGAGAAGCACGGCCGGCATGGACTCGAGGACATAGAGCCATTGCCAGCCCTTCACGCCCAGCACGCCATCCATCCATTGCATGATGGCGCCGGAGATGGGCGCGCCAATCACGCTCGAAAGCGGTATCCCCAATGCGAACAGACTCAGATATCGAGCGCGATGCTGCCGCGGAAGCCAGTACGTGAGATACAGGATTACACCGGGGAAAAGCCCCGCCTCGGCCGCGCCCAGCAGGAAACGCAGCAAATAGAAACTGAGCGGCCCCTGGACAAGCGCCATGGAGCAGCCAATGAGCCCCCAGCTGATCATGATGCGCGCCATCCACCGGCGCGCACCGAATCGCTCCAGGGCAAGGTTGCTCGGCAGCTCGAAGAACGAGTAGGCGAGGAACAGCAGCCCTGCACCCCAACCGTATTGAGTGGCCGTGAGGCCCAGGTCCGCGTTCGCGGTCAGGGCCGCGAAACCGACGTTCACACGATCCAGATAGGAGATGACGAACGCGATCAGCAGCGGAATCACGCATCGATTGCGGATCTTCCGCAGCGTCGAGCGCTGCACGGCCAACTGTTCGTCAGCGGTCATCGGCGCACGACCTGATTGGCAAGCTGCGGAACGAGACGTACACCCAAAACGAGTCCGGGCAAGGCGGCGCTGAATGCCATGCCCGGCGCGGCAGGCGTGACGCCCCATTCACGGGTGATGTGCGGGGCCAGCGCCAATGACCGGACGTCGAAGCCGTCCGCCATATTGATGAGACAACACAGCGCCACCGCGATGAGCTGGCGCGCCTGCATCGGCGAACGGGCAAGCCGCGCGGGAATGGAATCGTTGTGCATTATCGACTGGATCGAAATCGTCCCCCGGCGAGTTTCACCCAAGCGAGTCCTGCGGGGAATACCAGGCGTACGTACGGCGAACGCCTTCACGACGATCTGCTCAGCGCCGACCGCACCCCGATCCGCGGCATTGGGGACCTGAGGCCCGGGTGCTGACGGGTCAAAAGGTCCTCGAGCTTTCCGCGCGCTGCTGCGAGCGGCGCGGCCGCACGAACGGGTAGTGCCTCACGAGGTACCTGCGCGGGGACTCTCCAGTCCGTTCGCCGCCATCTGCCACGCCGCGCAGCTACTCGCGGCAGCCGGAAACTCCCCGCCGATCTGCCGGTTGCGCCAGGCCTCGATGTGCCGATAGATCTTCTGGTTCAGGCGCGAGACCGTCCCGGAGCTCACCCGGGTACCCCAGCGCGCTTCGGTGATGTCTTCCACCCTTCGCACCGACACTCCCGCCAGATACATCTCCACCAGGGCCTCCTCGACGGAGGACTCTCGTCGCCGATAGCGCTCCATGATCGCCGTCTCGAACGGCAGGTGCCGCAGCTTCGGCACTTTCAGCTCGACCTCGCCGGCCTTCGTCTCCGGCTTCCTCGTGTAATAGCCAGCTCGAGTGTCCTGTCGCTGCGCTGAGCGCTCGTAGCGCCGCGCACCAGATCCGGTCCGCTTCGGCATCCAGAAGCCCGTTCAGGGTCTCCTCGACGCTCGAGCGGACAACCTCGTCAACATGGCTCTTCAGCTTCGCTTCATCGACTCGCAGCGCGCCCAGCGCCGCCGGTGTATCGTCTCCCATAGGTGGCCTCAATTGGTCTGGTTCGTTGGTTCCTGGCAGTTCCGATTGAACCAGATCGAGGCCACCACCTCGAAAAGTGCGAAAAAGAGGTTACGTCATCCAGAACACGGCGTTTTACCGGTCCCCGCTCGGCTCCAGCAATTTGTTTGTACTCGGACAAAGCGCTCGAAGGCCAGAGAGAACTTCAGGCTCATTTCCGAGACTGCCAAAGAAGCGCCGCTTCGTAAGGTAGGCTGAATGCAGCCTGTTGAACCAAGGCAGATCAAGAGACAGAGACACGCGGGCGGCGAGCAGGGAAATGTCTCCCATAATCTTCAACTTGAAACGCGCAAACGGTCCGACCGGCGACGGAGTCTCAGTTCTCGCTACTTTGAATGCGTCAACCAAGGCGAACTCTCCGGGACCTTCAATTACCCAAACCGTATCCCCAAGGCCCAGTTTTGGCCGGTCACGTGTCGAGTAGGCCGCCCTTTCGCCGAGTGAGGAGCACGGCTCTCCCATGACCCTCGTGCTGTGATAGACGACCCAGTTCAAGTGACCTCCGCGTTAAGCCCGACTAACGAGCTCAATGGCAGAAGCGGACGCTCCAGGTACCGTGGCATGACGCGTTCCGCCCACACGCGATAGAATTTTCGTCTGCTCTCCGCCACGTACTGCCGCTTCTTCTCAAGAATCTCTTCTCTTGAGGCTGTCCGCTCAAACTTCATTCTACTTGTTATCGAGTTGCACGAGCCGCATGCTGCCACTCGATTGTCTGGCTCGTCGCTTCCCTCGCAGCTCTTGGGAAGGATGTGATCGATCGTCATCTGCATCCAACCGTCGAAGGTTCGACCATCAAAGCCACAGTACACACACGTGAAGTGACACTTTTCGTACGTTGCCTCGTCTGATTCTGAGCTCATTTCCATCCCCCCTTCGTGTTGTCGACCCAGCTTCATCGCTTTTATGATCGGCGCACCCGTCCCCGACGAGAGCGCCGGAAGTCGTGGCTAATCTGAAGCGTCTCGTGCTCAACCGCGAAGTTGTGGCTGTCATGCGGAATTATGCGCTTGCGGCACAGCCATTCAGAAATCTAGTCCGGGATTTCACTTCGCGATCTTTTGGCTCAATGCGTGAACTGGAAATAGAGCTCCGTGCTCGCATCCGGTGACGTGCTCAAATCCGGTGACGGATCGCTCCCCAGCAGGTACGCAAGGCCCAGGCCATCGCCGCTCACGACGAGCTGTCTGCGCAGTCCGGTCTTGACGCCCACGGAGCCGAGCTCGAGGAGCGTTCCGAAACGATCGGACGTGCCCGCATCGTTCCAGCCGCGCAGCCGTTCCTTCCCATCGCTCAGCGTGATGACGCTCGCGAAGACGCCGTTGTCCGGCCCTGTGGCGATGGCGGGTGAGCCCTGCGCCATTTGCGTGGGATCTTCCGGAACCAGCGGGCCGCCATGCCCGACCGGCGGCAGCGGAAAACCCCACAAGGGATAGTCTGCTCCCGCCTCGATCGCGACGATGACCGATTGCCCGTCCGCCGTGATGGCCAGGTCCGTTGCGAAGCCGGCTCCCGGAACATCATGCCCACTGAGGTGGGTACGCATTCCGGTCTTCACATCGGGCGTGCCGTAATCACCGTAGTAGAGCCAGAAGCATTCGGCAGAGAATGGGGTCTCGGCAGTGTTCAGCGCACACAGCCGCTGGCCATCGAAACTTGACTTGATGACATCGAGCCTGAGCAAGGTCGGCAGGTCGACGTTGCCGAGAATGTCGCCCGTCTCCGCATCCACAACGCGACGATCGCTCAGCACAAGCACGGGGTGCCCGTTCGGCCGTGCGTACGCCACCGCGTTCCGCGGGGACGAGAGGCCGGAATCCGCAAGCGGCCAGGTGACGCGCACGTTGGTGTCGTCGAGATCGATACGCGTGATGCCGCCATCCACCGGGTTCTGCACGAACAGCCACTTGCCATCGGAGCTCACCACCATTGCGCCAAGATCGCCTGTGAGCCCGGTGATCTGGTCATGCAGCTCGCGCACGTGAATGTTGTACACGTCGATGTTGCCGGACCCGTTGTGGGCATACACGAACGGCCGCAGCGGATCTGCCGCCAGCTGCTTGTAGGTGGCGGGCACGGACTCGAAGCGCGGATCCGTCTCGGTGTCCACCCAGAGTGAGACGTTGATCGGCACAGTGCGATCGATGTTCGGGTCGGTAGTGGACAACGTCACGGTGGCACGATACAGGTCCTGCGACAGGCCCAGCGGATCGACTTCGATCGTCAGCTCGCCATCCGATACACCCGAGGGCGTGACGGATTTCAGCCAGCTCTCGCCACTGCCGGTCGCCGTCCACTCCGTGCCGGACACACCGTAGCTGTCCAGTATCTTGATCGTTCGACGTATCGGCCCACTGTATGCATCGGTTTGCGCGAAAGCGACGGCATCGCTCGTGGGGAACAGCGCGCGCGTGGACGCGAGCACCTCCACAGCAACCGTGCGCGTGATGGCGTGCCCCTTCACATCTGCAGTAAGCGTGAGATGGCCAGCATGACGGCCACCCTTCAGCTTCGAGGGATCCACTACCACATTGAGCCGACGCGGGTTCGCATCCGCGACTCCGTCGGCGTAAGTGGCTGTGATCGCACCCTCTGGATCGAAAGACGTCTCGATGCTCAGCGGATAGCTGGTGAGCCCTGTGTTCAGGGACACGTCGACGGGTTGTGTGAGCGTGCTCCACCCGAATTTGCCGTCGAAGCTCACCATCGAGCTCGTTACCGTGATCTCGGGTAGCGAGACGGTCAACTGCACGGCCACATCGACCGAGCGCGCCGTATCGGGATCGGTGAAAGTGAGGGTTGCGGCATGCGTTCCTGGCGCGAGCCGGTCGAGAGTGGTGTTCACCAGGATGAGCGTGTCGCCTGTGCCGGACGTCGGGCTCACCTGCAGCCATGGGGCCGACGTTTCCGCCTGCCATCTCACGTTCTCACCGGTGACATTGAATGCCGTGCCGGGCCCGCCAGCCATGCCCAGCACACCAGCGAGGGTCACCACGGTTTTCTCGACGTTCAGCGGCTCCCAGCGAGTGGGGTTCAGAGGATACGCATCGACGAGATCGAAACGGCCGTCGTTGTCATCGTCCGGGTCGCCGTTGTCACCCCAGCCGTCGTTGTCGGCATCGGCCCATTCGGCCGGCTCGAACGGAAAGCGATCCACCGCGTCGATGAAACCATCGTTGTCATCGTCGGTGTCGTGGAAATCCGCCGTGCCGTCGCGGTCCGTGTCGGGGTTGTGGATGTCATGCGGAAAAGGATCGATGACATCCGGCAAGCCATCGTTGTCGTCGTCGGGGTCCGCGTTGTCTCCGGTGCCGTCGGCGTCGAAATCGGCGGATTCGGCCGGGTTGCGGGGGAAGGCATCGTTCGTGTCCGCGATCCCGTCGTTGTCGTCGTCCGGGTCGGCGTTGTCTCCGATGCCGTCGTGGTCGAAATCCGTGGTCTCGGCCGGGTCGTCCGGAAACGCGTCGAGTCCGTCGAAGCGGCCGTCGCCGTCGCGATCAGGGCCGGTGACCTCCACGAGCTTCATCAGCTGCCCGGCTTGCAGGCGCTGCACGAGGCCGATGTCCCGCGCGAACCAGAGGTCCACGAAGAAGGGCACCCTGAACACCGTGCCCTCAACCGCGGTCGAGATCTCGAGCTGCAGACGCACGTGCCTGCTGGAAAAGGTACCGAGCGGAGTGGTGACGTCCTCGGTGCCCAGATAGGTCACGGTGCCGGAATATGTCAGCGAGCGATCGCCGTAGGTCGGCGTGATTCTGACGGTTCCCGTGCCATCCACGGCCATCGATTGCTGGGCGGACCCGTCCGCACCAAGAAGCGTCACGGGCTCATCGAAGCGCGCATCCGCTGTAAAGGGGCCCGCATCCCCGACAATCACCTGCGGCGAGTAAAAGCCCGCAAAGGAAATCGTTTCGGGCGTGCTGACGTAATACTCCTTTCCACCAGTGGAGTATCTGAGCGGCGCGATGGAATGGCCTGCGTGGTTGATGGGCGTTTCGAACTGCGCGCTTCCACCTGTGCCCGCGTAAGTGAGCCGGATGCTCGTGTCGGTGGGCAAGAATGCATTCGCCGCCGGTGCACTCGGAGGGGGCGGGGCTGCGGGAGGCGGATTCACGCCGCCGGGGTTACCTCCACCGCTCGGCCCATCCCCTCCTCCGCCGCCGCCACCGCAGGCTGCGAGACTAGCGCACAAGAGCGCCAGCGCCGCCATTCGGCTCCCTTTGAAGGCACGCATGACCCCCCGACTCAACCTTACCTGGCGTTGTGATCTCTTCCGGCACTCGATGCGCAAGCGAGTTCATAGCAGACGCCCGGCGCGGCGGCAATGCGCCTGTGCGCATCCATGAACAGATGCAGAAAGGCGCTCGAGCCAGGTGACAGGTCCCGCTTGCGTTGCGCGCAGACATTTCGGCGCTTCATGCGCTCGTTGCCGTAACGCTCCTCACCCGCCGACATTCGTCGCGCCGGCCCGTTGAGTACGCCCGCGCGATTGCCGTAACTTGCGGAATCAGTCCGCAGCGCGTGGCGGCCAAGAACGCGGAGCCGACGATGACGGTTCAACGAGCGATTGCCGGGACAACTCTCGAATGCATCAAAGGGGACATCACGCGTCAGCCCGACATGGTCGCGATCGTCAACGCGGCCAATGCCCAGCTGCGCACCGGCGGCGGTGTCGCCGGCGCGATTCATGCCGCGGCCGGACCAGGGCTCGAGCAGGAGGGCCGGCGCTTCGCGCCCATCAAGCCGGGCCAAGCGGTACTCACCGGCGCGTACGCGCTCCCCAACCAGTTCGTGATCCACTGCCTGGGCCCGGTGTACGGGCGCGACGAGCCGGCCGATGAATTGCTCGCCGCGTGCTACCGAAATGCATTGCGCCTCGCCGCCGAGCATCACATCGCTTCCGTTGCGTTTCCTGCGATCTCGACCGGCGCATTCGGATATCCACTGCAGCCCGCAGCCGAGATTGCCATCCGCACCGTTGTGGAGACTGTGCGGGAAATGAAAGAAGGCGCACCGACCCGTATCCGGTTCGTCCTGTTCGACGACCGCGCGGAACGCGCATTCGCTCACGCGCTCGAAAACTTGGTACCAGCGACGTGAGGAATCCGCCATCGCACTTCGAGATCGCTACGGACGATGCCGAGCCGCTCATTCCGAAAAGCAGACGAAGTGCGTGCCGCGCGGCACATGCCCAGCAGCGAGTAGACGTGCATGCAAGAGGCTCCCTCAACGGCCGTCTCGGGCACCGGCGTCCCGCGTGAACCGCTAGCAGCGAACGAGACCGCCAAAGTCGCAGAGACCATGGCGCTGCGCGCTCGCGCCGCAGACCCCTTCGGCGAGCGCAAGGTCCGTGCAACAAGCTCCCTCGGCGGCCGTTACTCACCAATTCGGAAAGCGCGTCCAAGCAGCCGCCGAACCTCGAGCGCTCCGATCGCGCCAGCACGCCCCAAAAAATTCTTGTGGCAAGAGGCGAACGAACGTGCGAGCGCGTGCCGGACGCTTCCGGCACAGTCTATCCCGGCTTCCCATCAACACGCGGACTCGTGACTGTCTCTTATACACAACACCG
>JADGHX010000016.1 GCA_019683695.1 Steroidobacteraceae bacterium
GGGGTGTGGGGTGGGGGGGGGGGGGCCGGGCGCCGGGGGGGGGCCCCCCCCGGGCCTTCAGAACTCCAGTCGGCAGGTGCACGACCAGTCGGTGCCGGGGGAGACACCGGGCGCGCCGAGCGCCTCCATTTCAAGGCGGGCTTCCAGCTCCTCGATGGAGCAGGCGGCGGGCGAGGCGGGGGATGCGTCGAGCGGATTCATGATTCACTCCTTCCATGGTTTTGAGGGTTCACCTGTTCTTGCGCGCGAAGCCACTGCTTCACGAGCGCGGCCAGTGTGAACGGCGCGGCGCGCGGACGCCCGCGGCATATCGGGGGCAAACGCGCAGATATACCTGCGTTGCGGCAGATGACTTACGATGCGGCGCCATGGCCGTGATCTGTCGACAATGCGTGGTGGGCGGGCGAGTGCAGGGCGTGTTCTATCGCGCCACGGCCGCGCAGCGTGCACGCGAGCTGAATATCACGGGGCACGCCCTCAATCGCCCGGATGGCAAGGTGGACGTGCTGGCCTGCGGCGAAGCCGAAGCCGTGAACGCTTTCGTCGAATGGCTGTGGACGGGCTCGTCCGCGTCCCGGGTCACCTCGGTGGAGGTGACGGAGATCGATCTGCCCGAGGCTCAGCGGCCGTCGGCCTTCCGCACGGGCTGAGCGTTGTCGCTCGCGGTGAGGCCGAGGTCATCCGCGCCATTCCACCTCGTCCACTGATTGAGCACGAGATCGGAGTAGGTGCGCCGGCCCACGCTGCCGTTGTAGCGCGCGAGCGCGCGCGTGACGCTGTTGCGTTCCTTTTGCAGATAGAAGCGCAGGATCGCGCAGCCCATGCGGATGTTCGGGCCGATGCGCGTGAGCTCGTGCCGGCGCATGCCGAGCTGCTCCGGCCAGAAGGGCATCACCTGCATGAGCCCGACCGCGCCGGCGGGGGAGACGGCCCAGCGGTCGAAGCGGCTCTCGACCATGATCAGCGCCATCACGAGGCCAGGCGGCAGGCGCATTTCGCCGGGCCGGTGCGTCTCGCAGTAGACGTGCTTGAGGATTTCCAGGCGCTCGTTCCGGTCCTCCACGTACTTGCGCAGGCGCGGCTCCATCATCGTGTACCAGACGGCCGATTCGTACTGGTCCGCGAAGCACTCCGCCTGCTCGATCGCCTTCGCGAGCACGGCTTTGAGCTCCGGGTCGCGCTGCTGATCGGCATGCGCCGGCGCAGCGGTGAGCGCGCACAGGCACGCCGCCGCCACGAGGGCGCGAGCCGCGGCGGCCAACGCGCCGGCGAGCTCAGTGCCGCATGCGCGAACGAATGAACTCGAGCGCATTGTCGAGCGGAAATTCCTGGCTCTCGGTGTCGCGCCGCCCGCGGTATTCGAGCTTGCCCGCATCGATGCCGCGCTCGCCCACGACCACGCGATGCGGAATGCCGAGCAGCTCCGAGTCCGCGAACTTGACGCCCGGGCGGGCGTCGCGATCGTCGTAGAGCACCTCGATGCCGGCTGCGGTGAGCTCGGCATACAGCTTGTCGGCCACTTCGCGAACACGGTACGACTTCTGCGCATTGACGGAGACGAGCACGACATGGAACGGAGCGATCGGCTCCGGCCAGATGATGCCGCGCTCATCGTGGTTCTGCTCGATGGCCGCCGCCACGATACGCGTCACACCGATGCCATAGCAGCCCATGTAGGGCACCACGCTCTGCCCGGCTTCGTCGAGCACAGTGGCCTGCAGGGCAGCGGAATAGAGCTGCCCGAGCTGGAAGATGTGCCCGACCTCGATGCCGCGGACGATCTTCAGCGTGCCCTTGCCGGAGGGGCTCGGGTCGCCTTCCACGACGTTGCGGATGTCCGCGACGACGGCGGGCTCGGGCAGATCGCGCCCCCAGTTCACCCCGGTGAAGTGGTGATCGTCCTCGTTCGCGCCGATGACGAAATCGCTTGCGGCCGCCGCGGCGTGATCGGCGATGAAGGTGATGGCGGGCGCCCCGGAGACGGGCTTTGCGCCATTCAGCTTCGGCCCCAGCGAGCCGAAGCCCGCGCCGAACGCGGCGCGCACCTGTTCCGCGCTGGCCTGCCGCAGCGGCGTTCTCACCTGCGGAAGCTTGCTGGCCTTCACCTCGTTCAGCTGATGATCCCCACGCACCAGCAGCGCAACGAGGCCGTCATGGCCTTCGTACACGAGCGTCTTCACCGTTTTCGACGCGGGCACCGAGAGGAACTTCGTCAGCGCCTCGATGGTGCGCACGCCGGGCGTGGCCACCTTCACAAGCGGCTGCGAAGGTGCGGCGCGCCCGCCGTCAGGCGGCAAGGCCACGGCCGTTTCGAGATTCGCGGCGTAGTCATCGCCATCCGAGAACGCGATGGCGTCCTCGCCCGAGGCTGCGAGCACCTGGAACTCCTCGGACTTGTTGCCTCCGATCGCGCCCGTGTCCGCCTGCACGGCACGGAACTCCAGCCCCATGCGCGTGAACATGCGCCGGTACGCCTCGCGCATGAGGTTATAGCCTTCTTGGAGCGACGCTTCGTTCATGTGGAACGAATACGCGTCCTTCATGATGAACTCGCGCGCGCGCATCACGCCGAAGCGCGGCCGGATCTCGTCCCGGAACTTGGTCTGGATCTGGTAGAAGTTCACGGGGAGCTGGCGGTAGCTCTTGATCTCGCGCCGAGCGATGTCCGTGATGACTTCCTCGTGCGTGGGGCCGACGCAGAACTCGCGCTCGTGGCGATCCTTCAGGCGCAGCAGTTCCGGTCCCATCTTGGTCCACCGGCCGGACTCCTGCCAGAGCTCCGCCGGCTGGATGGACGGCATGAGCAGCTCGAGCGCCCCGGCGCGGTTCATCTCCTCGCGGATGATGTTCGCCACCTTGGACAGCGTGCGCAGCCCGATGGGCAGCCAGGTGTAGATGCCCGCGGCGAGCCGCCGGATGAGCCCGGCCCGCAGCATGAGCTGCTGGCTGACGATTTCCGCCTCGGCGGGCGTTTCCTTCAGGGTGTTGATGGGGTACTGGGACAGTCGCATCGCGCTCGTCTTTCCAGGGTCGGAAAAGCGCAGCATCTTAGCAGGCCCGACCTTGCTACCATCCGCGCCCATGCACGATGACGCTCGTCCCGAGGCCCGCCCCCGCCGGGGGGCCTACCTGCTCCCGAACCTGCTCACCACGGGCTGCCTGTTCTCCGGCTTCTACGCAATCGTCGCCGCCATCGACAAGAACTTCGCCCCCGCGGGCATGGCCGTGTTCGTGGCGATGATCTTCGATGGGCTGGATGGCCGGATTGCGCGCCTCACCCGCACCGAGACCCACTTCGGCAAGGAGTACGACAGCCTGGCGGACATGGTCGCGTTCGGTCTCGCGCCGGCCATCGTCACGTATCAGTGGGGCGTGGTGCGCATCGCGGAATACGGGCGGGAATGGGAGCGCTTCGGCTGGCTCGCCGCGTTCTTCTACGCGGTGGCGGCTGCGCTGCGGCTTGCGCGTTTCAATGCGCGCTCGGCCACCGCCGACAAGCGGTATTTCGAGGGGCTGCCGAGCCCGTCGGCGGCGGCCGTCGTGGCGGCGTTCGTCTGGTTCTCCAGCAACTGGCGTGAGCCGGGGCTGGTGGGGCTCGTGGCGGCGTTCCTGGTCACGGTATCCGCCGCGCTCCTCATGGTGAGCAGCTTCAGTTACCCGAGCTTCAAGCAGTTCGACATGGATCGGCGCATCAAGCGGGCCTACATGATCATCGTCCCGCTGTTCTTCGTGCTCATCGCCATCGATCCGCCCACCATGCTCCTGTCGATGTTCGCCACGTATGCGCTGTCGGCCCCGGTGCTCTGGGTGTCGCGGCGCATCCGCCGGGCGTCCCGCGGCACACCCGCCACGGGGTCCGGCTGATGCATTCGGCGAGGCGGCTCGAATACCTCCAGGCCATCGGCATCGACGTCTGGGTGCCGCGGCCGGGAACGGCGGCCGCCGCGCTCATGCCTGCCTCGAATGCGCTGCCGGCTGTCGAGCCGCCGGCGGTCGAGCCGTCGGTTGTCGCGACGCCAGCTCCCGAGGCACCGGCCATCGCGACACCGGTCGGCGCAGCGCCCGCTGAGTCGGAGGAATTGGAAGAACAATGGGAACCGCTGCGCGCCGAAGTGCTCGGGTGCACGAAGTGCTCGCTGCACACCACACGCACGCAGGGCGTGTTCGGCGTGGGCAACCGGCGGGCGGACTGGCTGGTGATCGGCGAAGCGCCGGGAGCGGAGGAGGACCAGCAGGGCGAGCCGTTCGTCGGCCGCGCGGGTCAGCTCCTCAACCAGATGCTGCGAGCCATCGGCCTGCAGCGCGAGTCCGTGTTCATCGCGAATGTGCTCAAGTGCCGGCCCCCGAACAATCGGGACCCGAAGCCGGACGAGGTGGCAGCCTGCATGCCGTACCTCATGCGGCAGATCGCCCTGCTGCGGCCCAGACTGATCCTGGCGGTCGGGCGCATTGCGGCCCAGAACCTGCTCGCCACCGACGTGTCACTCGCGCGGCTGCGGGGCCAGGTGCACACGTTCGGTGAGCTGAACACCCCGCTCATCGTGACGTATCATCCGGCCTACCTGCTGCGCACGCCCGCGGACAAGCGCAAGGCCTGGGAAGACCTGAAGTTTGCCCGCACCGTGTTCAGACGTCTGGCTTCGCAGGAATCGTGATGGCCACCGCACCCGATCTGCTCGCGACCGCGCCCCAAGCCACCCTGCGCGTCATGCTGGAGTCGGATGTCGCGAACGTCGTGGCCATCGAGCGCGCCTCGTATCAGTTCCCCTGGAGCGAAGGTATTTTCCGGGACTGCCTGCGGGTGGGGTACGTGTGCCGCGTCGCCTGCGTGGGTGAGGAAATCGTGGGCTACGGGGTCATGAGCACGGGCGCGGGTGAAGCGCACGTGCTGAATCTCTGCGTGAACGGTCCCTTCCGCTGCAAGGGCATCGGACGTCAGATCCTCACCCATTTGCTCGATCGCGCCCGGGCCGCAGGCATGGGCGAGGCCTTCCTCGAGGTGCGCCCGTCCAATACCGCCGCCATCCGGCTCTACCAGTCCATGGGTTTCGAGCAGGTGGGCATCCGCCGCGGGTATTACCAAGCCGTGGGCGGACGCGAAGACGCAGCGGTTCTCAAGCTTCCGCTTGCCGGGCGCGCTACGCGTACGTCCTAGATCCGCCTTGGGTCGCCGCGTCGGCTCGCCTCACGCCTGCCCGGGCTTGCCGGAGTAGGGGACCGGCTCGACACGGGCTGCAGCGCGAAGCCAGCCGCACCTGCCGGGCGCCGGCTGGAGCACGGCTCTGCTTAGCGCCAGTAGTACGCGATGCCCGCGCGGGCGAAGCCGAGATGGGTATCACCCAGGTCGTAGCGAACAAACTCGCAGCTCAAGAGCCAGTTGCGTCGCAGACGGATCTGCGCGCCTGCACCGATCATGGGATCCACGCCATCGTCGTCTCGCTCACGTGCTGACCCGCCGAATCGCTCGTCTGCGTTCGTGCATCCCACGCGAACACGCCGACGCGCGCATGAACGGCTAGCCGCGGCAGTAACGCGTAGCGCGCAACGAGCGCCAGATCGAAACCCTCGGCGGAGGCCGGATGGATCCGGTTGGCATCTTCCAGCAGGCGCTGAACATCGGGCACCGAGCCGACAAACGTCGTCTTGAGCGAGCCCAGGTCGAGATAGCCGGCCTCGACGGCAACGTGTCGCGCCCACTGATATCCCCCGTGCACGCGCCAGGCGGGTCGCGTGCGATCGTCGATGTTTGCCGTCACCGAATGGACGCGTTCGCGAAGTGCGTCCGTGAGCTCATGGGCCGCCACGGCAGTTCGTGCGGCGCCGACCTGAAGGCCGGCGTACCAGCTCGCGACTTCCGCATCTGAGGCAGTGGCCTGAGTCGAAACGATCGCGAGCGACGCTGCCATCAGCATTCGGCGCATGCCTTGACGCAGGCGCGTGCCCTGACGGCGGGCGCGCAGCGCGAGCACGCCCAACGCAGCGACAAGCGTCCACCAATCGAGTGAGCCGCCACCGCCTTTGCTGTGGCCGGTCACGACCACGGGTGTGTTCGTGTCCGGATCGGGGTCCGGCTCAACGCCCGAGCCGGGGTCTGAGAGCACGCCGATGCCGCCCGGATCCGCGACGGAACCGTTCGCCTGTCCGTCGCTATCGTTCGGGCTGCCGTCCTCGATCGCAAGACGCACACACCAATCGCCTGCGTTGAGTCCCGCGCGATACTCGGTGCTCGAGGGTGGCGGACAGAAGCCCGGCGAGCCCGGCGCGGATGCAAGGCTGTTCGCCGTGTTCTGCACGAAGTCCTGCCACTGACGGGTCGCCGCGTTGAGCTTGCGGTACACCGCGTTCGCCGGGATGGCGGCTCGCTGCGGGATCACGATGTTCACCGTCTCGCCTGCGCGAGGCAGGTCCACGACCACGAAGTCGAAATAGCCACCGACATTCGGCACGGTGTCCGCGGGCCATTCGTTCGGGGCGGGCGCGCCCTCCAGCTCGGTCTGATAGACCGCGCGGAGTTGCGAGCAGGGGCCGAGGGCGAGCCTCGTGCCGGGATCCGCCGCCATCAGATAGTGATGCAGCTCGCGTGCGCGCTCCGGCAACACGTTCGGCGGCTCCGGCGTGTAATCGGCGTGATTGGGCATGCCGTTGTCGCGCAGCTCGGTCGCACCCGCCGGCAGCGCCGCTGCTGTGTCACGAACGACGACGTCGAACTGACCGCGCGTGATGGCAGGGGGCGCGCCGTTGTCCGTCACGATCGCCACGAAGCGATGCACGCCCGGCGGCAGGCTGCCGGGCTGCAGCACCAGCGAATTCTCCGCGATCGTGAAGTCGGCGCCAGTGGGCGCCGTCCACTGCACCGTGTGTGTCTGAGTCGTGTTGGGATCGAGAATGTCCAGCGACAACGTCGCAGGCCCACCATCACGTGTGATGATGGTCGTGTTCTCACCGGCTTGCGATAGCGCGAGCCGCACGGCGGGAGGCGCATTCAGTGCGGTGATCGTAACGGTCAGCGGCCGGTCGCTGCCTCGATTGACGCCCTCGTCGAACGTGAGCTGCACCTGCCGGTCCGCCGCACCGGCGGGAAGCGTGCTCTGGATGGCAAAACCGATCTCCTTCTCGACCTCGCCTTCCTCGAAGACGACCGTGCCGCTTTGCAGGTCGTGCCCTTCCAGATCGCCGTGGGCCGTGTAGCAGGAAGTAACCTGCATCCCTTACGCCGAGCTGACCTGGTTGGAGAGCGAACTGTCGAACAGAACCTGGTCATAGCCGGCACGAATCGAAGGAAAATCGAGGCTGCGATAGGTGAGTCCGCTGAAATGGGCAGCCGCGGGCGTGGCAGGGTTCGCATACGAGCCCATGTAGCCGGAAACGTCGAACTCCTTGTTGGTGAGATACACCATCTTGTTGCAGGGTCGTACCAGCTGCGCGCCTCGTCGATTCCAGCGAACGTGGCGTCACCGCCGTGAACAACCGCACGTTCGTGTAGGTGTTGATGCCGTTGTTGGTGAGCGTCCAGGTCTTGCGCACCCGACGATCACCATTGACGCTGTAACCGATGCACGGTGAGGTCGCCGGGCGAGCGTGCGCGCACGGGCGTCACCGACCGTTGCTGCCGACATCGACCTAACGCAGGACACGACAATGACGCCCCCCGATTCCGCTCAGGTCGCGCTGTGCCGCGGCCAGACCGGGCGACAAGGCATGACAGGCAGTTTGGTATGATTCCCGGTTTCCCGGATAGCGCGCACGCCGCTCTGATGAGTGCGGGCCCTTGCTTCGAACGACGAGGGTCGGCTTCGAGCACCGCTCGCGCCGGTCATGTGCCAGTCTATCCACCGTTCTGAAGCGACTTTCTATCTGTATCCGGAAAATGTGTTCTGCCTGCCGAGCGCCTGGTCATGACGGATGATGCAACTGCTGGAGAAATAAGGAGAAGGCGCACCTTCGCGATCATTTCCCACCCCGACGCGGGCAAGACCACGCTCACCGAGAAGCTGCTCCTGTTCGGCGGCGCCATCCAGATGGCCGGCACCGTCAAGGGCCGCAAGGCTGCGCGCCACGCCACGTCAGACTGGATGCGCCTCGAGCAGCAGCGCGGAATTTCCGTCACCTCGTCGGTGATGCAGTTTCCCTATCGGGACTGCATCGTGAACCTGCTGGACACGCCCGGCCACGAGGACTTCTCGGAAGACACCTATCGCACGCTCACCGCGGTGGACTCCGCGCTCATGGTCATCGACTGTGCGAAGGGCGTGGAGGAGCGCACGATCAAGCTGATGGAAGTCTGCCGGCTGCGCGATACGCCGATCATGACGTTCATCAACAAGCTCGACCGCGACGGCCGGCCGCCGATCGAGCTGCTGGATGAGATCGAGCGCGTGCTGAAGATCCGCACGTCCGTCGTCACGTGGCCCATCGGCATGGGGCGGGAGCTCAAAGGCATCTACCACCTGCTCGAAGATCGCATCTACGCGTACGAGCCGGGCACGGGCGGGCGTGTCGGGGAGAACCTCACCATCCAGGGGCTCGAGAGCCCGGAGGGCCAGGCGTTTCTCGGCCACTTCGCGTCGACGTTCGCGGAAGAGGTGGAGCTGGTGAAAGGCGCCACGGACGCGTTCGATCCGGAGGCCTACCGCGCCGGCAAGCAGACGCCGGTGTTCTTCGGGTCCGCCATCAACAATTTCGGCGTGGAGGAGCTGCTTGCCTCGTTCACGCAGCACGCTCCCGGGCCGCAGCCGCGCGCCACGCGCGAGCGCGTGGTGGAGCCGTTCGAATCGGAGCTCAGCGGTTTCGTGTTCAAGATCCAGGCGAACATGGATCCGGGGCATCGCGACCGCATCGCCTTCATGCGCCTGTGCTCGGGCAAATACACGCGCGGCATGCGGCTGTATCACGTGAGGCTCGGCAAGGAAGTGCGTGTGGCCGATGCGCTCACGTTCATGGCGGCGGATCGGGCCCACGCCGAGGAAGCGTACGCGGGCGACATCATCGGCCTGCACAATCACGGCACCATCAACATCGGCGACACCTTCACCGAAGGACAGAAGCTCGCGTTCACCGGCATCCCGAACTTCGCGCCGGAGCTCTTCCGCCGCGCCGTGCTCAAGGACCCTCTGAAAATGAAGGCGCTCCAGAAAGGGCTCTCGCAGCTGTGCGAGGAGGGCGCCACGCAGCTCTTCAAGCCGCTGCGGAACAACGATCTGATTCTGGGCGCCGTCGGGCAGCTCCAGTTCGAAGTGGTGGCGTTCCGGCTCGAGGACGAGTACGGCGTGAACTGCGTGTTCGATGGCGTGAACGTGCACACGGCGCGCTGGGTGCACGGAGATGAGCGCAAGCTCGAGGAGTTCCGCAACAAGGCGTTCGACAACCTTGCAGTGGACCATGCGGGCGCACTCGTGTACCTGGCACCGTCGCGGGTGAATCTGGAGCTGACGCTCGAGCGCTGGCCGGACTTGCGGTTCAGCGAAACGCGGGAGCATGCGGCAATGTAGTTGCCGCGTGCGGGGGAGTCGTGATGGCCGATGCAGTTGAGGCGGTGGCTGTGAAAACGCGCGGTGCGCGGGGCGTTTTGTTGCGACGACCCGTCGTCGGCTGGGCGTTGTGCGACTGGGCGAACTCCGCATTCGCCACCACGGTAATGGCCGGGTTCTTCCCACTGTATTTCAAGCAGTACTGGAACGCCGGTGTAGAGGCCACGGAGAGCACGTTCCGCCTCGGGCTTGCGAATGGATTCGCGAGCATCCTGGTTGCGCTCATGGCACCTCTGATCGGCGCCATCGCGGACAAGGGCGGGGCGCGCATCCGGCTGCTCGCGCTCTTCACGGTGCTGGGCGCCGCCATGACGGCGGCACTGTACTGGGTCTCGCAGGGCGACTGGGTAACGGCCGCCATCTTCTACGTCGCGGCATCACTTGGGTTCTGGGGTGGTAATCAGTTCTACGACTCGCTGATCACGGACGTTGCCGAGGAGCGCGATTACGACCTCGTGTCGGGCTACGGCTATGCGCTCGGCTATCTGGGCGGCGGCGTGCTGTTTCTGGTGAATGTGCTCATGGTCACGCAGCCGGCGCTCTTCGGCATCGCGGACGCGAGTGAAGGCGTTCGTCTGTCGTTCGTCACCGTCGGCGTCTGGTGGGTGCTCTTCACGCTGCCGGTGCTCTTCTGGGTGAAGGAGCGCCGGGATTCGGCGCTGCCAATGTCTGCTGCAATCCGTGCGGGCTGGCGCGAGCTGCTCGGCACGATGCGATACCTGCGCACGGATCGAACGCTCCTGTGGTTCCTGCTCGCGTACTGGTTCTACATCGATGGCGTGAACACCATCATCAAGATGGCGGTGGACTATGGCCTGTCGCTGGGGCTCCAGCAGGCGAGCCTCATCACGGCATTGCTGCTCGTGCAGTTTGTTGGTTTTCCGGCCGCGCTGGCTTTCGGTTGGTTGGGTAAGCGCATCGGCGCACGCACCGGCATCTACATCGCTATCGCGGTGTACACGGCCACTGCGGGGTATGCGTACTTCCTCGACACCGAACGGGAATTCTTCGCACTCGCAGTGGTGATCGGCCTGGTGCAGGGTGGCGTGCAGTCACTCTCGCGCTCGCTGTACGGGCGTTTGATCCCGGAAGGGAAGGCGGGCGAGTTCTTCGGGTTCTACAACCTCATGGGCAAGGCCGCCGCCATCCTCGGGCCGATTCTCACGGGCGTGGTGGCGCTGACGACGGGGGATTCCCGTCTCGCCATCGTCTCGATCTCCATACTCTTCGTGCTCGGAGCGCTGTTCCTCACGCGCGTGCGCGTGGAAGGCCGTCACCAGGCGGCCGGGTCGAGCCCGTAGAAGCCTTTCAGCTCCGCGTACAGCGCGGGGTGATGCTCACGCAGCTCGCGCGGGGTTTCGAAGAAGGTTTCGGTGGCCACGGCGAAGAATTCCACGGTGGACTCCGTGCCATAGGGGTCGATCAGCACGTCCTCGCCGCGGTCCACGGCATCGCAGAGCGCCTCGTATTCACGGTGAAGCACGTCGTGCCACGCTTCGAGCGCTGCGCGTCGCGCGGTGAGGTCCGTGAGCGTTCCGCCGACGCTGTTGTCCAGGTAGTGCGCGAATTCGTGCAGGACGACGTTGTACGCGTCGCCTTCCACCGCGCTCTCCTGCACATCCCGCCAGGACAGCACGATGCGTGAGGTGTCCAGGGACTGACCGGAAAGCACGCTTTCGCCCTCATGCACCACACCGGCCTCGTCCTCGTCCGTTTCGTTCACGATGAACTGATCTGGGTAGAGCAGCACACTCGCGAGCGATTCGTAAGCCCGAGGGTCCCGCTCCACGATGAGCAGGCACGCCTGCACGGCGATCACCAGCCGCATCTCGTCGGTGACCTCGAGCCCTTGGCACCCCACGAACCGCACATCCGCGAGGAACGCGCGCACCAACGGCTCCAGCCGCAGTCGCAGCGCCTTGGGCATGCGCCGATAAAGAGGCAACGTTTCCTCGAGCAGCGCACGCCACTGTGCCGGGAAGGGCTCGCTGAACTCAGCGGCTCTGCGCCGTTCCCGCGCCGCGCTCCAGAGCTGCCCGGCGAGGATCGCCAGAAGACCGCCGCCCACGATGACGGCCAGCAGGAGCTGGGATTGGTTGTTCATGGCCGGCGTGTGCGCAGCTTCGCAACGTCGCGCTCGAATGCGGCGATGGCTTCCCGGCTCGCTTCCCCGTTGCCGGCGAGGCCGTAACGCAGGTCCGCATATCGATGCAGCAGGCTGCGCACGGCATCTGCAAGATCCGGCCGGCGTGCCGCAACGGCTGCCGCGTAGGCGTGCGGGCCTTCGTGAAGCTCACGAGGCGCGCCGGCATGGGCCAGCTTGGCGCAAAGCTTCACGTATGCCCGCGCGAGCCGATCCATGTGCGGTGGTCGCAGCGCGCGCCCCACATGCCACGCAACGATGGCGAGCCACAGGACGAGCGCCGATCCGAAGAGCCATCCGAGCACGTGCCAGTTCGGGTCCGGAATTCCGAGCCGGCGCAGCAGATCCAATTGCGCGCTGAAGTCGAATCGCACGACGCGCTCGTTCCACCAGTAGTTGAGCGCGTCCCACCGCTGGCGCATGTCCACGAGCCACGGTGTCGAGCGCACGAAGCGTTCCGGCGCGGACAGCGACTGCGGCATCAGATCGAACACGCCGCGCCGCAGACGTTCCGGTGCGACGGCCGCCGTGGGATCGACACGCGTCCAGCCCTTGCCATCGAGCCACACTTCCGCCCACGCGTGCGCGTCGGACTGGCGCACGATGAAGTACTCGCGAATCGGGTTCCACTCGCCGCCGAGGTATCCCGTCACGACTCTCGAGGGCACGCCGGCGGCGCGCATCAGCGTGACGAATGCGGAGGCGTAGTGACCGCAGAACCCCTGCTTCGAGCGGAACAGGAAATCGTCCACCGAATCCCGTTCGAGCAGTGGGGGCGTGAGCGTGTACTCAAAGCCTCCGGTCCGGAAGTACGCGAGCACGGCATCCACGAATTCCGCGTCCGAGGACACCTGCGCGCGCATCTGCCGGGCGAGCTGCACCGAGCGGGGATTGCGGTCCGCGGGGAGCCGGGTATCGATGCGCTGGGCCACTCTCGGGATCGGCCCGGTAGAGATGTGCCGGGTAGCGGAGACGACGTCGTAGGTGAGTGTGCGCGTGACCGGCTGCAGTCCCACGAGCTGGTGATCCGTGGTGAGCATGGCGCGCCGGTTCGGGCGCTCGAGCACCGTGTCGAGCGCGAACCACCACCGCTGCGAGCTCGGCTCGAGCGTGACCCGATGTCGATACAGCGGTCCCACAGGCTCGAGCGGCGAGGGGACGTACGCCCGGTTCGCGCCGGTCCACGTTGCGCCATCGAAATCGTGGAGCACGGGTCCGCGCCAGTAGCGCTCTTCCGGCGGCGGGGGCTCGCCCTCGAACGAGACGCGGAAGGCGGGCTCGTCCGATTCGCTGAGCGAGGCGATCTCGCCCGGGTTCATCCGGTCGGTGAGTCCGGTCACGGCCGCCGAACCCTGTGGCAGCAGCCAGAACCCGCCGACCACACGCGGAAAGAACAGGAAGAGCGCCACCGCGAGCGGCAAAGAAAGGACCAGACTGCGCGCCGCGAGCGCGCCCGCCGCGCGGTTCGTCAGGCCGCCGCCTTCCTGCGCCACGGTGGCGAGCGCCGTGCAACAGAGCCAGGCGTGCACGAGATACAGAGGGGCTCGCATGAGCCCTTGCCGATCCAGGCATGCTGCCAGCAAGAGGAATGTGGTCGCGCCGATGGTGACGTACCGGTCCCGCCGCGTGTGTGTCTCGAGCAGCTTGATGGCGCCCATCACCACGAGCAGCGCCGTGCCGGCAGCGAGGCCGTTCAGCGTCTGAAAGCGCGCGAAGATCGCTGCGATGAGCAGGAAGGCCACGCCGAGCTTCGTGTACCGGTTCGGCAGCGGCAACAGGCGCAGCTCTCCCGCGAGCCGCCAGCCGATGCAGACAAGCGCGGCCGAGCTGACCCAGAACGGCACGCGATCCACGTGCAGCAGAATGCCGAACACGAGCGCCGCCGTCGTCCAGGCGAGCGGTGTGCTCATGAGCCGCTGCGAGATCGCGCTAGCCATCGTTCGCGGCCTCGGGCTGTCCATGCAGCGCCAGCGCCGTGAGGCACCGATGTCGATGCTCAGGGCCGCTGTCCGGCTCGATGCGCTGTGGCGGAAGAATGAGGCCGTAGCGCTCGCCATGCGCTTCGGCATCCACGAGCCAGCGCGCGAGCTGCTCGAGCTTGGCTTCCGTGCCAGTGAGCTCCACCTTTGTGAAATCGAACAGGCGCAGCTCCGCGCCCATCGCGCTGTATTCCTTGACGAGCAGCGGAGCGCCGCGCGCATAGGCCTTCCAGGCTACCTGACGCGGCGAATCGCCATCGCGGAAGGGGCGCAGGCTGAGCCACTCGTCGGAGCCGGCCACGCCGTGCGAGCGCGCGCCGGCCTTGTGCCCGCTGTCCACGGGCATGGGCAAGGTACCGTGCGCGCGCGGGTAGACGATGAGATCGAGCCCCATGTGCACCCAGCTCCACGCGCGGAACAGGCCGAACGGAAACGTCGAGGACACGCGAAAGCGCTCGATGTGCACGATGCCCCGCCGGGGTGCCGGAACTGGCACATCCACCTGCGCCTGATCGCGAGGGCGCACGGTGCACTGGCCGGGGCGGCCGCCGTTCACGTCCACTTCGAGGCCGTAACGCGTAAAGCGCGCATCGCTCTTCAGTGTGACGCGCAATGTTCCCGGCTTGCCGGCAAACGTTGGCAATGTGGCTGCGCTCACGAGCACGGTGCGCACCAGATTGCGGTGGCACTGGTGCATCGTCACGAGCCCGAATCCGGCGAGCAGAAACGTGAGAAACAGGGCGAGGCTGTTGGCGTAGTTGATGCCCGCAATGAGCATCACGAGCAGCATGAGCCCGAAACCGATGCCGATACTCGTGGGCAGGATGTACACGCGCCGCGAGCTCAGCTCGACGGGCGGGCTGTCGAGGCCCTGTCGCCGACGGGCCCAGGCGGCGAGCTGTTTGCGCAGGAAGCGCAGCGGCCTCACGGCGGGACGGGCACCGCCCGAATCAGCTCGCTCGCAATGGCGGGGCCGCTGCTGCTCTGGACGGGATCGCGCCGTTCCAGCCGGTGCGCAACGATCGCCGGCAGCACGGCCTGCACATCCTCCGGCAGCACCGCATCGCGCCCCGCGATGTAGGCCCACGCCTGCGCCGAGCGCATGAGACCTTGGCCCGCACGAGGTGACAGCCCGAGCTTCAGATCCGCGCGCTGACGCGTGCGCGCGATGAGCGTCTGTGCGTAGTCCAGCAGGGCATCGGAGATGTGCACCCCGCGCACGGCTTGCTGCAGCTGGAGAACACCTTCCGGAGTGAGCGAGGCGGAAATGTTGATCAGCTGATCCCGCCGCTCGCCCGTGCGCAGCAACTCGCGCTCGTGGGACGCATCGGGGTAGCCCAGGGTCACGCGCATGAGGAACCGGTCGAGCTGCGATTCCGGCAGGGCGAACGTGCCGAGTTGCTCGTGCGGGTTCTGCGTGGCAACCACGAAGAAGGGTTCGGGCAAGCGGTACGAAACGCCATCCGCGCTCACTTGCCGCTCTTCCATCGCTTCGAGCAGCGCGCTCTGCGTGCGCGGGCTCGCGCGATTCACTTCGTCCGCGAGCAGGAGCTGCGTGAAGATGGGGCCCTTGCGGAAATGGAACTGCTGCGTCGCCCGGTCGAACACGGAAACGCCGATGATGTCGGCGGGCAGCAGGTCGCTCGTGAACTGCACACGCTGCCAGGCGAGACCGAGCACGTGCGCGAGCGCATGCGCGAGCGTGGTCTTGCCGACGCCGGGGACGTCCTCGATGAGCAGATGACCGCGCGCGAGCAGGCAGGCGAGGCACAGCCGGATCTGATCCGGCTTGCCGAGAATCACCTGCTCGAGCGCGTTGAGTGCCGCCCCAAGCGCTTCACGACCCGCGGTCACCGCGCCTCCACCAGGCTGCGCACGCGCGTGAGCTGTGCCTGAAGACTCGCGACTGTGCGCTCGAGATCTGCCGCGCGCTCGCGTTCCTGAGAGACCACGTTGGCCGGCGCATTGCGCACGAAGTTGTCGTTGGAGAGCTTGCTCTGCGTCTTGCGCAGATCCTCCTGCGCCTTGGCAATGCGCTTGCCGAGCCGCTCCACTTCCGCCGCGGCGTCGATGAGGCCCGCCATCGGCACGAGCAACGTGAGCTCGCCGACAAGCGCGGTGGCGGACTGCGGCGCCGTGGCGCCCGGCTCGAGAACTTGCAGCGACTCCAGCCCGGCGAGCCGATCGAGATACGCGCGATGCCGCTCCGTGCGCGCGATGTCTTCCGCGGACGCGTTCTGCAGGAGCACGGGCAGGCGCTTCGAGGGTGCGATGTCCATGCCGCTGCGAATCTGGCGCACACCGAGAATGAAGCTGCGAATCCACTCGATCTCGCGTTCAGCCTCCGTGTCGCGCGGGAACTCGCTCACTTGCGGGTAGGGCTGCAGCATCACCGTCTCTCCGCTCCGGCCTGCAAGCGGCGCGGCGCGCTGCCAGATTTCCTCCGTGATGAAGGGCATCAGCGGATGCAACGCTCGCTGGAGCGCTTCCAGCATCTCCGCAAGCGTGCGCTGCGTGCCGCACCTGGCTTCGGGAGAAGCCGTGTCGGACTGGAGAATCGGCTTCGTCAGCTCCAGGTACCAGTCGCAGAACTCGTACCACGTGAATTCATAGAGCGCCGAGGCGACGTAGTCGAAGCGGTACTCGCGCAGCGCGCTTTCCACCTGCTCCAGCATCTGCCCGAAACGCGAGCGTATCCAGCGATCCGCCACGGAAAGCTCTGCGGGCCCGCCGCCCACCGCCGCCGCGTTGTCTCCCAGCGTCATCATGACGAAGCGCGCGGCATTCCAGAGCTTGTTGCAGAAGTTGCGGTAGCCCGCCACACGCCCGAGATCGAAGCGGATGTCGCGGCTCGGCGAGGCGAGCGCCGCGAACGTGAAGCGCAGCGCGTCCGTGCCGTGCGCAGCGATGCCGTCGGGATACTGCTTGCGCGTGTTCTTCTCGATGGCGGCCGCCATCTGCGGCTGCATGAGCCCCGAGGTGCGCTTGGCGACGAGCGGCTCGAGCGCAATGCCATCCACGATATCCAGCGGGTCGATGACGTTGCCCTTGGACTTCGACATCTTCTCGCCGTGCTCGTCGCGGATGAGCCCGGTGATGTACACCTCGCGGAACGGCACATCGCCCATGAAGCGCAGGCCCATCATCATCATGCGCGCCACCCAGAAGAAGATGATGTCGAAGCCGGTCACGAGCACGGAGGTGGGATAGAACTTCGCGAGCTCCGGCGTTTTCGCCGGCCAGCCGAGCGTCGAGAACGGCCAGAGCGCCGACGAGAACCAGGTGTCGAGCACGTCTTCGTCCTGGCGCAGCGGGACATCCGCCGCGAGCTTGTGCTTGCTGCGCACCTCGGCTTCGTCGCGCCCGACGTACACGTTGCCCGCCTCGTCGTACCACGCGGGAATGCGATGGCCCCACCAGAGCTGGCGGCTGACGCACCAGTCCTTGATGTTGCGCATCCACTCGAAATACGTCTTCGACCAGTTCTCCGGGACGAACCGCGTGCGGCCCTGTTCCACGGCCGCGATGGCGGGCGCCGCAAGCGGCGCGATCTTCACGTACCACTGGTCCGTGAGGTAAGGCTCGAGCACGGCGCCGCTGCGGTCGCCGCGAGGCACGACGTGACGATGCTTTTCCGTGCGCTCGAGGAGCCCCGCGCTCGTCAGCTCCTCCAGAATGCGTTTGCGTGCCTCGAAGCGGTCCAGACCGCGGAAGCGCTCGGGCACGTTGTCGTTCAGCGCGGCGCGCGCCGTGAAGATGTTGATGGACGGGAGCGCGTGACGCTGCCCGATCTCGTAGTCGTTGAAGTCGTGCGCGGGCGTGATCTTCACGCAGCCCGAGCCGAAGGCCGGATCGACGTAGCTGTCCGCGATGACTGGGATGAGCCGGTCCGCAAGGGGCAGCCGCACCTGCTTGCCGATGAAGTGCCGGTAGCGCTCATCCTCCGGGTTCACGGCCACGGCCGTGTCGCCCAGCATCGTTTCCGGACGGGTGGTCGCCACGATGAGATGGCCCGAGCCGTCCTCGAGCGGGTAGCGCAGGTGCCAGAGGTGACCGTCCTCCTCCTCGCTCTGCACCTCGAGATCCGACAGCGCGGTGAGGAGCACCGGGTCCCAGTTCACGAGCCGCTTGCCGCGGTAGATGAGCCCGTCCTCGTAGAGCTGCACGAACACCTCGACCACGGCGCGGGACAGGCCCGGGTCCATGGTGAAGCGATCGCGCGACCAGTCCACGGAATCGCCGAGCCGGCGCATCTGCGCGGTGATCGTGCCGCCGGACTTCTCTTTCCACTCCCACACGCGCTGCACGAACTGCTCGCGCGTGAGATCGGTGCGGCGCTTGCCTTCGGCGTTGAGCTGACGCTCGACGACCATCTGCGTGGCGATGCCCGCGTGATCCGTGCCCGGCTGCCAGAGCGTGTCATCGCCGCGCATGCGGTGATACCGCGTCAGCATGTCCATGAGCGTGTGCTGGAACGCATGGCCCATGTGCAGCGTGCCGGTGACGTTCGGCGGCGGAATGGCGATGCAGTAAGGGGTGCCGGTGCCCTTGGGGGCGAACCAGCCGTGTGATTCCCAGTGCTCGTAGATGCGCCGCTCGATGTCTTGCGGCGTGTAAACCTTGTCCATTACCCGCTCACCGTTACAGGAGCGCGGGATTATAGCCAGATGCCCTTTCCCGGCCGGGAGCGGCTGCTGCGGTTCAGAGGTTATGTGTGGTGGGCTGCAGCCCACGCTCCTTGTAGGCCCGAAAACGAGCCCGCCCGGCCTGCCGGCGAGCCGGGTCGCCATCGATGAACTCGGCCACGCGTTGCGCGGCGTCCACGCACGCGGGGACCTCGGGCGCCAGATTCACGAGCACCCCGACCGGCCCGGGCGGCGGCGTGGCGAGGCTCAGGAGCACCGGGGCCACCTCGAAGCCGGCCGCGGTGAGCGGCTCGTGCGGCACGAAGCTGCCGTCACCGAACGTCCAGAGCAGCTCGTCGAATTCGCGGAGCTCGTTGTTCTCGGTGTGCCAGACGAGCACCGTCTGGCCGGCGAGGTAGGCCTTTTCCACCACGCGACAGGCCGTGCGCAGCCGGGCCCGCGGCGAGGCTTCCTCGATCACGTAGAAATCGACCCGCGCCATGCCCGCCGTGGGACCTTCAGCGGCCCGCGCGGTGGATGAGGAAGTCCGCCAGGAGCGGAGTGGGGCGACCCGTGCTGCCCTTGTTCGCGCCGCCCTGGTAGGCGGTGCCCGCGATATCCAGATGCGCCCAGCGCAGGCCCTGCGTGAACTTGCCCAGGAACGCCGCGGCGGTGATCGCGCCGCCTTCGCGCCCGCCGATGTTGGCCACGTCCGCAAAGTTGCTCTTGAGCTGATCCGCGTATTCCTCGGTGAGCGGCAGATGCCAGCAGCGGTCGTCCGCGCGCTGGCCGGCGTCCACCAGCTCGCGCGCGAGCGCGTCGTCGTTCGACATGCAGCCCGCGTGATGTGCGCCGAGCGCGATGACGCACGCGCCGGTCAGCGTGGCGACGTCGATGACGGCCGCGGGATCGTAGCGGCGCGCGTAGTGGAGCGCGTCACACAGCACGAGCCGGCCTTCCGCATCGGTGTTGAGCACTTCCACGGTGAGGCCCGCCGCGCTCTTGACGATGTCCCCGGGCTTGATGGCCCGGCTGCCCGGCATGTTCTCGCAGGCGGCGATGAGCCCCACGACGTTGAGCGGCAGCCGCAACTCCGCCGCGAGCGTGAGCGATGCGATCACCGCCGCGGAGCCGCTCATGTCGAATTTCATCTCGTCCATCGTGGGCGGGTCCTTGAGCGAGATGCCGCCCGTGTCGAACGTGATGCCCTTGCCCACGAGCACGATCGGCGCCTTCGGCGCCTTCGGGCCCTTGTATTCGATGATGATGAACTTCGGCGGCTCCGCGCTGCCGCGGGTCACGGCGAGGAAGCAGCCCATCTTCTCCTTGCGGATGCCGGCCTCGTCCAGCACGGTGACCTTCACGGACGAATGCGCTTTCGCGAGGGCCTTCGCCTGATCCGCCAGATACGTGGGCGTGCACACATTGCCCGGGAGATTTCCCAGGTCCCGCTGCACGCGGGCGGCGGACGCGATGGCCGCGCCATGCGTGAGACCGCGGCGGGCCGCGCTTGCACCACTGCCGCGCACGGGCCCCGCGAGGACGCGCTCGAGTGCCGGCGGCTTCGGCTTCTGCGCGGTCTTGAGGTCGTTCACCCGATAGAGCGTGGTGCCGGTGACCTCCGCGATGACACGCCCGAAGTAGTAGTCGTCCAGCTCCTTGAACGAAGGCCGTGCGAGCGCGAATGCGGCGCTCGCAATGCGCGTGCGCGCGATCGCCGTGACGGCGCTGCCGACAGCCTTCCTGAAGAGCTTGCGATTGAAGCTTTTCTGCGCGCCGAGGCCCACGAGCAGCACGCGGCTCGCCTTGATGCCTTCCACCTCCGGCAGGAGCAGTGTCTCTCCGCTGCGACCGGGGAAATCCCCGCGCGAGACGACTCGTGCGAGCTTGCCGTTCGAGGCTGCATCGACGGCGCGGGCTTCCTCCGTCAGCTCCCCTTCGTCGAACACGCCGAGCACGAGGCAATCGGTTTCGAGCGTTGCCACTCCCTTGGTCCAGACATCGAACTGCATTCGTTATTCTCCGTTGAGGTGCGGACCGGTCTGTTTTAACGTGGCGCGCCGGGCCGGCCGAAGGGGGCGCAGTGTACCCCAACACGCGCCCGCAGCGCTTTGCGGCGGATTCTAGATCGGTACATCCTGAAGGAAGTCGTTCTCACCTGGCTGGCCGTGACCGGCGTGCTGCTGGTCATCCTGCTCACCAACACGCTGGCGCGCGTGCTGCAGCGGGCCGCCGAGAACCAGTATCCGCAGGATGTCGTTCTCGAGCTGATCGGGCTCGGCGCCCTGCAATATCTCACCATCGTCATGCCGGTCGGCCTGCTGCTCGGGGTCGTGCTCGCGTACGGCCGGCTGTATCACGAAAGCGAGATCGCCGCGGCGCTCGCGTGTGGCGTGGGGCCGTCTTCCCTGTATGTGCCGGCCACGCTGCTGGCGGTGGGGGTCACCGCGCTCATGGCCTGGCTCACTTTCTTCGTCGCTCCGCAGGCCACCGCGCGCACGCTCTCGCTGCGCAGTGCCGCGCTTCAGGCGGGGCAGTTCGCCCCGATTGCGCCCGGAAGATTCCGCACGTTCGGCGGCAGCGATGTCGTCGTGTACGCGGAAGGCGTGAACGGCGATGGCACCCTGTCCAACGTCTTCGTGGAACGCGAGCGGGATGGCGTGGTCGAGGTGGCGCTCGCCCAGCGCGCCCGGCACACCGTCGGGCCGGGCGGGATGACGCACACCATCACGCTGTATGACGGCGAGCGATTCGAGGGCAGGCCGGGCAGCCCCCGGTTCCGCATCATCCGCTTCGCGGAGAACACCATTCCGGTGGAGGTGCCGAAGGTCGCGGACGCCATCACCTCGCTCGAAGCTGCGCCGACCCGCGAGCTGCTCGCGTCGGGGGATCTGGAAAAGCGCGCCGAGCTGCACTGGCGCGTGGCCATGCCGGTGATGTGCATCGTGCTCACGCTGCTCGCCGTGCCGCTCAGCCGGCTGCGGCCGCGTGAAGGGCGCTACGCGCGGTTCCTGCAGGCTGTGCTGGTCTATTTCGTGTATTCGACGTTCCTCACGGCCGGCAAGGTCTGGATCGAGCGCGGCGTGATGCCGGAGTTTCTCGGGCTGTGGTGGGTGCACGTCGTGGTCGCCGCGCTGGCGCTCGCCTACATCTTCGGGCCCCAGCTCATCGCGCGCCTGCGGTACCGGGGCGTGCGCACGCAGGAGGCGGCCGCATGAAGGCGCTGGACCGGTACGTCGTGCGCACGATCCTGGGCTCGGTGGGGCTGTGGGTCGCGTTGCTGCTCACGCTCGGCGCACTGTTCATGTTCATCGATCAGCAGAAGGACGTCGGCGTGGGCAACTACGGCGAGAAGGAGGCGCTGCTGTTCGTGCTGCTGCATGTGCCCGAGCAGGGGTGGCAGTTCCTGCCCATCGCGGCGCTCATCGGCTCGCTCATGGGCCTCGGCACGCTCGCGCGGGGCAGCGAAATCACGGTGTTCCGGGCAACCGGCATTTCGCCGCTGCGCATGGCGGGGGCCGCGCTGATCGCGGGAATCATGCTGATGGTGCTCGCCGTGGGCCTCGGCGAGTTCATCGCGCCTCAGCTGCAGCAGGTCGCGAAACAGCAGAAGGCCTTCAGCCGGTATGCGGATGTCACGTTCGGGGAGGGCGGGGGCGGCGGCGCGTGGGTGCGCGACGGCAACCTGATCCTGAACGCGGGCCGGCAGTCCGGGGAGCGCTCGTTCGGCGGGATGACGATCTTCGAGCTCTCCGATGACCATCGGCTGCGCGCCATCGGGCACGCTGCGCGCGCCACCGCCGGCGGCAGTGACGAATGGCTGCTGCGGGGCTACGCGGAATCGCGCTTCGAGCAGGATCGCGTGCTCACGCGGCCGATCGGCGAGCGTCGGCTGGAATCGAGCGTCAGCGCGGGATTCCTGGGACTTGCCCTGCAGGATCCGCTGGACATGCAGATCGCCACGCTCTGGCGCCTGATCCGCTATTACCAGGCGAATGCGCTCGATGCGCGGCCGTTCGTCTTCGCGTTCTGGTCGCGCATCGCGCGCACGGTGGCCATCGCCTTCGCCGTGCTGCTGCCCATCTCGTTCGTGCTGGGCTCGCTGCGTTCAGCGGGCGCGGGCGCGCGCGCCGCCATCGGGCTGTTGCTGGGAATCACCTTCTTCCTGCTGCAGCGGCTGATCGAAAGCGGCACGCTCGTGTTCGACCTCAACCCGGTCGTGCTCGCGTGGCTGCCCACGGCACTGCTCGCCACGCTGAGCACGGTGCTTCTTTTGCGAGCCCGGTAGCGGCGGCCCTACAGGCGCTTCATCACACTGACCACCCGAGGCTCCATGTAGGACTTGAGGCCGAGCTCCGAATACACGCGGCCCATGCCGGATTCCTTGGCGCCCCCGAACGGCACATTGGCGGCAGTGGTGCGGTGCTGGTTCACCCAGGCGGTGCCCACTTCGAGCTTCGCCGCGATGGCCGTTGCGCGCTCGATGTCGTTGCTCCACACGGAGCCGCTGAGCCCGTAGCGCGTGTCGTTGGCCCGGCGAATCGCATCTTCCACATCCGTGAACTTGAGCACCGGGACGATCGGGCCGAACTGCTCCTCGCGCACGATGCGGCTGTTCTCGTCGACGTCCGTCACGAGCGTGGGATTCATGAAGTAGCCCGGACGCGCCGGGCGATCGCCGCCGGCCAGGAACCGTGCGCCCTGGCGGCGCGTGTCCTCGAGCAGGTCCATCACCTTGTCGTACTGCATGCGGTTCTGGATGGGCCCGAGCTTCGTGGCGGGATCGAGGCCATCGCCCACGACCCACTTGCGCGCTTCCTCCGCAAGCGCCGCGCACAGCGCGTCGTAGATCTTCTCGTGCGCGTAAATGCGCTTCACGGCCATGCACACCTGGCCGCTGTTGACGAAGCCCGCGAAGAAGAGCTTGGGGGCGACCACCTTCGGGTCCACGTCCTCCAGCACGATGGCCGCGTCGTTGCCGCCCAGCTCGAGCGTGATGCGCTTGAGCGTGCCCGCGGCGCTCGCCATCACCTTCTTGCCCGTGGCGACGGAGCCGGTGAACGAGATCTTGTCGATGCCGGGATGCTCGGTCATCCACTGCCCCAGCGCGTCGCCCCCGGCGAGCACGTTCACCACACCGGGCGGAAACACGTCGCGGATCAGCTCGCCGATGCGCAGCGTGCAGAGCGGGGTGTACGGGGAGGGCTTCAATACGACCGTATTGCCCGTGTAGAGCGCGGAGGTGAGCGGGCCTGCCGCGAGATTGATGGGCGCATTCCAGGGCGTGATGATCCCGGCCACGCCGAGCGGAACGTAGCGCAGCTCGATGCGGCGCTCGGCGTCATCCGTGATCAGCTCGTTCCGGATGGGGATCTGCGTCATGCCCTCCGACTGCGAGGCCGCGCGATTGATCTCGTCCCGCGCCTGCGAGAGCGGCTTGCCCTGCTCGCGCGTGAGGAGCTCCGCGAGCGGCCCGGCATTTGCGCGGAGTATGTCTGCCATCCGTTTGACGAATAGTGTGCGATCTTCGAACGAGCGCGCGCTCCATGCGGGAAACGCGCGTCTCGCCGCGGCAACGGCGCGGTCGAGTTCCGCGCGGCTCGCGCCCTGGCAGTGCGCGAACACCTCGCCTGTCGCGGGATTGACGACATCCAGACGTTCGCCGGTGCCGGTGACGGCTGCGCCATCGATGAGCAGCGAAAAGCCGTTTGCGAGAGCAGTGTGTTCCGCAGTCTGCGCCTGTGCCATGCGTGAGTACCTCGATCGCCGGGAAAATCGGCTGCCACGACGAACATCGCCCGCGACGGTGTTCGAGACAAGCCATGAAAATGAACGTGGGCGGCCACACCAATTGTGTCGCCGCACAGTGGCCGATACGATAGCAAACGATCTATCGATCCCACCGGCCACACGCAAGAACTTCCGCGGATGATTCCAACCTGCAAGGCACCCGACCCGAACACGCGCAAGCCCAAGTTCCAGCCACCGCCCGGCGCATGTGACGCGCACTGTCATATTTTTGGCCCGGGTGACCGGTATCCGTACGCACCCGACCGCACCTACACGCCGCCCGATGCGCCGCTCGAGCGATTCAAGGAGCTGCAGGCGACGCTCGGTCTGGAGCGTGCCGTGCTCGTGAACGCAAGCTGCCATGGTGTCGACAACACGGTGATCGTGGATGCCATCGCGCAGAGCGGCGGCCGTTATCGCGGCGTCGCGAATGCCGACGACAGCTTCACCGACAAGGATTTCGAGCGGCTGCATGAGCAGGGCTTCCGCGGCGTGCGCTTCAACTTCGTGAAGCACCTGGGCGGCGTGCCGGACATGGGCGAGTTCCATCGCGTGATCGAGCGCGTGAAGCCGCTCGGCTGGCATGTGGATCTGCACTTCGACGCGGTGGACATCCCCTCGTCGAAGGACTTCATCGACAAGCTTCCGCTGCCGTTCCTCATCGATCACATGGGCCGCGTGCCCACGAAGAACGGCCTCGATCAGCCGCCGTTCAAGGCGCTGCTCGACCTTGCGAGGAACAACGAGAAGTGCTGGGTGAAGATCAGCGGCGCCGAGCGCATCTCGAGCAACGGCCCGCCGTTCACGGATGCCGTGCCGTTCGCGCAGGCGCTCATCGCCGCCGCCCCGGACCGCATCCTCTGGGGCACGGACTGGCCGCATCCGAACATCTCGAAGCACATGCCCAACGACGGGGATCTCGTGGATCTCGTGCCTCTGTTCGCGCCCGATGCCGCGACCCAGAAGCAGATCCTCGTCGACAATCCGCATCGTCTCTACCAGTTTGGCGCGTAAGACACGCGCAAGGGATTTTCCATGTCGAATGACACCGTCCGGAGAGAGCCCATCGAGGGGTTCGACGATATCCCGGGCACCACCCTGTTCGATGCGCAGCGCGCGCGGCAGGGCTACTACGTCAACCAGTTCTGCATGTCGCTCATGAAGGCCGAGAACCGGGCCGAGTTCAAGGCCGACGAGCGCAAGTACCTCGAGAAGTGGCCGATGACGGAGGAGCAGCGCGAAGCCATCCTCAAGCGGGACTGGCAGCGCATGATCGACCTCGGCGGCAACATCTACTACCTCTCGAAGCTCTTCTCGACGGACGGCAAGTCCTTCCAGTACGTGGCGGCCACGATGACCGGCCTCACCCAGGAGCAGTACGCCGAGATGATGCTGAACGGAGGGCGTACCATCGAGAACAACCGCAGCAAGGCAGACTGGGCCCGCACGGGCGGACCGGCTTTTGGGAAGAACGCACCGGCTTTTGGGAAGAAATAAGTGGCAAAGATCGTCGCAAGTGTGAATGTCTCCCACGTGCCCGCCATTGGCGCGGCGTGGGACAACGGCAAGGCCAACGACCCGTACTGGAAGCCGATCTTCAGCGGTTTCGACTTCTCGAAGAAGTGGATCGCGGATCTGAAGCCGGACGTGATCCTGCTGGTCTACAACGACCACGCGTCCGCCTTCGACGCGAGCATCATCCCCACCTTCGCCATCGGGTGCGCGGCGCAGTTCCCGCCGGCGGACGAGGGCTGGGGGCCGCGCCCGGTGCCGACGGTGATCGGCTATCCCGAGCTTGCGAGCCACCTCGCGCAGTCGCTCATCCTCGATGAGTTCGACATGACCATCATCAACGAGATGGATGTCGACCACGGCCTGACCGTGCCGCTCACCCTCATGTTCGGCCAGCCGAAGGAATGGCCCTGCCGCATCATTCCGCTGCCGGTGAACGTGGTGCAGTTTCCGCCGCCCACGGGCAATCGCTGCTGGAATCTGGGCCGGGCGCTCAAGCGCGCCGTGGAGGCGTGGCCGGAGGATCTGCGTGTCGTCGTGTTCGGCACGGGCGGCATGTCGCACCAGCTGCAGGGCATGCGCGCGGGGCTCATCAACCGCGAGTGGGACACGAAGTTCCTCGACAGCCTCGCCGGCGATGCGCAGTGGGCGCGCCAGGTGCCCTTCATCGAATACGTGCGCGAAACCGGTTCCGAGGGCATCGAGATGGTGATGTGGCTCGTGTCGCGCGGCGCGCTGGAACACAAGGTGAAGGAGGTGTACCGCTTCTATCACGTGCCGTGCTCGAACACGGCGCTCGGTCACCTGATTCTCGAGAACGCCTGAGGACGTGAACCTATGAAGATTTGCTTGGCAGGGCAGGGCGCCTTCGGCCAGAAGCATCTGGAGGCCATTCAGAAGATCCCGGGGATCGAGGTCGTCACCCTCGCAGGGGGCAGCCCGGATTCCACGCGTGAAGTGGCCGGGAAGTTCCGCATTCCCCACTGGAGCACGGACCTCGCGGAGTGCCTGAAGCAGCCGGGCGTCGAGGCCGTCATTCTCGCCACGCCCACGCAGATGCACGCGCGCCAGGCCATCCAGTGCATGCGCGCGGGCAAGCACGTGCAGATCGAGATCCCGATGGCCGACAACCTCAGGGATGCCGAGGAGGTCGTGAAGGTCCAGAAGGAGACCGGCCTCGTGGCCATGGTCGGGCACACGCGCCGCTTCAACCCGAGCCATCAGTGGATCCACAAGCGCATCAAGGCCGGCGAGCTCAAGGTGCTGCAGATGGACGTGCAGACGTACTTCTTCCGCCGCACGAACATGAATGCGCTCGGCAAGCCGCGCAGCTGGACGGACCATCTGCTGTGGCATCACGCCGCGCACACGGTGGATCTGTTTGCGTACCAGACCGGGGAGCTTCCCTCGAAGGTGTATGCGCTCGAAGGGCCGCACCATCCGGAGCTCAAGATCGCCATGGACATGAGCATCGGCATGAAGACGCCTTCCGGGGCGATCTGCACGCTCTCGCTCTCGTTCAACAACGACGGGCCGCTCGGCACGTTCTTCCGCTACATCTGCGACAACGGCACGTACATCGCGCGGTACGACGAGCTGGTGGACGGCAAGAACAACCCGATCGATGTCTCGAAGGTGGATGTCTCGATGAACGGCATCGAGCTGCAGGACCGGGAGTTCTTCGCGGCGATTCGTGAGCAGCGCGAGCCGAACGCCAGCGTGCAGCAGATCCTGCCGGCGATGCAGACGCTCGATCGGCTGGAGAAGTGCTTCGCGGCGTGAGCCTCGCTCTGCCGTGATCCGACAGACAAAGGGGCGCCGAGGCGCCCCTTTGTTTTGGTGCGTGAGCGCGCGTGTAGGGCGCTAGCCGTTGAGCGCTTTCATCATGGCAGGCGCGTAGCGGTCGCCGCGGACGCCGATTTCCTCGACCCGCGTGGCAAGCTCCCTCAGCTCGTCAGGGGTGAGGCGCACGTCGAGCGCAGCAACGTTTTCCGCGAGGCGCGTGCGGCGCTTCGTGCCCGGGATGGGGAGGATGTCTTCTCCCTGCGCCAGCAGCCAGGCGAGCGCGAGTTGAGCAGGCGTGCAGCCCTTGCGGGCGGCGAATTCACGCACGAGGTCCGCAATGCGCTGGTTGTGGCCGACGTTGGCCGGCACGAAGCGGGGCTGATTGCGTCGGTGGTCGTTCGCTGGCAGGTCCTCGAGCGTGCGGAAATTGCCCGCGAGGAAACCACGCCCGAGCGGGCTGTAGGCCACGAGCGAGATGCCGAGCTCGCGGCACACGGGCAGCACCGTGCGCTCGGGCTCGCGCCACCAGACGGAGTATTCGCATTGCACGGCGGCCACCGGGTGCACCGCGTGCGCCCGACGCAAGGTTTCCGGGCTGCACTCGGACAGGCCGATGTAACGCACCTTCCCGGCCGCGACCAGCTTCGCGAGCGCACCGACGGACTCCTCGATCGGCACCGTGCGGTCGATGCGGTGCAGGTAGAACAGATCGATGTGGTCGGTGCCGAGCCGCGTCAGGCTCGCCTCGCAGGAGGCGGCGACGGACTGCGGCTTGTTGTCGATGATGAGCTTGCCGTCCTGCCAGGCGATGCCGCATTTGGTGGCCAGGAACACCTCCTGGCGGCGGCTGCGGATGGCGGCGCCGACGAACTTCTCGTTCTCGCCCACCTGGTAGCTCGCCGCCGTGTCGAGGTGATTGATCCCGGCGTCGATCGCGGCCAGCAGCGTCGCCTGCGCCTCGGCATCGTCCCGCTCGCCGTACCAGCCGACGAGACCCATGCAGCCAAACCCCAGCGCGGACACGCGCTGACCTGTCTTTGCGAGTGGACGTGTTTGCATCGGATCATCTTTCAACAGTCACCGAGAGGCAAACAATACAAGAACGGCTGCTCAACGTGGGGAGCCGATCCACACCGACTGGAGATTCACCATTTCCCGCATCCCGGCGCGCCCGAGCTCGCGGCCGTAGCCGGAGAGTTTCACGCCGCCGACCGGCATGCGCGGGTCTGATGCGCTCACGCTGTTGATGAAGACGCCGCCCGTGGCGATGCGGCGCGCGAGCGCGCGCGCCCGGTCGATGTCGCGCGTCCAGAGGCAGCAGCTCAGGCCGTAGCGCGAAGCGTTCGCGAGCGCCAGCGCGTGCTGCTCGTCTCGTGCCCGCAGGATTGCGGCCACCGGGCCGAAGGTCTCCTCGGTCGCAACGGGCATCTCCGCAGTGACGCCGGCGAGAACGGTGGGAAAGTAGTAGAACCCGGCGCCAGCGCGCGGCGTGCCGCCCGTCAACACGCGTGCGCCGGAAGCCAGTGACTGCTGCACCTGACGGTGCAATGCCTGGCGCAAATCCTCGCGGGCCATCGGCCCGAGCTGTGTCGCGCGATCCAGTGGATCTCCCACACGCAGGCGTGCTGCCTGCTCCGCGAGCTGTTCTTCGAACGCGGCGGCGATGCCGGGTGTGACGATGAACCGTTTCGCGGCGAGACAAACCTGGCCGCAGTTCGCGAATCGCGCTTTCACCGCGGCATTGACGGCGGCATCGAGATCCGCGTCGTCGAGCACGATGAAGGCATCCGAGCCTCCCAGCTCCAGCAACGATTTCTTGCACGCCGCGCCGGCCTGCGCGGCCACGGCCGCTCCGGCGGCCGGGCTGCCGGTGAGCGTCACGGCGGCCACGCGCGGGTCCGCGATGACGCGTGCGATCCGGTCGACGGGGATGAGCAGATTCTGGAACACGCCCCGCGGAAATCCGGCGCGGCGCATGAGATCGGTCACGCGCTCTGCGCACTCCGGCACGTTCGGCGCATGCTTCATCAGCACGGTGTTGCCCGCCACGAGCAACGAGACGGCGCTTCGAAAGATCTGCCACACCGGAAAATTCCAGGGCAGCACGCTGAGCACGGTGCCCAGGGGCAGATGGGACACATAGCTCAACGATGCGCTCGTCTCGACGATGTCGTCCGCGAGCCAGCCTTCGGCCTGATCCGCGACGTGCTCGCAGTTCCACGCGGCCTTGTCGATCTCGGCTTCGGCCTCCGTGATCGGCTTGCCCATCTCGAGCGTGATGGTGCGCGCGAGCGCGGCCTTCTCACGCCGGAGCAGCGTGGCTGCGGCCCGCATGGGCACGGCCCGCTCCGCGCAAGTGCGGGCGCCCCAGTCCGGAGCATCCCGGCTTGCGTGGGTCAGTGCTGTTTCGATTTCGGAATCCGTGAGGTACGGGAAGTCGCGCAGGGCTTCGCCCGTCGCGGGATTGATCGACTGTGGCATGACGCGGGAGTATCGGCTCGCGGGCGCGCGTTCTTTTTGTCTCACACGGAAGCCCGTCTTGACTGCCAGGGAATCGCCGCGCGGTGCGTGCCGCCTGCCCTTGCGGTATGGTGGTGCAATCGAACGAGCCAGAGTGGCCTGCGGAAGGGGGGACTGCGTGCGCTGGCCTCGGCGTCTCAGCACGAGTTCCTTTTTGATCCCATCGGCGTTCCGCTTCAGCGAAGTAACGCCCGCCTCGCGCGTGCGAGCGTGTGAGCCCGCCATTCGTACAACGCGCAGGGGGTTTGATGGGGAGCACGGGTTCGAGTGTCGCGCGGCCAGGGGGCGTCACGGGCTCGCGTGTGAACGGCCGGCGCTTCGTGCCGACCTCGGACGAAGGTGCCGTGGATCTGAACACGCACGGCGCGCAATTTCACCTGGGCTTGCGGGCCAACTTCTGGGCGCATCCATGACAGCGTTCACGCGCCCTCTGATACTTCATCAGCTCCGAACGCTTGCGTTCGGAGCGGGCTGCGCGAGTCAATGCGCGGCGGATCTCATCGAGAGACGGAAGCGATCGGTCTTCGTGGTCACGGCGCCGCCGATCGTGAAGCTCGGCGAGCCGCTCTTCGCCGATCTTCGGCGTGGCGGATGTGAGGTCACCGTGTGGCCGCACGCGGGGCAGGAGCCCGGCATTCGCGACTTCGAAGCCGCGCTTGCCGATGCGCGCGAGGTGCGGGCCGATGCGATCGTCGGCCTCGGCGGTGGCAGCGCCATGGATGTTGCGAAGCTCGTCGCCGCGTTCCTCGACGGATCGCAGGATCTGCGGGATGCCTTCGGCGTGGGACGGCTCCGGGGACGTGCGATGCATCTGGTGTGCCTGCCGACGACGGCCGGCACGGGCAGCGAAGCCTCGCCGATCGCCATTCTGCTCGACGAGACGGACCAGCTGAAGAAAGGCGTTGTCAGCCCGCATCTCGTGCCGGATGCGGCTTACGTGGACCCTCTGCTCACCGTGTCCATGCCACCCGCAGTGACCGCCGCGACAGGCATCGACGCGTTCACACATTGCCTCGAAGCCTATGCCAACCGATTCGCTCATCCCGTCGTGGACCACTACGCGATCGAAGGAATCCGGCTCATCTCACGCAATCTCGTGCGCGCGGTCGAGAACGGGACGGATATCGAGGCGCGGACCCGCGTGGCACTCGGCAGTCTCTACGGCGGGATGTGTCTGGGGCCGGTCAATACCGCGGCCATCCACGCATTGTCTTATCCGCTCGGAGGCGAGTTTCACATTGCGCACGGCGTGGCAAATGCGCTTCTCATGCCGCACGTTCTGGCGTTCAACCTTCCCGCCGCTCCGGCCCGCTACGCCGAGGTGGCCGTCGCGCTGGGTGTCGAGCGCGGGCGGGATGACCTGGAGACCGCGCAGCGCGGACTCGAGCTCATACGAGAGCTGGCGCGCCGCTGCGGCCTGCCTTCGCGTCTGGGCGAATTCGGAATCGGTGAGTCCGCCATCGAGCGGATGGCGAGCGCCGCGATGACCGTGCAGAGGCTGCTCGAACGCAATCCCAGGACCGTCACCGAGCAGGATGCGCGAGACATCTACCGGGCTGCTCTCTGATGGGTGAGTGGTACACCCAGGCCAGCGCGAAGGTCCGCCGCGTGTTCTGGACGTGCTCCGTCGCGTGGGGACTCGATGCGATGGACGGGCTGGTGTACCAGTACCTCCTGCCGGCTCTGCTCGTGGCCTTCGGGATGTCGCTCGCCGAAGCGGGCTCGATCGCGAGCGCAAACTACTTCGCATCCGCCGTCGGCGGGTGGCTCGGCGGCTGGTTGTGTGATCGTTACGGCCGCGCGCGCATTCTGCAGATCACGATCCTGTGGTTTTCGTTTTTCTCTTTTCTTTCCGGCCTTGCGCAGTCCTATGAGCAGCTGCTGGCCATTCGCATCCTGCAGGGCCTTGGCTTCGGTGCCGAATGGGCGGTCGGCGCCGTGCTGCTTGGTGAGATGGTCGAGCGCAAGTACCGGGGCAAGGCAGTGGGCACGATGCACAGCGCCGCCGCGATCGGGTCCGGGCTTGCCGCGTTGCTCGCCGGACCCGTGGTTTCACTGTTCGACCCGGAGTACGGCTGGCGCGTCGCCTTCTGGGCGGGAATGCTGCCGGCGGTGCTCGTCTTCTTCGTGCGCCGGAGCGATGACGACTCGGATATCTACAAGGAGGCCATGAAGCGAGCGCGTGCCGAGGGACGCAGGACGAAGGTCCTCGCCATCTTCTCTCCGGCACTGCTGCGTACCACGATTCTCGCCTCGCTCCTCGCCTTGGGCGCGCAAGGCGCCGGCTACGCCGTCAGCAACTATCTGACGACATTCCTGCAGCACGAGCGCGGACTCGCGGCCGGTGCGGCAGGGCTGTACGTGCTGATGAACAGCGTGGGCGGGTTCTTCGGCTTTCTCGTGAACGCGAGCCTCTCGGACCGCGTGGGCCGGTGCCGCATCTTCCAGCTCTTCGGCGTCGGTTTCATCCTTGCGGCATCGTTCTATCTGCATGCGCCGCTCGGGAACTCTGCGTTCACGCTCATGCCCGCCGGATTCGTCTACGGGTTCTTCCAGTTCGGCATCTACGCGTCCTTCGGGCCGTACTTCACCGAGCTGTTTCCCACCGAAGTCCGTGGCACGGGACAGGCCTTCGCGTACAACTTCGGTCGCGCCTGCAGTGGCCTCTTCATTCAAGGTGTGGCGCTCGTGGCGGCGCTGACGAGCCTCGGGAACGCGATGCTGGTCATGGGTATTGCGGGCGTGAGCTGCGCCATCCTCGCCACGCTGCTGCTTCCCGAGACGGCGGGGCGTGATCTTGCCGCGCTCGATTCCGCGGTGGAGTCCCCGCGCGCAACAGGGGCCTCCACGCTCGAGGTCAGATGACACGAAAGGGGACTGAATGGATCGCACCGAACAGCTGCTCACCACGCTCGAACTGCAAAGACAATTGATGGAGTACTGGCACGACGTCGACACGAACTGGGGACGGCGCGCGGGTGAGTACTACACCGAAGACGCCATTTTCGAAGGCCCCGAGGCCACCTATCGCGGCAAAGCCAGGATTCTCGAGTTCTATCGCTGGCGCGAGGCGCGTGGTCAGCGCACCGCGGTGCATGCGGTGAGTAACTTTCGCGTGCAGTTCGAAAGTGATACGCGCGCCACGAGCACGTGGTACCTGCTGTTGTACGCAGCGGATGGTGCGCCGGTGCTGCCCACGCATCCGCCCATTCAGATTGCGCTCGTGACCGACACGTGCGTGAAGGACAGCTCAGGACGCTGGCTCTGGTCCTGCCGCAAGTTTGATGCATGGTTCCAGGGCGGTACACCCCCGACGAATCCCAGGCTCTGAAAGCCCTCATTCCGCGCCCGGCGCCGCAAACCCGCAAAAGGCGTTGCCCTTCCGGACAAGTTTCCGGCGCCTTGCCCCACTAAAAACACATCCAGATCAGGCAAGGGGGTAACCGTCAATGCGCGGGAGATCGTCGATCAGTTCAGCCGTGTCCACGTTGCTCATGCTGGCGGGTGCGCTGCAGGCGCAGGCCGAGGCGCAGGCGCCTGCGCAGGACCGCGCCCGGAATGCGGATGCGGGCCTCCTGACCTCGACGGATTCGAACGGCGAGCGCGTGCAACTCGAGGAGTACATCCCGGACATCGTCGTCACCGCGACCCGCCAGGCGACCAACCTGCAGGACACGCCGATTGCCATCACGGCCGTCAGCGCGGAGGCGCTCGAGGAACGGGGCATCACCAACGTGTCCGATCTCACGTCGGTCGTCCCCAACTCCCAGTTCCGTCGCGTGCAGGGCGCCTTCGGCCCCGGCGTTTCCGCGTTCATCCGGGGCATTGGCTCCGGCGACACGAGCCTCGCGGGCGAGGGCGCCGTGGCCTTCTACATCGACGAGGTCTACTACCCGGTGCTGCTCGGCGCGAACTTCGATCTGCTCGACATCGATCACATCGAGGTGTTGCGCGGGCCGCAGGGCACGCTGTTCGGTCGCAATTCGCTCGCGGGTGCCTTGAACATCGTGGGCAGGCAGCCTTCTCTCACGGACACGACCGGGTACGTCGATTTCACCGCCGGCCGGTATGACAGACGCGATGTGCGCGCGGGACTCAACCTGCCGCTGAGTGACAGCGTGGCGCTCATGATCTCCGGCCTGTCGAAGCAGCGCGAAGGTTACCAGCGGCGCCTCGAGTTCACCTGCGAGATGATCCGGCGCGGCACCCCGGAACTGGCGGGCACCTTCCCGACCACGAACGTGCTGATGACCCGGACGCCGAACTTCACGCCCAACGATTGCACCATCGGGCGACTCGGCGGCGACAACGTCCACGCCGGGCGGGTGAGTTTGTTGTGGCAGGCCAGTCCCACCGTGAGGCTCACCGTCAACGGTGACTACATCCGCGACCTGTCCGAGAACACCGCCGACTCCATAGTCGATATCGACCCGACCCGCGCGAACAACAACATGCGAACGCAGGCCGGGTACTTCGGCCTGACGATCGATGAGCGCTTCATGACCGGCGACCCGTACACGACGTACGTCACGTACGAAGACCGCATCCCGGCCGGCACGGTGATCCCGGGCAACAGCTACTACAACGGCACGATGGTTGACGGCCGTTACACGCGCGGCGGTTACGAGCTCCCCGCCCACAACGATCTGCTCAACTGGGGGCTCTCGACCAAGCTCGCCTGGGATTTCGGCAACAACATGAATCTCACCGCCGTGGTGGGGTATCGCGTATTGGATGAGATCCACACATTCGACACCGACGGCACGCCGCTCGTCGTCGAGCACGTGGTCAACGATATCGTGAACAAGTATCTGACCACGGAGGTGCGCCTGTCTCATACCTCGGCGCTGATGGACTGGGTGGGCGGCGTCTTCTATTTCGATGCCGAAGGCGTTCAGCACGCGGCGCTGGCGCAAGGCAGCGTGGGCGGTCAACGCAAGCTCTACACCACGTACGAACCGAAGACGAAAGCGGTGTTCGCGAACGTGACGCTGCGGCCGTTCGGCGATGCGTGGAGCTTCATCATCGGCGGCCGCTATTCCGACGACGAGAAGGTCGTCAACTTCAGCAATCTGGCGGATGTCAGTCCGAGCCCGAGCGACATCCGCTTCGCCGTGGTGCCCCAGCAGAAGAAGTCGAGCTGGAAACTGGGCATCAACTATCAGCTGAGCGACACGGCGCTGTTGTACACCTCGGCCGCGTCCGGCAACTCGCTGCCGGGCTACAACCCCCGGCCCTTGCAGGTGACGCAGGTCGGTCAGTTCGATGGGAACGACGACGTTGCCTACGAGCTGGGCGCCAAGCTCGATCTGTGGGACAGGCGGATCCGTCTGAATGCGGCCGCGTTCTACACGGACTTCAAGAATCGCCCGACCGCGATCGGCGGCGCCGAAGCGACGCTCGACAACAACCTGCAGCCCGTGCCGGGAAACCAGCAGCTCGAGCCGTTGCCGGGTGGACCGCCGGGGTCGACCCGATGCAGCACGCAGACGCTGCCGACCAACACCGGCATCGTCTGCATCGGTCGCACCTACTACCGCAATCTCCCCGCGACCGTGCGTGGCGCGGAGCTCGAATACACGATCGCGCCGACCGACGCGCTGGCGGTGAACGGATCCGTAGGCTGGTCCAGATTCTGGTCACCGGACATCGCGCAGCGTGTGGTCAACCGCCGTCAGGGCAACCCCTTCTGGACCGCGAGCGCCGGCATCCAGTACCGGTTCGCGCTCGGTGCCCTGGGCGGCGCGATCACTCCGCGTCTCGACTGGACATACGAGAGCAATCAGATCGTGAGCGGCACATCGACGAAGTACAACGACCTGATGCCCGCGCGATCCCTGTTCAACGCACGGATCACGTACGACAACACCGAGCGTGACTTCACGATCGCGGCGGGCGTGACGAACCTGTTCGACAAGTTCTACTGGGTGAACGTGTTCGACTATCAGGGTCTCGGCTACCCGCAAACGGACGCTCAGCCCGGGCGGCCGCGCGAGTGGTTCCTGTCCTTCGGGAAGCGGTTCTGAGGTCCGTGGCGCGCCGGGCCCGCGGTGGCCGGCGCCGCCCCGCGCCCCCCGGTGGGCCAGCCCGTCCCCGCCCGCTCACAACGCGCGCACACCCCGTGTCTTCGCTGTAGTATTCCAGCCCGAAGACAATTGAGGGGGGCGGCAACTTGGACGTCTACAGCACCAGCCACGTGCCACCGGGCACGAGAGCGATCTACTGGAACCAGGTTTACTCGTCGCGCTTTGCTCAGGTGACCTTCAATCCGCTCGATCGCGAGGAGTTCGAGGCGGAGCTGAAGGTGGATCACGTTGGCGATCTCGGCATCGCTCGCGTGCACTCCAAGCCGACGGATATCGAGCGAACCCGCTCGCATATCGATTTGTCGTCCCGTCGTTTGTTCTCGTTCGTCCTGCAGCTGCGCGGCAGTGCTGTGTTCTCGCACTACGGGCACGAGACCACGCTCGAAGAGGGCGACTTCACGTTGTGCGACAACGCGAGGCCCCATCGCCTCCGCTTCACGGGCGCCGCGGACTTCATCATTCTGCGCGTGGATCCGGACGTGCTGCGCACGTACCTTCCCCATCCCGAACGGGTGTGTGGGTTGCGATTACCCGCACGCGAGGCATTCACGACTGCCGCGGCGACCATGGTTCAGAGCTTGTGGGATCAGGTCGAGCACGGGTTGCCGTCGAAGTTCGCTTCGATGATCACGCGAAGCATGCTCGACGTGCTGTCGACGTCGTACGCCATTGCGTTCGATCCATGGATTGCGGAGTCCTCCGCCGTCGGCGCGCGCCGTGCCGCCGCGCGCCAGTTCATCGAAGCGCATCTGAAGGACCCGGATCTGTCGCCAGGCATGGTGGCGCGCGCGTTGCGCATCTCGCCGCGCTATCTGCGGATGCTTTTCGTGCCCGATCGGGAAACCGTCTCTGCGTACATTCTGCGCAGGCGCCTGGAAGAATGCGCGCGGCAGATTGCGAGCCCGTTGTGGAGCGGGCGAACGCTCACGGACATCGCGTTTCAGTATGGCTTCAACAGCGCGGCACACTTCACGCGCGTGTTCGGCGACCACTTCGGCATGACGCCGCGTCAGTATCGCAAGGCGCATCTGGCCCGAGCACTGCCGCTGAGCTGAGCCTGACTCACGCGCCGCCCGCAACGGCGAGATTCGCGCCGGTGCAATAGGCCGCCGCATCGGAGACGAGGAAGAGGGCGGCTTCCGCCACTTCTTCCGGGCGCCCGGCGCGGCCCATCGCGCACCGGTCGACCACTTTTTCGAGACGCCCCGGGCGGTGAATCTCGGTGCCGATCGGGCCGGGCGAGACCACGTTCACGCGGATGCCTTCGCGGCCGACCTCGCGGGCAAGGCCAATGCCCAGACTGTCCATGCCACCCTTGGCCGCGGCGTACCACACGTATTCGCCCGCAGAGCCGTATACGGAAGCACGCGAGGAGATGAAGACGATCGCGCCGCCGGTACCGCCGTGCCTGGTGGACATTCTTCGCACCGCCTCACGCGCGCAGAACATGGCGCCGAGGAGGTTCACGTTGATCACCTCGCGCAGCGTGCTGGTGTCCGCTTCATCGAGCCTCGAGTTGTGACCTGTGATGCCGCTGTTGATGACCACTGCCGAAAGCCGCCCGAGCTTTTCATCGACAGCGGCAAACGCACGCGCGACATCCTCTTCGCTCGCGACGTTTGCGCGCAGCGCGAGTGACTGTCGCCCCATGACACGAATCTCATCAGCGACGCGCGCAGCTGCGGACTCGTTGTTCGCGTAAGTGAGCGCAACGTTGTACCCGCGCTTCGCTGCAAGACGCGCTGTGGCGGCACCGATGCCCCGGCTGCCGCCCGTGACGAGAATGACAGGTGCGGACATTTTGATTCTTCCGGAAGTAGCTTTTGATCCCCGCGGCGATGGCGTTGGAAAACGCTTCCACGCTCGCGGAAGCGTGTAGTAACGTCAGTTGCAAATCAACGCAAGCTATACGTTCAGGGGCGGCAAGCGAATGAAGCGAGCACTCGCGAGCAGGCTGGGGATCGTCGTCGCGCTTGTTGCTGCATGCTGCGCAAACGCGAGCTCGGAGAGCACGAATTGTCCGCTTCGCGTTTACGGCAACACCACGACCATTGAGCTTGCGCCCGTGCTGCTTGCGGCGGAGCGCCTCTACGCGGGCCCGGTCACCGTCACGAATGGCGGGATCCCGAATCTCTTTCGCGACGGCGAGGCGGACCTCGCCACGAACGCGGAAACGCAGGCGCTGCGCCAGTCCGTGGATCACCCGAACCTGCGCATCATCTTCACCGTGTCCGAAGGCTTCTATCGCCTGCTTGCGCGGCGTTCCGCGGGCATCGCGAAGCTCGAGGATCTGAAGGGCAAAAGGATCGGCACGGTGCCGTCGACCTCCTCGGCATATTTCCTCTCGAAGATGCTGGGCACGGTCGGTCTCACCGAATCAGACGTGACCGTCGTGCGCACATTCCCGCTGCATCTCATTCCGGGAATGATGCAGAAGGGCGAGCTGGATGCCGTGACGATCTGGGAGCCGGAGATCCAGAAGGCGGCGGACCTGCTCGGCCCCGACGCGATCGAGTTCCAGGATCGCTCCGTGTACCGCGAGCTGTTCAACCTGAATACCACGGCGGAGCATCTCGCGGATCCGGCCAAGCGCCGGCAGATCGTGGCGTTCGTCCGTGCGCTCATCAAGGCATCCGCCCGCATTCGGCGGGAGCCGCAGGACGCGTGGCCGCTCGTGTCGAAGTCCACCGGCTACGACACGCATCTGATCTCACAGGTGTGGCACCACGAAGGCTATCCCGGAACGCTGGTCAGCGATCTGCTCAACGTGCTCGTGGAGGAAGAGGTCTGGGTGGCCAAAGAGCGCAACCGTGCTCCGCGCACGCGCGAGCAACTCGCCACGCTGATCGATGACAGCGTTCTCAAGGAAGCGATGGAGCAGGAGAGCGCTGAGATGCGCTCGCGTTCCGTCGAGCAGCGCGTCGAGCGGCTGGCCGCGGGCGTGCAAGCCGTGGAAGCTGTGCGGGCGGTGAAACGCCTGCAGCATGCGTACGCGCACTATCTGGAAGCGGGCCTCTGGGATGAAGCCGCAGCCCTGTTTGCGAAAGACGCGGTCGTGTCGAGCGCAGCTGGGAAGTACGCATGGCGAGACGCCATCCGCCAGCATCTGGTGAACGAATATGGCGGTGGCAAGGAGCGTCTTGGGGATGGCCAGCTGAACACTGTTCTTTTCCTGAGCCCGGTCGTCACGCTGAACCCTGACGGGAAGCGTGCGAAGGGCCGCTGGCACATGGTCGCGCTGCGCGGGCAGTATGGCGCCTCCGCCACGTGGGCCGGCGGCATCTACGAGAACGAGTACACGCTCGAAGATGGCGTGTGGAAGATTGCGAAGGAAACGTTCTTCCCGCAGTACGCGGGCCCGTACGACACGGGCTGGCGCACGCTCAATGGCCCTGGCGGCGCGCAGGTGGGACTGGTTCCCTACCACTACACGCCGGATCGTGCGGGCACGATCATCCCGGATGATCTGCCGGTGGTGACGAACGGTCCGCAGGAACATTCCCGGTTTGCGACGCGCGTTGCGGAGCTCGAAGCGCGCATCCAGCGCATGAATGACGCCTCCGCCGTGCAGAACCTGCAGAACGCCTACGGCTTCTACGTCGATCGCAAGATGTGGGACGACGTGGCGGACCTCTTCGCGGCGGACGGAACGCTCGAGCTGGAGCAGGAGGGCGTGTTCGTCGGCAAGGTCAGCATCCGTCGCGCGCTCGAACAGTTCGGGTCGCAGGGGCTGAGTGAAGGCGAGGTGAACGATCGCCTGCAGCTGCAGCCCGTGATCACGATCTCGGCCGATGGTCGCGCCGCGAAAGCGCGCGGAACCCAGCTCAGCATGACCGGCGTGAACGGCGTTGGGGCGCGCTGGGGCGTGGGCATCTACGAGAACACTTACGTGAAGCAGCAGGGTGTGTGGAAGATCGCCTCCATGCACATCTTCACGCGGATGCGCACGGACTACGCGAAGGGCTGGGCCGTGGATGCTGAGCCGGTGCAAGGTGCAAATCCCGCATTCCCTGCAGACCGTCCGCCCACCACAACGTACAAGGCCTATCCCACGTTCTACGTTCCGCCGTTTCATTTCGAGAACCCGGCGCGAGCGCATGCGCACGTGACGTCGATTCGGGTTCCGGCGCGCACGCCGTCCGAGCTCGAGTCGCGGCTCGCGGAAGCCGAACGACATCTGGCGATCGCCGAAGCATTCGATGGCGCGGAGAACGTGGCCAACGCCTACGGCTACTACATCGACGAGTTCCAGTGGCACGACACGGCGGATCTCTTCGCCCAGAACGGCTGGAAGGAGCTGTCGTACATCGGCACCTACGTGGGGCGCGAGCGCATCCGCAAGTCACTCACCACGCGTTACGGCAACAGCGGTCGGCGTGGCGCCATGATGGCGATTCATCAGAAGACCCAGCCGTACGTCACTGTCGCAGAGGATGGCAGGTCGGCACGCGTGCGCACGCGGCTGTTCCAGATCAACAGCTCACCCACGTCGGATGGCTCGTACATCGCCGGCATCTACGAAAACCAGGTCGTCAAGGAAAACGGCGTCTGGAAGATCCAGGGGATGGATCTCGATTACGTCTGGACCACGAGCTACAAGGCGGGCTGGGCGAACGTGAAGAGCGGGGATGCGACCCGCTTTGCGCCCCAGGCCCAGTTCCCGTATCCCCCCGACCGGCCGTTGCGCGGCGTGACCTTCGCGCCGTTCCCGAAGATCGACACGATGGGATTCCACTTCCGGAACCCCGTGTCGGGACGCGAGCCGCCAGTGCTTCTGAAGTGAGGCTGCGGGCATGGCAAAGTCCGTCATCGTGACGTGTGCGATCACCGGCTCGATCCACACGCCGAGCCAGTCTCCCCACCTGCCGCTTACGCCGCGGCAGATCATCGAGGAGTCCGTTGCGGCCGCCGAGGCGGGCGCGGCCATCCTGCACCTGCACGCGCGGGACCCGCGCGATGGCAGGCCAACGGCCGATCCGGACGTGTTCATGCAGTTCCTGCCGGAGATTCGTGAGCGCACGTCGGCGATCGTGAACATCACCACCGGCGGCGGCCCGGGCATGACGCTCGAAGAGCGCCTGCAGGCGCCGGAGCGGGCGAGCCCGGAGATGACCTCGCTCAACATGGGCACCATGAACTTCGGTGGGTTCACGGCCCTTGCGCGTGTGCCGGAGCTGCGGCACGACTGGGAGCGCGACCTGCTCGGGATCGCCTACCGGCACACCTTCCGCAATACCTTCGAGGATATCGAGACGGTGATGAACCGGCTCGGGAAGGGTCACGGCGTGCGCTTCGAGTTCGAGTGCTACGACGTGGGGCACCTGTTCAATCTGGCGTACATGCTCGATCGCAAGCTGTACGAGCCGCCGCTGTTCCTGCAGTTCGTGCTGGGCATTCTCGGTGGGGTGGGCGCGGAGCTCGATCAGTTGCTCCACATGCTGCGCACGTCGGAGCGGCTGTTCGGGTCGGGCTTCGAGTGGTCCGTGCTTGCGGCGGGTCGTCACCAGATGGCCCTGTGCACCCACAACGCGCTGCTCGGCGGCAACGTGCGCGTGGGGCTCGAGGACAGTCTCTATATCGGGCCAGGCCAGCTCGCTCGCTCCAACGCCGAGCAGGTGCGGAAGATCGTGCGCATTCTGAAGGAGCTGTCGCTGCGCGTGGCGACGCCAGATGAGGTGCGCGAGCGCCTGCGGCTCAAGGGTGTGGAGCACGTTCGTTTCTGATCACGGCATCGAAACATGTATAGCCCATCCGATCCCCGTTCCAGACTTGCTGCTGGCGCAGGCGGCCAACAAGCATCGCCGTATGCCATGGACGGCAGCTCCGCAGCCTTCTCGCCGGCGCACTACGTGAAATTCCACGAGCTGCCGCCCGCAGAATCCTCGAGCGCCGCGCGCACGTGGTACGCACGCGGCCAGAACTTCGTGATCGCATACACGGAAGCCACCTCGGAAGCCGTGCTCGCACGCGACTCGCAACCGGATGAATACATGCTGCTGCTTCCGCAGCCGGATACCGTCGCCCAAATCACCGCGCCCGGCGAATCGCTCGAAGTGAAAGGCTATTCGCTCGTGATCATGCCGCCCGGTGACAGCCGAGTGACCGTGAGCGGAGGGCAGGTCGTGCGAATGTTCACCACTCGCAACGCCGATCTCGTTGCGAAGTGCTCGAACGCCAATGCCTACGCGCAGCCGAACCCGCGCATCCCGCCGTTCCAGCCCTGGCCGGATCCGCCGGGCGGGTTTCGCGTGCGCGCGTATAGCCTGGACGTGCCGCCGCAGGAAGGGCGATTCGGGCGCATCTGGCGCTGCACGACGATGATGATCAACGTGATTCCCCGGGAGCCGCCGCGGGACGTCACGCGGCTCTCGCCGCATCATCACGAGGACTTCGAGCAATGCTCGCTCGCGCTCGAAGGCGCCTTCATGCACCACCTGCGCTGGCCGTGGGTGGCGAACCAGCATCACTGGCGCGAGGACGAGCACGTGCATTGCCCCGCGCCGTCGATCGCAGTGATACCGCCGCCGGCGATTCACACCTCCGCGGCGACCGCGCCCGCCGGCAATCAGCTCGTCGACATCTTCTCTCCGCCACGGAGGGATTTCTCGATGATGTCCGGCTGGGTACTGAACGCAGACGATTATCCGATGCCCTGAAAAGGTACACACAGGTCAGTGATGAGCCAGGACGCCCGATCCCAGGACGACACCCCGTTCCACGACGCGCCCATCGTCGATTCCCATGCACACATCTTCACGCGGGACATGCCGCTTGGGGCGTCTCCCTGGCACACGCCGGACTACGGCTTCACGGCTGAAGACTACCTGCGCACGCTCGATGAGCATGGGGTGCATTTCGGCGTGATCGCGGGCATCAGCATCTACGGGCACTACAACGACTACATGCTCGAGATGCTGCGCAAGTACAAGCGCCTGCGCGGAACCGTGAACGTGCCGCCCACGACGGACCGCTACATTCTCGAGCGCATGAAAGCCGACGGCATCGTCGGCGTGCGCCTGCAGCTCACCCGCCGCAAGGAGCTTCCCGATCTCGGCGGCGAGGATTACCGCCTGCTGCTCCGGCGCGTGGCGGACCTCGACTGGCACGTGCACGTCGTGGTGGAAGGGCAGCTGTGGCCCCTGATCCTGCAGAAGCTCGAAGCCTCGGGCGCGAAGCTCGTCATCGATCACTTCGGCCATCCGGACCCGCAGGAGGCCGAGAACTGCGCAGGCTTCCAGGCCGTGCTGCGCTCGGTCGAGAAAGGGCGCACGTGGGTGAAGCTTTCCGCCGGCTACCGCCTCACGTGGGCCGCGCACGGCCAGACGCGCCGCGATCCGCGCGCGCTCGACATGGCACGCCGGCTCGCGCGCAAGCTGCTGGAACATGCGGGCCCTGAGCGGCTCGTGTGGGGAAGCGACTGCCCGTTCGTCGGGCACGAAGCAGCGGTCACGTACCGCGACGCGCTCGAGGATTTCTATTCGTGGGTGCCGGATCCGGTGGTCCGCCGCCGCATCTCGGCAACGGCGCTCAAACTGTATTTCAGCTGAGCATGTCGCGCGCCGCATTTCGTGAACGACTCCGGCAGCGCGAGCTGCTCGTGGGCACGTTCATCAAGACGCCGGGGCCGCACACCACCGAAATCGTTGCCGGCGCGGGATTCGATTTCGCGATCATCGATCAGGAGCACGGCCCCTTCGACCGTACCGCGACCGATCTCGCGTTGCTGGCCGCCCGTGCCGGGTCGCTCCCCGCACTGGTGCGCGTACCCTCATCGGCGCACGATGCCATTCTCGCGGCGCTGGACGATGGGGCCACAGGCGTGCTGGTGCCGCATGTCTCCTGCGGTGAAACCGCTCGCTCGGTGGCGGCATCCACACGCTATCGCGGAGGCCGGCGAGGGTTTTCGAACACCGTACGCGCCGGAGGTTACGGCGCGGCGGACATCTGGCCGCACGTCGATGCGAGCGACGCCGCCGTCGTCGCGCTGGCCGCCGTCGAAACCCCGGACGCGATTGAACGCGTCGACGCCATTGCCGCCACAGAAGGCCTCGATGGACTCTTCATCGGCCGGGGCGATCTCACCGTGGCGCTCGGCGCGGCTTCTCCGGACGCACCCGCGGTACGGGCAGCGGCGGAGCGCATCGCCTCCGCCGCGCGTGCGAACGGCAAGGCGGTTTGCGCGCACGTGGGCGGCATGAATGCCGATGAGTTTTGCTGGCTGCGGAGCATCGGTGTGAGTGTGTTCGTGCTCTCGTCCGATCAGGGCCTGCTGCGGCAGGCGGCTCTGCGCGCCCTCGAAGCGTTCCGCGCGGGGGCGGCGCGCTGATCGCGCAGCGCGACGCGCCAGCCGATTTGTGCGAATAACGCCCGCCTGACCGCCGATCCGCGGATGACGGCTGTTCATCCGATGCACACGTGTCGCTCCGGGCCGCCGGAAGGCTGCGTCCGCGACGGCGCCAAAGGTATGATCCTTGCCCAATCGCTTCGCTTCGGAACACGAGTCAGCATCCATGATCATTGATTGCCACGGGCACTACACCACTGCACCTGCGGACCTGCAGAAGTATCGCGAGAGCCAGATCGCCGGCCTCAAGGATCCGGCGCACGTGCCCACCCCGGCGAACCTGAAGATCAGCGACGATCAGATTCGCGAGAGCCTCGAGAACGCGCAGCTCAAGTTCCAGCGTGAGCGGGGCACGGACCTCACCATCTTCTCGCCGCGCGCCTCGGCCATGGCGCACCACATCGGCAACGAGACCACGAGCCAGCACTGGACGCAGGCCTGCAACGACCTGATCAAGCGCGTGTGCGACCTCTACCCGAACAACTTCGTCGGCGTGTGCCAGCTGCCGCAGTCCCCGGGTGTGCCGCCCGCGAACAGCGCCAAGGAGCTGGAGCGCTGTGTGAAGGAACTGGGCTTCGTCGGCTGCAACCTGAATCCGGACCCGTCGGGCGGCCACTGGAACTCACCGCCGCTCACCGACCGGCACTGGTATCCGCTCTACGAAAAGATGGTGGAGCTCGATGTGCCGGCGATGGTGCACGTGAGCTCCTCGTGCAACCCCAACTTCCATGCCACGGGCGCGCACTACATCAACGCCGACACCACGGCGTTCATGCAGTTCATCCAGGGCGACCTGTTCAAGGACTTCCCGACGCTCAAGTTCATCATCCCGCACGGCGGCGGCGCCGTGCCGTACCACTGGGGCCGTTACCGCGGGCTCGCGCAGGACATGAAGCGCCCGCCCATCGCGGAGATGATGCGCAACAACGTGTTCTTCGACACGTGCGTGTACCACCAGCCCGGCATCGAGCTGCTCTTCAAGGTCGTGCCGATCGACAACATCCTGTTC